>CALXZM010000003.1 GCA_944393245.1 uncultured Alphaproteobacteria bacterium
GTGGTTGAGATATTTGATATCCCTGGGGCAGGTCAGGGTAAAAATATTGTTTACGGGCAAAAATGCTGCGGCGTGATATTTCTGCGTTCAATCCCAATCCCATTTTTATTGCCTGTTCAACGCAATATTCATTTAGTACTGGCAACATACCAGGCATGGCGACATCAACCATTGAAACCTGGGTATTTGGGGATATGGTCGGGTTATAGTCCGCAGATGCACCACTGAACAGTTTGCTGTTGGACAAAACTTCGATATGTGTTTCCAGTCCAATAACCAATTCCCAATCTGTTGTTTTACCCTTTATCGTAAACATTTTTATTTTTCCTTGCTTTTTATCATTTGATACTTTATTATTCGTTTCACGTTGGCCAGATAGCTCAGTTGGTAGAGCAAGGGACTGAAAATCCCTGTGTCAGTGGTTCGATTCCACTTCTGGCCACCATTTTTTATTTCCCCATTATTTTTGTTGGACGATTATCAACGCCGGCGAATTGCTCGATATGCTTTGCCAATTGCATCACACGCATATCATCAAATTTGCGGCCAACCGTTTGCATACCCAATGGTAACCCATTAGTGGCCAACCCCGCCGGAACACTGCATGCCGGGATGCCGGCCAGGTTCATCGCCACTGTGAATAAATCTAATGCGTAATATTCCAATGGCGTTAAATCTGAATCCAATGGCAGTGCCGTGCCCGCACCCGATGGGCATACAATTAAATCGCATTGTTCAAATGCGCGATCAAATGCATCGGCAATCAATCTGCGAACACGTGCGGCCTGCATAAAATAGACATCGTACGATTCGCTGGATAAAACGGCCGTACCAATCAGAATGCGGCGTTGGACTTCGGTTCCAAATCCCGCGGCGCGGGTTTTTTTATATGTATCAATTAAATCGGTGCCATCAACCCGCAGACCATAACGCATGCCATCATAACGCGCCAGGTTGGATGAAGCCTCGGCCGGGGCAACAACATAGTATACCGCCAATGCGTCCAAAATGTTTGGAATGGATACTTCGACAATTTCCGCGCCCAATGATTTTAAATCTGCGATGCGCGCATCAAATATTCGTTTCATATCGGGCGAAATTTCAACATTTGCAAATTCCTTTATCACGCCGACGCGTAATTTTTTTCCGTCGCCCAAAATTGGTTCAAGCGGTGTATGTGCATGAAATCCGGCATCCGCGCTGGTTGAATCCTTTGGATCATGGCCCGCCATCGCGCTTAATAATAACGCGGCATCATCAACAGTGCGTGCCACGGGGCCCGGTGTATCCAGACTGGATGCGAATGCAACACAACCCCAACGACTGCACAGGCCATATGTTGGTTTCATACCAACCAACCCCGTTATGGATGCAGGAAAACGAATCGAACCACCCGTGTCCGTGCCCGTGCCACCCATGGCCAAACCGGATGCGACCGCACTGGTTGTGCCACCGGATGAACCACCAGCGGTTAATTTGCGTTCCAATTGCCACGGATTGACCGGTGCGCCAAAGTAACTGGTTTTACTGAATGTGCCCATGGCAAATTCGTCCAGGTTTGTTTTGCCCAACAAAACCGTGCCGGCATCGATAAATTTTTGCGAAACGGTGGATTCATATTGTGGAACAAAATTTTCCAACATATGTGATGCCGCGGTTGTACGAATACCGCGTGTTGCAAACAGATCCTTCATACCAATTGGAATACCGTCCAAAGGCAGGGGATTGCCCGCCGCATAGCGTGCGTCGGCGGCCGCTGCATCCGATAATGCACGTTCGGGTGTTAAGGTTATATAGCAATTTAATTCGGGACCATATTTTTCGATGCGTTCCAAATGTGCACGCGTCAATTCGGTTGCGCTGATGTCGCCAGATTTTAATTTTTCCAATGCTTCTGTAATTGTTAAATCAATCATTGTATTTCGCTTTTATTTTGTTTTTGTGTATTTGTTTGCAAAAAATTTTAATCCAATATGTTTTATAACAAATTTATCGCGGCATGTTCCGGCAGCAATATTCCCAATACAATCCCCATAAAAACACATTGGGCTGTTTTTTAACCCAAATAATAATTCAATATATTTATCATCTGAATTTTTTGGCATGTTTTCCTTACAATGGGGTCGGGTTAGTCTGGCTATGTTTTTGTTGTATTGATAATTGGTTTTTATATATTGAATACAACTGCTTTCTGGTATTTTTTTGCCGGCCAGTGTTTCTATGTAATCTGTGACACTTTGGGGGTCTTGTTTTATTTTGCATGACACAGGGAAGCAAATGTTGCGCTCACTCATCATATTGGTAATTGTGATGTTGGTTGTTTTTTTGTGCCCATACGTGCCCCCTTTATTCGTCCATAACTTTTGGTACTGCAAAATAACCGCGGGATACCCCGGCGGTATCAGGATCGTTTGCCAAAACCGCATCGCGAATATTGCCATCGGTCACCACGTCTGCACGGCGGGGTAATTTGTGTTCGGCCGGGTTTAACATTGGTTCAACACCGGTCGTGTCGATTTTTTGCAATTTATCCAGCCATTCAATAACCGAATCGATATTCATTTGTTCCAGTTTGTCATCCGTTATTTCAATGTGTATCAAATCAGCAAATTTTTGTAATTGTTGCTTGCTAAATGCCATTTTGAATCCTATTCTGTTTATAATCTGTAAAAGTATCAAGGGGAATTATACAATGATTTTGCCGAATTTCAACGATTTTCCGCGCATGGGGCGCATAATTGGAATTGATTGGGGCGCGCGTCGCACGGGGGTTGCGGTGTCTGATGTGTCGCGTGAATTTGTGTTTGTTCGTCCAGCGATTTTATCCGGACGGGGGGCGCAATCAATTGCACGACAAATCGCAGATTTGGCGCGTGTGGAAAATGCGGTTGGTATTGTATTTGGGTTGCCGTTGCATGCGGATGGTTCGTCGTCAGATACAACCGATGCGGTTCGTGCGTGTGCGGCGGAATTGTGTACATACGTCGATTTACCAATTGCGTTTATAGATGAAACATTAACCAGTCGCGCCGCCCAGGATGATATGGGACGTGTGCGTGTTGCTGATATAAAACGTGGATTGGATTCACAATCTGCGCGTGTCATTTTGGAAAATGCAATTGCGGTTATGCGTCGTTTGAAATAATAAAAAAATGGCGGAAACGGTGCATACAGCACCGTTTATTATTCGTCATTTTTATCCGGAATTTTTCCATCGGCGGATAATAACACCGCAATCCAACGTGTTGAATCAAATTGGGCAGTGATAATGAATATCGCAACCAGTAATGGCACGCTGAAAAACATGCCGGCAATTCCCCAAATCATTCCCCAAAATACCAAGTTTATTAAAATTGCCAATGTGGACAAGTTTAATGTTTTGCCAGTAAATTTGGGTTCCAAAATATTACCAAATATTACCTGTAATGCAATCAGGCCAACTGCGGTTAAAATTGGTTGTTGCAGTGTGGGGGCGGTTATTAATGAATACAGTATGGGTAATGCGCATGCGACAATCGCACCGATGGTTGGAATATAACTGGTAATAAATACTATGAACGCCCATATGCCGGCAAATTCAACGCCGATCATTTGCAGCCAGAAATATGACAGCACGCCCGTGATTCCCGACAGTAATGTTTTCATAAATAAATATTTTTTCATGTTTTCATCAATGCTGTCGACGATAAAGCGGGCCTTTTTATATTCTTTTTTATTTGGAATTAATGCTGAAAATTTTTTGTTAAACGTGCTTTGTTCAACAAACAGGAATATCATATATACCAAAATCATACCTGTGGATGTGACTATGCCAGCAACAGATGCGCCAATTCCCGCGGCTATGTTTGCGATGTTTGGTATCATGCCCGCATCAAAATGCAAGCCCAATGATTGGGACAGATAGTTTCCAAACTGTACAAATTTGTGTTGTAATTCGGGTAATGCGGCCGATAATTCACGGAACATTGGTTGTATTTGGGTGGCAAAAAAGTATATTAATCCGCACATTGCCAAAACAGCCAATATATTTGATGTCCAATCAAATGCGCGGGCCGCAATTGGGCGGGATTGGCGGGTGGCGTCGGAATTAAATGGAAATATTTTTCTGAAATATGTGGCGGTCGCATTTATTAAATACCATAAAAATGTTGCAACCAGTAATGGAATTAATATAGAACGTCCAAACCACAGAAATAAAATCAATGCAACAAATAAAATTATTCCGTTCATAAAATCCCCCTGTGTCTTGATTTGATGTATCCAGCACATTTTTATTGTATTGCAACAGGTGCAATGTCACTGATATTTAACGCAATGTTTGCGGTGTCTGTTAATAATGTGCCGTACCATATGGCCAATGTTATCAAAATTACGATATTTACCACGATTGCAAAGTATGCGTATTTATTATTTTTTTGGCGGTTAAATGTTGTACGCCCGACTATGCGATACCATATTGCAAATAACAATGCGGCAACCATTGTTAATATAGACATATTAAAACTGTAAAAAAATCCCGAATAAATTGTGGTCACGGCAAATGCCAATACTGTGTATGGTGTACTGGAAATAATCCAATTGGTAAATTTTGAATACCATTTGGATTTTATCGTAACGGCAGAATCGTGTTTGGTGTCATCAGATATTAAATACCCAGGTGTCCACAACAGTCCAAATCCAAATGGCATTGTGCAAATTATTTTCCATGGTGATATGCCCATTGCGCGACATCTGATGTATTTTGCATACAGGTTTGTAACAAACAGGCCGCATAAATACATGTAAAACAAACCAACAATAATAATTAATGCCGTAAACATTGTTTGTTTCAGCGTACTGAGTATTATCAATTTTGCAGTAATTTCATTTTGATATGTTGAAACCAATATTGCAGAAATCAGAAATGCCGTCGTAACGACAATCATTTGAATATTGTTCAATGCGATAAAACCGCGTTGATCCATATTTTTTATTGGCATTTTGCGAAAAGTTAAAAATGCAGCGCATATCATTGATGCTATTACGCCAATTGTCATTGGGGCACCAGATGCAACACCAAACAATCCCAACAGTATTGCAACCAACATTATCAGAACAAATGAAATCAGTGCAAATTTGAATGGATGCCACAGTACCCATGTTGATATTGATTGTGATGTTTTACGTGCCATGATGTTTTCCCCCTTGGAATAAAATTTATGCCTTTATTCTATCACAATTTTACCATGTGACAAAGTTGTTATGTTTGTAGGACCAACCAAATCAGTAAAGTTTTTTTGATGACTGATGAATAAAAATGTTGTGTCGGTCATTTCGTGTATTATGTCCGCTGTTTGACGTTGTACGGTTGCGTCTGCGCCAGAATCTGGTTCGTCCAGAATTGCCAAACGTGGTTTTGTCATAACCAATCGCAACAGCATTATTCTTTTACGTTCACCCCCAGAAAAACCAACGTTTACACTGCGGTTTAGCCATTCTTTTGGTATGTCTAATTTTTCACGTGCTGATTCCAGATTTTCTAAAAATTCACCCATTGATAAATCGTGGCCCGTTTCAAAATTTTTGTGTGCCGCCATAGAATGCTTTAAAAAACTGAGTACGGTTAGTCCCGGTATTTCTGGAACATTTTGCGCCCCCAGAAAAATTCCCATCAGGGCACGTGTTGTTGTGTTTTCGCCCGTTATATCATGGCCGTTAAATATTATTGTGCCATTGTCAATTGTGTATTCGGGATTGCCGGCCAATGTTTGGGCCAGGGTTGATTTCCCAGAACCATTATGACCCGCCAACAGATGACGCGCACCATCGGCAACCGTCATGTTTATATCTGTTAACAGTTGTTTGCCGTCCATTGATACAGATAAATTTTTTATTTCCAACATTTATATAATCCTGTTCTTATTTTTTTGACAATGCCATTTGAATTAATTGACGCGATTCAACCAAAAATTCCATTGGTAATCGCGATATAATCGGACTGGCCGCGGCACCAATTATCAGGGCGGCGGCAGAATCTGAATCAATGCCGGCCTGCATTAAAAATTCCAATTGTGTGGCGTCTATGGCACCGGTGGTGGCTTCATGGCTTTGCAGGTTATCGCCATTATTGTGTATAATTGTGGGTAATGTGTTTGCAACGGCGTTGTTGCCGATTAAACGGGTGTCACATTTTGATGCGTTTTTGCAATTGTGGCCTGTAAAACTGACCAAACTGCGAAATGTTTGACGTGAAAAATCCAGGGCGACACCGTATGAAACAATGTTTGATATGGTTTTATTTCCAATGTGTATCATTTTTGTGCCGGTGTCGGCCTGTTGTCCGCCACGTGTTATGGATAATGAATAAAAATCTGATTTTGCGCCGTCGCCCGCCAATATAGTAGATGGATATTTCCATGTCATGGCGGAACCAATTTCAACCTGGGTCCAATCCAGGCGCGCATTTTTATCGCATCGGCCACGTTTTGTTACAAAGTTTAAAATTCCACCGCTGGATTCATGTTTTTTGCCATTGGAATAGTCGCCCGCGTACCAGTTTTGAACCGTTGCGTACTTTACAATTGCATTGTCGTGAACGATTATTTCAACAACACCGCTGTGTAATTGATGATTGGGGCGGCGGGGGGCACTGCAACCTTCCATATAACTTAATTCTGCGCCAGAATCAGCAATAATCAATGTTCGTTCAAATTGCCCGATTTTTGCGGTTTCTATTCTAAAATAACTGGCCAAATCAATGGGGCATTTTGTGTTTTTGGGAACATATACAAACGTACCATCTGAAAATACAGCGGCATTTAATGCGGCATAAAAATTATCGGATGCTGGAACAACTGTGCCCAAATATTTTTTGACCAAGTCCGGGTATTTTATAACGGCATCTGAAAATGGTAAAAATATTATTCCACGACGATTTAATTCGTCCGTGTATGATGTGTGTACGGAACGACTGTCGATAACGGTGTCTGTGGCCATGCCCAACAATGCGCGTTGTTCACTTTCCGGCAAACCCATTTTTTCATACGTTTCACGCAGGTCGGAATTATCAATTGGTTGCGCTTCGTTATAATAATTAAAACTGTTATAATCCTGGGGGGCGTAATCAATTTCTGCCCAGTGGGGTTCAGTCATTTTTTTCCATGCTTTAAATGCAGATATTCGCCATTCCAGCAGCCACGATGGTTCATTTCGCTTGGCTGATATTTCCCGAATAAGATTTTCAGACAGTTTTGGCATTAAATTATTCATTTGTTTGCGCGGCCAGTTGTTTTGCCTGGGCAAACAGGGTTAATGATTGACCCAACAGACCGTCTGTGAATGTGGCGGCCAATATGCCATCTGGGTCTGTGGTGGTTAAATGATTTAAAAACGCATCTGCGCGGTTCATGTAATTATCGATACTGCGGGCAACTTCGGCATCCAGTTTTATACAACGACGTAATTTTTCCAACGTAAATGGATTTTTGGCATATTCATCCATAATCCCACCCAGGGCGCGCCACAGTGGATGTTCAGATGTTGTGCGTGGCATTACGTCGATTGCCGCCATGATTGGTATCAGATTTTGTAATAAATCCTGGTATATCATTTCTGCATTTTCAGCAACCGCATTGGTGGCTGATTTATTTTTTAATGTGGACTGTATTTTTACGATGATGTTGTATTGGTGGGTCAACGTTTTTGACAGGTCGCGCATGCGTGCATTTGAAACATATGCAAAATACAGTATCGCAATTTGAACCAATAAAATAACAATAACACCAATGACAAGCAGCATGTCTTGCATGTACAGTCCTTTTGTTTATGTTTAGTACGGATTAGTATAACATCTTTTATCGATTCGTGCGATTTTATCTTTGGTTGTATAATTTATAGGTGCGATTTAGCCTTGCACAGATTCGGTCAAGTTGTTATAATAACATATAAATTATATAGTAACATATACCAGGAAAGGAAGTTTTATGTTCCGCAAGTTTTTGATTGTAGCAATGTTTGCAACCGCAGCGGGCTATTGTTTTGCCGCGGAAAATTTGCCACAGGTTGTCACGTCAGAGGTTTTTTATTCAACACAACCGGAATCTGATGTCGCACAACAGGCAGCCCAGCCGGCTGATGCCACGCAGCAACAGGTGCCTGTATGGCCACTTGCCGGGTCTGATGCCGATGTTGAAATTGCGTACGAGGGTAATCCAACATCTGGTGCAAACAGCAATGATAATATTCGTATAGTTTCAAAAATTGGGGCGGATTTGGTCGTCGAAAATAATTTTAATTTGGGCAGTACGTCTGATGGTGATTTTAATGGATGGTCTGGTGGTGCAAATATGTTGCATGGCAGCCAGGTCCCGGCCGGTTTTGATGACCCGTGTAATTCTGGGGCTGAAATGCCATTGTTGGGACGTGAAATGTTAGAAGATGATGGTGGAACCGTATTATCAGTTGCGCGCAGCAGTCGCCAGGATTGCAATAAATATCGTAATGGGTATGAGGCTTTTATGGCTAAAATCGGCATGAGCAAAGAGGAAATTGCCGCCGCCAATGATAACACCAGTATGTACGTTGATGCAGATGGTAATATGCTGGAATTGGCCAGTGATAATTACTATTTGGATTCCAAGGGTAATGTTGTGGACCGTGCCACAGGCGAAGTTAATGTTGCGTTGTATGTTGATTCCGACGGTAATGTGGTTGATCGTGTAACTGGGAATGTTGTGGAACGTTCAAATCTGAATACTGAAATTGCAGTTGATATTTCAGCAGATGCAGAAGCACCAGTGAATTTAACCGACCAGGTACGTTCATGGGTTGTTGCCAGTGGACAAACCCTGCGTGAAGTTTTGCAGGATTGGTGTAATAAAGAAGGTTGGGATTTGGTTTGGGCAACATCACGTGAATACCCAATAGAGGCCAGCGCGGTGTTCAAGGGACGCTTTGTTGATGTGGCGTCTGCATTGGTGCGTAATTTTGCGCGTGCCACCCCAATACCGTATGCTAAATTTTACAAGGGAAACCGTGTTTTGGTAATATCTACAACAGAAGAGTAAGCTTACCATTCGGACCGAGGAGAACATAAATATGACCAAACCGATAAAGTATTTGTTTATGTGTGGCGTTTTGGGGGCAATGGTTGCCGGATGTACCACCAAGGATTCTGCCAAGGTCGCGGCATCTGTGGACCAGGATTTTATAAATGCGTATGACGCGTTTGAAATGTCAAAAAATCCCCCGGCCAAGGTTGCCAGTGGTGATACCGTCACCATGTCCGAAGGTGTTTGGTTGGGCGCAACGTCGACATTGTTGGAACACAGAAATAATTTGCCGTCACAATTTGAAACAAATACTGGTATTACGATTTTGTTGAATGAACCTGTGACGTTACAGTCTTTGTCCAATGATATTACGTCAATTACTGGGATTCCCGTTAAAATTGATAATCAGATAAATTCTGAAAAATTAAAAAAGACAATTAATATTGCATATACGGGCAGTTTGTCTGGATTGTTATCCCAGGTTGCCACAGATTTGGATTTATTGTGGTATTATGACAAGTCTGCAATTGTGTTTTATGAAACAGAAACCAAGACGTTCACATTGTACGCATTGGGGACAGATGTGTCATATCAAACGGCCGTTGAAACAGATGATGGAAATACCGTTTCATTGGAATCCACGTTAAAGGAATGGGATGAAATTGAAAATGCGCTGGATACAATAATTGGTGATACTGAAAATGCAACATTTACTGTTTCACGCAGTTTGGGGACAATAACTGTTACTGCACCACCGTCTACGTTGGCGCGTGTGGCCGATTATATTGAACGTCAAAACAGACGTTTGTCACAGTTGGTCACAATTGATGTGAAAGTGTTACAGGTATCTGTGTCCAATGATTCGGCGTTTGGATTGAATTTGGCGGCGGCAATTAATTCGGCGTCTGGATTGAATATTGTTGCAAATCCGAAAAATAACCTGACCAGTACCGAGGCCAGTTCCATGAACATTGCCGTTCTGTCCAATGCTGTGTCCGCAGCCACAGGTGCCACCCACATAGAGGATGGAAAGGTTGTTTCTGGTGCATATACCCAGGATCAGATTCAAAATGGTTCTTTGTCTGGGTTGGCCGGTACAGATGCGCTGATTCAGGCATTGGCAAAGCAGGGCAAGGTATCGTTGGTTACAAATGTTGGGGTTACAACACGTAATAATCGTGTTGCACCGGTAAACAATACACGTACAACAGGGTATATTAAACGTTTTGAATCGCGTAATTTCACAACCGTTGAATCCAGTACCGTTGACCAGGATGATTTGGAAACTGGATTTTCAATGCAGTTGTTGCCGAACGTTTTGGAAAATGGCAAGATTTTGTTGCTGTTCAGAATGTCGGTGCGTGAATTGCTGCGCATGTCCACCCAGACAATTGGTGAAGTGACTTTGCAATTGCCAGAGGTAGAAGAACGCAGCTTTATGCAGGAAGTTATCATGGAATCCGGGCAGATGTTGGTTGTATCTGGATTTGAAAAACAGGAAAATAATGACACGCGTTATGGTTTGGGTGATCCGGACTTTATGGCGTTGTCTGGTTCACGCGAAACATCTGCGACACGTGATGTGTTGGTTGTTATACTGACGCCACAGGTATTGGTCAGCCCGATGGATGCAGAACGCACAATACAACAGCATTGGGGTGCACCATTGAACTAAATAAATAAAAAATACCGCCAGTTACGGCGGTATTTTTTATATTAAAAATCGCCCAAACGGGCGGTTTTTATTTCAGAATTCTGACAGCAAATTTATGCCATTTTTGCAACACGTTTGGTCAGACGTGAAATCTTGCGTGCGGCACGCTTTTTAGGCATAACCTTGCCCGCGGATTTCATAATGCGACTTTCCGCATTACGGGCTGCGACTGTGGCCGCGGCTTTGTCCCCAGATTCTACGGCGATTAAAACCTTTTTAGTTGCTGTTTTTACCGCACTGCGACGTGAATTGTTAACGGCATTTTTCTTTTCCGTTACCAGAATTCTTTTTTTAGATGACTTGTGATTTGCCACTTTATTTTCCTTTTATTTAGTCACGCTTTTTGCTATTTTATAGAAAACAAACATAAAATCAAGGAAAAATAAAATGATATCTGACGGTTTTAGCTTTATTTATCTGGGCGCAATTATTGTCGCTTATCTGTTGGGGTCCATTCCCATGGGATTGATATTGACCAAAATTATGGGCAAGGGTGACCTGCGCAAGGTTGGCAGTGGAAATATCGGGGCAACAAATGTCATGCGCGTTGGTGGTTTGCGCGCGGCCGCACTGACGTGGATTTTAGATATGGCCAAGGCAATCGCCGCAGTGATTATTGGAAATGTTGTTGGTGGGCCTGTTTTTGGTGCATGGTGTGGATTTGTCGCAATTGTTGGGCACTGTTACCCGGTTTGGTTGCGTTTCCGTGGGGGCAAGGGTATTTCGTCCTTGTTCGGTGTATTGTTGATTACGTCACCAGTTGCATTTATTACATGTGGTGTTGAATGGTTGATTGTGGCGTTAACATCGGGGTATTCGTCATTGGGGGCGGTGGTTGCCTTTTGTTTGATGCCGATATTGGGATTCGCAATTGATTTTCAAATGGGGTGGCCTTTTTTAGCAATAGCACTGTTATGTTTGTGGCGTCATCGGTCTAATATAGGGCGATTGATAAACGGAACAGAATCAAAAATAGAATGGAAGTGGAAAAAATAGTAAAAACACCGCAAATATATGCGGTGTTTTTTATTGGCAATGCTTTTATTCTTTATTTTAAGGCTGTTTTATGATATAATATGGTAAAAATAAAACGGGAAAGAGAGATGAAAAAATTTGTATCTTGGATGGCTGTTTGCTTAATCAGTATGCCGGCGTTGGCGGTTACGCCTGCGGGACAATCGCGCCGTTCCATGGCGTCACAAATGGTAATGATCGCACCGCGGGGGGATACATCCGTGGTTACAGAACAGCCTGAAACAGATGCGGCCGCGCGTGCAACCGCTTCGACAAATCAAATAACCGCCATGGCAAATGCCAATGCGTTGGCCACGGGGGCGGCGACGGTTGATATGTCCAGTGTTCGTGTGCCAGTTGGTGGCGGAAATGATAATTCCAGTGATGGCGATGACCAGGATGACAATGATAATGATAACAATAACAATGCTGAATATGAAAAACAAAAACAGGCATGTTTAAGTAATAACATCGGTATGGGAAATACCTTTGTTTGGGCGTCACGGTACAGCAATACAAATAATTATTCTTCCATGGTAGAAGATCTGAATAATCCTGAAAATAATGTATGCTTTGTATTAGTAGAGGTTAAATCCGCAGATCCGAAAATAAATGTGTCAGATGTGCCGACAAAATATTTTCAAATGGGGCAAAATATCACATGTGGAAATTGGGCGGACGAAGAAACATTGCGCGGACGTATTTTGGATGCCAAGAAATCAGGCCGTACATGGGCAACCGTTGGTGGCGCAGTTGGTGGTGCCGGTGTTGGCGTCGGTTTGATGGAATTGTTTGGTAATCGTTTGATTGGTGGCGCGGTTATGGGACAAAAGGCATTAGAAGGCGATGAACAGTTGCTGGCGCAATTACGTGCATTGAAAAATCAACATCCTGCTGAATTTAATGAATTTATGGATGCGTTGGAAGATTTAAAGAAAGAGTGCGATGCATGGCAGGGTGATAACAAGCCATCAGAATGTAATCAATTTAATTATGACAGGTTGAGTGATGCAAATAATTAAATTGTGTCTGTGATTTTTAATCCCACGATTTTATCGTGGGATTTTTTATAAAATAATACTTTTAATATATATGGTAATTTTCTTATAGTGAAAATATGAATGAAACGGATTTATTTAACAGATTATTAATACTGCGCACCCCAAAAATTGGGCCTGTAAAATATAACGATTTAATACAAAAATTTGGTGGGGCCGATAATGTGGTTGCAATGTTGACCCCGGATGATTCGATTCGTGATTGTGTTTTGCGTGAAATGGAATATGCGCATAAGTTAAATATACATTATATATGTGATGATATGGTTGAATATCCGGCGATGTTGCGAAAAATGAAAAATCATCCGCCGGTTATATCTGTGCGTGGAAACATAAAAACACTGACAAAAAATGCAATCGGAATTGTGGGAACGCGTCATGCAACTGTGGCTGGAATGGAATTTACATTTGATTTGGCGCGCCAGTTTGCAGAACATGATTTTGCGGTTGTGTCTGGGATGGCAATGGGGACGGATACGGCGGCG
This sequence comes from uncultured Alphaproteobacteria bacterium, assembly GCA_944393245.1. Classification (GTDB taxonomy): domain Bacteria; phylum Pseudomonadota; class Alphaproteobacteria; order Rs-D84; family Rs-D84; genus Enterousia. Next base: position 13,301 of record CALXZM010000003.1, read on the forward strand.
CATCGTGGTGCATTAAATGCGGGTGGCAATTCGCAGACGATTGCTGTTTTGGCGGGTGGGGTGGATAATGTTTGGCCGTTGGAAAACGAATCGCTGTATTGGGAAATTGTTGCGCGTGGGGCCGTTATCAGTGAAATGCCTGTTGGTTTTTCGCCAAAGGCACAAAACTTTGTTCAACGCAATCATTTAATCGCGGGTATCGCAGAACAATTGATTTTAGGCGAAGCGGATATGAAATCTGGCAGTATGACAACTGCGCGATTCGCCATCGAATCGAATCGGACCGTTTGGGCAATTCCGTCGCATCCATCGGATTCCCGGGCGGCTGGCCCAAATTCATTAATAAAATCAGGTGTGGCAAAATTGTGTAATGGGGCATCTGACTTTTTTGCAGTGAACAAAAATATTCCTGATGGTGTAAAAAATGAAAAAAAATTCGATTCGGAAAATCCAATTTTAGATGCGTTGGGAACAATTCCTGTGTCTGAATCTGTATTGTCAGAAATTGTCAAAAAAACAATTTCGGAAATAAAATCTGTTCTGGTTGTCATGGAATTGCAGGGATTGGTGCGAAAAGTTGATGGTGGTTATATTCGTGCGTGAAAAAAATCTTGTCTATACATTGTATATACAAGGCGCGGAAAACTGGCAAAAAAACGAATCGTTGTCAAAAAATAAATGTTCCAAAATTGGTTAACAATTGGTTGCAAAACGGGATTAATCATTTAACTTATTTGACGTATCCAAAACGATTGAGAGTAAATCCCAATCACAAACAAATCGGTGGGTACGCAAAACGTTCCACACCGATAAACAGGCGAGAGAGTTAAAAGTAGGGCAAATACATAAACACTAAATTTTATATTGCGTGTGCAGTGAAATTTAGCGTTTATGTGCGGGTGATTTTTATACTCTGACGCATGTGGACACTCTTTGAGAAGGGAAGGAAAGGAGAAACGATATGATGCAGGCAGCGGCGACAAAAACAATGACTAACTTGGACGATATCAAGGGGGCCATCGCCGCAAAAATGGATTCTGCTGCATTTACTTCCTGGATTGCACCGTTACAGTTTGATGTTTGTGGGGATGCGTTGGTGTTGACGGCGCAAAATCAATTTTCTGCTGATATTATTGGATCCGTTCATAAAAATGTTTTGGCAAATGTTGCGGCTGGTTTTGGTTTGAATTTGAAAATCGTTGTTCGTGGGGCGGGCGTTGTGGATGCGCCAGTTGCAAATGACAACAATGTTCAATCTTTTGCGCCGGTGGCACCGGTTGCAAACAATGCGCGCAATTTGTCATTGGCGGCATTTGATTCATTTGTATGTTGTGATGAAAATGCATTTGTATTGTCGGCATGCAAAAAAATGGCGGCGGGGACGGTATCTTTTTCCCCGCTGTTTATTTACGGTCCGGCAGGGTGTGGAAAATCATTATTGGCTGATTGTATTGAAAATGCATCTGCGGGGCGCACAATTAAAATGTCTGGCGGTCAGTTTGTTTCTGAATTTACACGCAGTCTGCATGACAGAACAGTGTTTGCGTTCAAGGATTTTTGCCGTAATTGTGACACATTTATTTTAGATGATGTTCAGTCGTTGGCCGGTAAACGTGCGACATGTGAAGAATTTGCCCAATTAATTATTGATTTACGTGCGGCGGGTAAAAATGTTGTGTTAACTGCAAATGTCGCACCGGGTAACTTGAATGGATTTGATCGCAGAATGCAGTCACTGATGGCGTCTGGTTTGGTTGCAGACGTTGTTGCACCAACAACAAATGTAAAGCGTGTTATGTTAATGCGTGCAGGCGTGGCGTCCGATGTGGCAGATGAAATTGCAACACGTATTGCGGGTGATGGGCATTTGGTTGGCGGGGTTGCAATGAAAATTAAAACGTATGCTGAATTAATGGGCGCAAATGTAACAATGGATGTTGCCCAACATTTATTGGCGGATACATTGCAAAAGGCAAAAACCCCAATCGCAATGGTAAAAATGATGTGTGAAAAATTGGGGGTTTCATATGACGTCGTTTGTGGCAAGGGCCGCAGTCGTGCAATTGTTTTGGCCCGTCAAATGATGATGGCGGTATTGAAAATTGCAACAAATATGTCATTGACAGAAATAGGGCGCGTTTGTGGTGACCGTGATCATGCCACAGTTGTATATGCGATTGCACAAATTGAAAAATTGAAAAAGTCTGATTTGGTTTTGGCCGCACAAATTAATCAATTGGTTGCCGATTGCAAATAATTAAGCATGATAATTTTGTGGCGGTGGAATTTCGCTGTTGGAATTACGCAGAAAATATGATAAAATACACTTATAAATATAAGATTTCGTGCTGAATCTAAACCAACCTTTATTTTCGGCATCTGGGACGGAGTAGAGATATTATGAAAAAAGTTTTACTGTTTACAACATTGCTATTTGTATTACATATAGAAACCGCATTTTCAGCCCGTGGCGGATGCACCCCCATCAGATGTGATGAATCTAAATTTAATACTAAAGAAATGTTGACTCAGGATGGTGTAACAGGCGGTGTAAATAATAATGATGATGGTCGTTTTTCAAGTAAATTGTGCTATATGTGTGATACTGGTGGCCAAAATTCCCAGTGCAATTACAATGATATAGTCGTTATTGCAAATGAAGGTGGACAAGGTATAGCTTTTCAGTGTACAGATACACGTGGTGCAAATGATACATGGATAAAAGTCAATGAATCTAGTTTGGGGGTGTGCGGTGATTCACCACTAAGCAAAATGGATGGTTATATAGCAAATGCTCTTATCTCAGAGTTAAGAGCGGGGCAAACAACGTCTGGATCTGTGTCTGTTAATATAACACAAACAGGCACTTATGATTCCTTATGTCGATACAGAAGATGCCTGGATGGATACACTGCATTTTCTGGACAGTTTTGTGTTAAGGCTCAATCGAACGATCAATCGACACCGCAGCCAACACCAACACAACCCAATCAACAGACAACACCAACCACCACATCTATTTGCGAGGCACGGTGTAAATCTTTGACGGGGCAACAGTATGTTGAATGTACGACCTGTTGCAAGGTTCCAGAGAGTATTGCTGATTGGGATGGGAAAAATTGTGTCTGTGCTGATAAAAGTACTATATGGGATACTAACACGCAAACATGTGTTCCCCCCACTGTTTCTGATGAAGAAGAACCAGAAGTCGGATACACGTGTCCAGAATCTATAATAAATACAGTCAACGAGTGGCGCAGCACTTATCCACAATGTGTGGTACAAATAGACAATTTAATTTCATACTGTAATGCCAGTAATCCGAACGCGTCCCAGGTTAATACGTTGTATACCCAAATACAACAATGCATCAGTGGTGTTGATGCAGATGCTGCTGCGGCCGCTGCGGCGGAACTGGCGGCATCCCAGGCTGCATCCCTGCGTCGTATAGAAAGTGCGGCATCAAAGATGAATGATATAGCATCTGGGTTAAAGTTAACGGTATGGCGCAACGAAGAAGGTAAATTTAATACATCACGTCTGTTATCTGATTCCATTGCTGGTGTAGTATTGGGGACAGCGGGTGGATTAATAACCAGTCATGTGGTAAAAAAGAATAATATAGAAAACGGATTTGAAGACATACAATGCACCATCGGTGGCCAAGTGGTTGCCGGATGGGGTGACGAGTTCCGCGTCGGTATCCAATAGTCAGATGGGGAAAACAATACACCGGACTTAACGTCCGGTGTGGTTTTATGTGGGGAATTATTTTTGTAATTCGCGTAACTTATTCATATATTGTTTGCGAATGTTTATTTGCCATTGCAAATCGCGACGTGACGCATGGTTCAGTCGGTATATAAAATCAGGTCTGCGCCAATCATATACTATTTCACCGGTCGGAAACAGCAGTATTGCAGGTTCAAATGTATCTTTGTCCAAATATTCGATGATTGTGCTGGCCAACTTTTCGCCCATTGTCGTTTTCAATTGTGCAAATGACGTTACCATATTATGGGTGGCGGGGTTTGGAAAGGGGACGGCACGCGCCCATGTATCAGAATTTTCAACATTTTGCCCGTTTATTGATACTATTTGTAATGGTGTTGCACCGTATTCACCAAAATAACGCGCACTGCCAGAAAAACGTACAGTGTATGTGTTTTTATTTTTTTTGCTGTCGCGTGTATGCGGCGGCGTATAATTTTGTGGTGTTTTGTTCATGAAATTATCCTTAATTGATTAATTATACAAATAAATCCTTTACAAATTGGGCATGTTCAGTGATGAATTTAAAACGAAATTCAGGTTTTTTGCCCATTAATTCGGATACTATTGTACGGGTTTTTTCTGTATCTTCGGCACCGTCGTCCGTACGCGGCGGCAGGTCAACGCGTATCAGGCGACGCGTTTTGGGTGACATTGTTGTTTCCTTTAACTGATTCGGCATCATTTCACCCAAACCTTTGAACCGGGATATTTCGATTTTTTTATTTTTGTATTTCGTATTTTTAAGATTTTCTAGTTCTTCGTCCGTGTCGACATATATCGATTCGGTGCCACATGTTAATTTATACAGTGGTGGACAAGACAGGTACAAGTGCCCGCCGTAAATCAACTGGGGCATAACCTGATAGAAAAACGCCATCAGCAATGATGCAATATGACTGCCGTCGACATCGGCATCGGTCATGACAATTATTTTTTCATAGCGCAGTTTGCTGTCGTCCCAATCGCGCACCGTGCCGGCACCGATAATATCGATTAATTCGTTTAATTCCTTGTTCGCACTGAAACGTTCGTCGGAATTTGAAACAACATTTAATACTTTCCCACGCAGCGGCATTATTGCCTGGGTCGCGCGATCGCGTGCCTGTTTCGCAGTGCCACCGGCGGATTCGCCCTCTACTATAAACAACTCAGTTCCGCTGACGCCATGTTTGGAACAATCGGCCAATTTTGCAGGCATACGAATTCGCTTCGTTGGGGTTTTGCGGGCGATTTCTTTGACCTGTTTTGTTTTGATGCGCGCGTTTGCCAGGTTTATGACAAATTCCAGCAATGCGTTTGCTGTTTTGGGATCTGATGCCAAAAATATTTCCCATGGATCACGCAGGGCGTTTTCTGTAAAACGCGCAATTTCAGGATTGGATAATTTTTCCTTGGTCTGGCCCAGAAATTGCGGTGTTTTATAAAATACAGATACAATCGCCGCAACAGAATCAAATACGTCATCACTGATTATTGATGCCGCAGATTTATTATTGGTTTTTTCACCATATGCCTTTATCCCGCGGGTAATCGCAGATTTAAAGCCCGTTTCATGCGTTCCGCCGTCAATTGTTGCAATTGTGTTGCAATATGATGCAAAAAAGCCATCGTCTGATGCCGCACCGTTTTCATCCGTTAAAAATGTTAAAGCCCATTCCACACGACCCGAATCATCGGGAAAATCAACCGTGCCACTGAAAATTTTGGGTAAAATACGCGGTTTATCACGGGTTTTTTCATCCAGAAAATCTGCCACACCATTTGGATAGTAAAATTCCGTCTGGGCGGGAATATTCATGTCGTCTGTTAATAATTCTGGATTGCATATCCATTCAACGCGTACACCACGTGACAGAAATGATTTTGCGCGGGCCATACGATAAATCTTGACCGGTTTGAATACCGCGTTTGCGCCAAATATTTCATCGTCAATTGTGAATCTGATTTTTGTGCCATGATTTTTTGTGGCGTCGCCACGTGTCATTTTACTGGTCGGTTTGCCACGTGAAAATGTTTGACGCCATTCGTATCCGTCACGGGAAATCGTCACAATCATTTCAGATGACAGGGCGTTGACCACTGAACTGCCAACACCGTGCAGACCACCACTGGTTTTATACACATTATTATTGAATTTTCCGCCAGAATGCAGGGTGGTTAAAATAACCTCCAGCGCGGATTTGCCCGGGAATTTTGGGTGTTCGTCAACTGGAATTCCGCGGCCGTCGTCGGTTATTTCAATCGTTTTGGCGTCTATTAAATTTACAATAATTTTCTTGGCAAAGCCGGCGACAGCCTCGTCAATAGAGTTGTCCATAATTTCCACCGGCAGATGATGCCATGCCTTTTCATCTGTGCCACCAATATACATGCCGGGACGCAGGCGCACGGGTTCCAAACCCTCTAATACCTGAATATCCGATGCGTCATAAGAATGTGTGTTTTGTTCAGTCATAGCACAATAGTATTAGTACATTTTGCCAAATCTTGCAAGTGAAAGAATTCTGGAACGTGCGTTGTATGGCCCATGAATACAAAGGAAAATATTTTTATAACCTTGATTTTTATATTATTATATCTATATATTTGTGGGCATAAGAATTATGGAATACAAAAATGAATAAAAATCCGTATGAAGTTTTAGGTGTCGCACGTGATGCGTCGGATGCTGATATTAAAAAAGCATACCATAAATTGGTGATGAAATATCATCCTGACAGAAATCCAGGGGACAAGGCGGCCGAAGAAAAATTCAAGGAAGTCAATAACGCTTTTGATATTTTGAAAGATCCGCAAAAGCGTGCTGCATATGACCGGTTTGGTGATGCGGCATTTGCGGGTGGAAATGCGTCTGGGGCAAATCCTTTTGGGGCGGGTGCCAATCCATTTGGTAATGGGGCGTTCCATTTTAACATGGGCGGTGGTGCCGGTATGGATGACATTTTGCGTGAAGCCATGCGTGGTTTTGGTTTTGATATGGGCGGTGGCGCACGTGGTGAAAATGCACAACGTCGTGGGCGCGATTTGCTGGACGATGTGTCAATTGATTTACGCGATGCGTATTTTGGTACAACGCATACGGTAAAATTTACAACAAATGTCGAATGTGACAAGTGTCATGGTTTTGGTACCGCAGATGGGAAAGAGGCACCCACATGTTCGCGCTGTGGCGGGACAGGCTATGTTCGTACGGCGCGTGGATTTTTTGCAATGGAAACACCGTGTCCTGACTGTAATGGGTTGGGGCATAAAATTGACAAGAAATGTCCACAATGTGATGGGGCAGGTATTGTACGCAAGACCAGAACACTGGATGTAAAAATACCCGCGGGGGTCGAAGATGGTGCGCGGTTGCGCTTGGCCGGTCAGGGTGAGGCCGGACAAAACGGTGCGCCGGCGGGGGATTTTTATCTGGATATACATATTCGTCCGGACAAGCGGTTTGTACGCAATGGGCCTGATTTGATTACACGTGCGGATATACCGTTTACCACATTGGCATTGGGCGGTGAAATAGAGGTTGACACCATTGATGATAAAAAATTATCTGTAAAGGTTCCGGCCGGTACCCAGGTGGGGGAAAAGTTGCGTGTACGCGGGCATGGAATGCCGGGGCGTCGTGCCGGGACGTTTGGTGATTTGTATATTGAAATAAATATGCCGGTGCCAACAAAACTGACCGAAAAGCAAAAGAAAATTTTGACCGAATTTGCCGAAACAAAGGGCACCAGAAAGGGTTGGTTTTAAACGTACAGAAAAACGCGCTGTGTGCATGAAATAGTGCATGCAGCGCGTTTTATATGCTTTTAAAAAATCCCGTCATTTTTGACGGGATTTTTTATTATTTTTTTATTTGTTTTAATTTTTGGGCAAATGTAAATGTGTATTGTGTTGCCGACCACAATGATGCCAACAGTGCCAACCATGTGCCCCAAATACCGATATATGACAATATGTTCATTGTTGTTAACATTCCTTCGTTCATGGTGTCTGTGACCAATGTTGCCAATGCAAATAATAACAAGAATGCCGTAATCGCAATCATTTGCAGTGTTGTTTTTATTTTGCCCATTGAAAAACGCGCCTTTGGTACGGGCATTTCTATCTTTTGTGTACCCAGAAATTCACGCAGGCCACTGATGTATAATTCGCGCGCAATCATTAAAATTACTGGAACAACGATAAACCATACCGGCATTAAAACAGTTAACATGATTAACGTATTAACAACCAACAATTTATCGCCAATGTGGTCCATTACGCCGCCCAATTTTGTGCATACATTATATTTGCGGGCCAAAAATCCATCAAACCAATCTGATATCGCAGCCAGCAAAAACAATATGAACGTTGTCCAATACATGCCGAACATAATTGTTGGTATAATCGCAAATGCCGCAGCAATGCGAAATGCCGATAAAAAGTTTACGAAAAATTTCATAATGCAACTCCTTGGGTTTTTTATATCAATGCAATTATTATACCACTTCTGAATGAAAATGGGCATATATTTTTTCGGCGGCCGATTTCCCCAGGCCCGGTACGTGCATTAATGCGTCCAGACTGGCATCAGTTATTGCACGCACAGAACCAAAATGGTTAAGCAGTGCACGTTTTCTGGTTGGACCTATGCCGTCGATTTCGTCCAATACGGATGATGTCATTTGCTTTGCACGGGTTGTTCGGTGGTATGTGATTACAAATCGGTGCGCTTCGTCACGGACAGCACGCAGTAATAAAAACAGGCGTGAATCTTTTGGTATGTCGCGACATATTGTGCCGTCAGGCATTATAAAGTGTTCGTCGCCATCGCGAACAACACCCTTGGTAACACCCAGTATCGGGATGTTAGGGGCCGTTTTATGTGCGATATTCCATTGGGCTGGTCCGCCGTCAACAATTATTAAATCTAGATTTGGGCCACGTTCAACCGCACGTGATACAAATTCCGCCATCATGGCAATATCATTGCCGGCACGTGCCGCGTCACGCAGTTTGAAATGCCTGTATCCAGCCTTGATAAATCCGTCATGGCCAAATGTTATCATTGCGCCAACTGGATTTTTTCCAAACAGGTGTGAATTATCAAAAACACCGGCCATGTTTATTTTTAATCCCAACCATTGTTCTAAATCGGTTACAGAATCTGACCAATCAAAATTCGCGCTGTGTGCATGATTCCGGCGTATACCGCGTGTTGATGTTTGTGTTAAAGTTGCAATTTTATCACGTATAACGGCAGCAGATTCAAAATCCATCGCGTCTGAATATTTTTTCATTTGATGGGTTAAATCTGTGATAATTGGTTCGCTGTCCCCGGTCAGAATTCGTCGCGCCAATGCAACATTTTCAGCATAATCTGTTTGGGGAATTGTACATGGGGCACTGCATCGGCCAATTTGATACAGCAGGCATGGGCGGGTGCGGTTGCGCATGAACGTATCGGTACAGGTACGAATTTTGCATACCTTTTGAATTGTTTTTATCGTTTCGTTTAACGCATTTACCGATGGGTATGGACCATATACGTCACGACGTTGGGATATTTTACCACGAAATTTTAACAGGCGTGGATATTCCGATTGGGTTAATGCAATCATTGGATACATTTTCCCGTCGGTCAGCATGATGTTATATTTAGGCTTTTGCGTTTTTATCAGGTGCTGTTCCAACAATAATGCGTCTGATTCTGTGGGGACAGTTTCCCAGTCAACACGGGCGACCAGGGTACGCATAACCTGTTTATGGGGTTCCAATTTTGATATATCTGTGTATTGCTTTAAACGATTGTACAGGTTTTTAGCCTTGCCCACGTACAGTAATGTCCCGTCTGAATCATACATTTTGTATACGCCGGGGGCGTTGGGACTGTTTTCAATTAAATCAGAAAATTGAATATTCATACCTTTTATGATAGAATATAAAAAACTAAATATCAAATAGAGGTTATATACATGAAACAAGAATCTGGACGTTCAATGATTGAAATGATGGGGGTGTTGGCCATTATGGGGGTTATTACCGTGGCGGCAATTGCGGCAATATCCAGTGCGATGAACATGCAAAAACATAACGAGGTTAATGACCAAGTATTGCAAATGGTGACACAGGTACGTCAAACTTTTACTGAATATGATGATTATTCAAATATCAATAATGCAACAATATTTGGGGCAATTGGTATGTCAAATAAAAATCCGTATGGTGGTACATATGAAATCAATGTCAATCCATCAAATACGCGCCAGTTTGTAATATCAATTAATGGTTTGTCGCAGTCTGATTGTGAATATTTTATAACCAAGGGCTGGGATGGTTCCGTTGGGTATGAGGCATCCGGGCGCACGGAAAGTGGTGCCACAGGAACGTGTACCAATCCAAATGGTGAAAATGTTGTCAGAATAACGTACGGCGAATAATGCCGTGGGCGGGGTAAAATGGCGGAAATGGTTGAAATTTCCCAGGTCGAAGATGGTACGCGGTTATTGCGCTGGTTTTTGCGTCGGTATCCATCAATGCCCCAACGTGAATTTTATAGACTGTGTCGTGGCGGACAAATTCGGGTAAATTCATCGCGTGCCCGTGGCCAGGAAATTTTACATGCCGGTGATGTGGTGCGTGTTCCACCAACAGTGGCCAGTTATGCCGCCAAACCAACAAAAAAAACAGAAACTGGGGCAAATTTTTCATTGTCTGATTTGGAAAAATTGCGTCAGTGTATCATTCATGATGATACTGATATTGTTGTGTTTAATAAACCGGCTGGGTTGGCGGTTCAGGGCGGAACGGGAATCCGAAAATCTGTGGATAAAATGGCGGCCGCATTATTTCCGTATGATAAAATTTCGTTGGTGCATCGTCTGGATCGTGAAACCAGTGGGATTTTGGTCGTGGCAAAAAATCAGCGTGCCGCCCAGGTGTTGGCCGATGAATTTCAAAATAAATCCGCACATAAAGAATATTTGGCATTGTTAAATGGCGATGTTCGCCCGGCGCGTGGGGTTATTGATAATTATATGGTCAAAGGCCAGGTGTTTGACACACCCGCACGTTTGAATGGGGGAACGGGGCAACGGCCACAACGTGCAATTACTGAATATCAGGTTTTATCCCAGGCCGGTGGACATTTATCGTGGGTTCTGTTTTCACCAAAAACTGGGCGTACGCATCAATTGCGTGTGCACAGTGCTGTGTGTCTGAATGCGCCGATTGTCGGTGATATGTTGTATGGGGCGGATAAGCAACTGGATGCACCGTTGCGTTCAATGTTGTCAACAAATAACTTGTTTTTGTTGGCGTATAAGTTAACATTTCAGCACCCAGGCACCGGAAAAACGATGACTTTGCGTGCACCGATACCTGATTTTATGCAACCGGTAATAAAATTCCTGGAATTCAAATTGCCGTAAAAGATAGCTGTGGAAATGGTGAAAACGAAGAAAAAAAAAGGTACTTTTTTTAAAATTATGCGCGTGTTGGTCCTGTTTATAATGGGGCTGATTGTGGCGGTTGTAATTGCGTTGTCGCAAATAAATTTGGAAACACTGCGTGGCAGTGTGTTGGCTGTATTACAAGATGCAACTGGTTTGCCGGTACAAATAGACGGGGCCGTGTCGTGGAAATTGTCTTTGCGGCCACAAATTGAATTGAATCAGGTGCGGGTACCAAACGCCCAATGGGCCACGCATGACAATGCATTCAGTGCTGAAAAAATAGACGTAACGTTGGATTTAATTTCTTTGTTTCAGGACAGGCCCACAATTCAAAGTATCAAAATATATGATGCTGATATTTGTATAGAGCAAAATGAAAATGGTGAATTTTCAGTTATGCCCGATGTAGGGGCGGACAATCAAAAATCTGTTGATGCCGGTGGTGATACTTTGAATGTTGGACCAGACGATTTTCCGTTTACTGATCCGGGACTGGGGGTGTTGGAAATTCAAAATTTAGATGTTGATTTTCTGGGGGCGATGTATTCGTTGCCAGGGTTTCAAATTCGGTATATTCCACATGGTGATACGCGCGAATACAGCGGATGGATAAAAAATGGCAGAAAGGTATTTCCGTTTATTTTGGCTTTTTCACAATACAATGCAGAAAGACGGGTGTATCCATTGCGAATCGCATTTGCCACAGGTGGCCAGGCACTGATTGCAAATATAGCACTGGAAGGTACCAGCAAGGCACCAATTGATTTTATAATCAAGGGCGATATTCCTGATATTGCAGAACTGGGCAAGATTTTTAATTTAAATCTGGAACCGATGCCAACGGTGAATGTTAATATTGCCGGGGGATATGATTGGCAAAAGTTAACACTGCGAAATTCATCGGTAACGGTACGTGGAAATACATTGGCTTTTTCTGGTAATGTTGACTGGTCTGGAAAGATGCCGGTGATAAGTGCGACATTGGAATCTGATTCGCTGAATTTGTTGGAATTATTCCCTGATTTATATGATGGGGTATGGGTGCGGCCAGACAGGGAATTAAATGTTTTTCATGATATTCCACTGTATGGTGCTGAATTTTTGAAATTTAATGCAAATTTGCATGTGATGCTGGATAATTTTATAGTCTATCGTGATTTAAATTTACGTGATACAGATGTGACAATCAAATTGGAAAATGGACGGGTGCGTATTGATTCTGCAACGAATATAGCGGATGGTGATGTTCGGGTGGCTGCAAATATAAATATTGATTCAGACGGGCGTATGTATGCGCGTGTTGGCGGTGTCGGGCGTAATATCGTAATTGGAAATTTATTGAATCAAATTAATGTCAGGGATTTTATATCTGAATTACCAGTAAATTTTGATATGTATACAGAGGTCACCGGCAGTAATCTGTCTGAATGGATGCAGACAATAACCGGGCCCGTGAAAATATATTCTGCTGCGCCGGGATATGCGCATTCGGCGTTGGTGTCCAATATATATGGTACGGACTTTTTGACAACTTTGCGTCACAGTATTCAGGATTTATTTAGTTCAGAAAAAAAGTATAATCAGATAAAAATTTCTTGTGCGACGGTAAATACAATTTTACGCGAAGGATTAATAGAAACACAAAATGGGGTGGCTGTTGAAACAAATGCGATAAATGTTCGCTTGGCAGGGCGGTTGGATTTGGGTGATGAAAAAATTCAATTGTCGTTAACAACTGTGCCAGTGCGCGGATTGAAATTGTCGTTAACAGGAAACGTCGTAAATTCAATAGAAATTACCGGCAATTTGGCTGAACCGACAATTCAAATTAGTGGGGCGGCTGTTGCGGGCAAAGTGGCGTCTGCAACTGGAATTGGATTATTGTTGGCACCGTTTACCGGGGGAATTGGTTTGGTTGCGGGTGCAGGTGTTGGTTTGTTGGCGGGCGATTTGTTGGAAAATTGGTTGGCTGATGACCATCCATGTGAAACCGCCATGGAACGTGGCGCGCCAGTACGACGTGATGATCCAGAATGGATGAATACGCCGGTTATTGATTTGGCAAATTCAATATTACAGAAATAGATATAAACTGGAATTCTTTTCATGATATGTGTGTTGGGGGTGGGGTATTTTGCCTGGAATAACCCTTGCACCGAATCGGGGTTTTTTGATAAACTGATTTAGAAAGAATGTAGGACGAAAATATTTTAACAGGAGCACATTATGGAATTTTCAGTATTTCGTCAGGTTTTAATTCGTGCGCTGGGGCATATGCAGTCCATTGTTGAAAAACGTGCGACTTTGCCAATATTGATGAATGTTAAAATCGATGTCGCGGACGATTTGGTTTTATCTGCAACTAATGTTGATTTGGAATTGGTTGAACATGTGGCCGCAGATATTACATTGGGTGGTAAAACAACCGTTCCGGTTCAAATGTTGTATGATATTGTTCGTAAATTGCCCGATGATGCGGAAATATCTTTTAAGCAGTCTGGTGATCAATTGGTTGTGTCCAGTGGACGCGCTGTTTTTCATTTGCCAACGTTGCCGGCGGAAAATTTTCCGGCAATGGCGGGCAGTAATTTGACCACTAAATTCCAGATGACCACCGGGGATTTGGCACACCTGATAAATCAAACAAAGTTCGCAATCCCAACTGATGATGTGCGGTATCATTTGGGCGGAATTTATTTCCATATATCAGATGACAGCAAAGAAAAAATGTTAACGGCGGTTGCAACTGATGCCCAGCGTATGGCATTGTGCGCCATGCCGGCACCTGCGGGCAGTGTGGAAATGCCAGCGGTAATTTTGCCGCGTCGTGTCATTGGCGAATTGTCCAAGTTATTAGAAGATGCCACCGTTGATGATGTTACGGTTGAATTATCAGATACCAAGGCACGCTTTACAGTTGGTGCGGCGACATTGACCAGCAAATTGGTTGATGCGCAGTATCCAAATTATCGCGTCGTTATACCAAAGGGTAACGATAAAATCGCTGTGTTGGACAGAAAGCAGTTCTTGAACGCGGTTGATTTGGTGTCTGTTGCCAGTGTGGACAAGACTAAATCTGTGCAGTTGACATTTTCAATGAATAAATTGGTTGTTAATGCGTCCAGTCCAGATGCCGGTACCGCAACCCAGGAATTGGATATAGAATATAATGGCGACAGTTCGTTTACAATTGTATTTAATGTGAAATTCTTGATGGATGTGGCCAGCCAGGTAGAGGGCGAAAAATTCCAAATGGAAATGCAGGACCCATTATCACCGACTATTATTAAGTCTACGGATAAAAATACGGATGCATTGTTTGTTTTGATGCCAATGCGTATGTAGTTTGGGGTTCGTTCATATTAATCCCGCAAGTGCGGGATTTTTATTTTTAGGCCGATTCGAAATTGCAAATTTGTTTTTTTATGATAACATGGCCCAGCAAAAAAAGAGTTTATGATTATGAATATAGAAGAAATTATACCCGGCAAAGAACCGCCAAAAAATATGAATGCGATAATAGAGGTTCCAGAAAACGGATATGTAAAGTATGAAATAGATAAATTAACCGGTCTGCCACGGGTGGACAGAATTTTACACACGCCGATGGCATATCCGGCAAACTATGGGTATTTCCCGGGAACGTTGGGGGATGATGGTGACCCGTTGGATTGTGTGGTGGTGTGTAATGCACCGTTACGGCCCGGCGTATTGATAGAGGTTCGGCCCATTGGGGCATTGTTGATGGAGGATCAGTCCGGTGGCGATGAAAAAATAATTTGTGTTCCGCGTGATAACATAGATCCGTTTTATACCGCGACGGAATATATTGAACAATTGCCAGAAATTTTACGGTCCAAAATCGAATACTTTTTCCATCATTACAAAGATTTGCAACCAAATGCATGGTCCAAGGTCAAAGGGTGGGCTGACCGTGCAACGGCTGATAAATTGATTATGGACAGTATTGATCGTTATTGGGCAAATAAACGGGCGGCACAATAAACACTTGCGTTGTGTTGTATTGATTTTATAATATTCACAAAAATCAAGGGGGTATTTATTATGGCATCATATATAGCAAATGATATGCGTGTGGGTTGGGTTATTTCACACAATGGTAAACGTTATTCTGTCATGTCTATTACCAAGGTTAAACCGGGCAAGGGTGGCGCATTTGTTCAGGCTGACCTGCGCGATATTGATTCTGGGAACAAGGATAATAACCGTTGGCGTGCAGAAGACAAGGTTGAAAAATTAATGGTCGAAGACACAGAATGCCAATATCTGTATTCTGATGGTTCAGATGCGTATTTTATGAATTTGTCCAATTATGAACAGTTTACCGTTTCGGTTGAATCACTGGGTGAACAGATGAAATTTTTGGCCCCAGAAATGATGGTAAAGGTAAACTTTGTCGAAGGACAGCCCGTATCCGTATCTTTGCCCAAAACAGTTATCGCAACAGTTGCAGAAACTGAACCCGCGTTAAAGGGCCAAACCGTTTCCAACAGCGGTGGTAAACCGGCTATTTTGGATAACGGTGTACGTGTTCAGGTTCCTTTGTTCATCGAACAGGGTGAAAAAATAGTGGTAAATACTGAAACGTTGGAATACGTTGAACGCGCAAAATAAATAAAAATAAATTATAATAACACATCTGGCGACAAAAAATTTGCTTATGTATGTTCAATACACGACGCAAATTTTTTGTCGTCATCTGTATTACTCTAATTCATTTTATATAACACCACATCTGTGTGTGGTGACAACCAGCTCGTGTAACATTTGTACACTTCGTGGTTGTCACTGCACGCATCTGTGGCATTCTAATTTATTTTACAGTGGCATTTTACGCAAATTTTTTGTCGTCATCTGTATTACTCTAATTCATTTTATATAACACCACATCTGTGTGTGGTGGCATTCTAATTTATTCTTGTGGGTTACTGTTTTAATTTCCCGTCTGAACCCATAATATTTTTTATTTCGTCAATGCAATTATTGTAAATATTCTGGCGACCGGCGGTTAAATAATCGCGTGGATTAAAACTGGCCGGGTTTTGTGCCAATGTTTCCCGTACGCCCGCCGTAAATGCCAGGCGCGAATCACTGTCCACGTTGATTTTGCAAATGTTCATTTGAACAGCACGGCGCAGTTGGTCCGCTGCAATGCCCATCGCGTTTGACATTTTTCCGCCATATTCATTTATAGTTTTGATAAAATTTTGTGGAATACTGGACGCGCCATGTAAAACCAATGGAAAATCTGGCAATTGTTTTGCAACCCTGTCCAGAATATCAAAGCGTAATTCTGTGTCGGCCAATTTGCGTTTGTATGCGCCGTGACTGGTACCGATTGCAATTGCCAATGAATCTATGTTTGTGGCGTTTACAAAATTTACGACGTCGTCGGGATTGGTATAATTTGATGTGGTACTGTGTGTATTTTCATCTTCGACCCCGGACAGAACGCCCAGTTCCGCTTCGACTGTTACATCATATTTATGTGCGTATTCTGTTACAGTTCGTGCCAAATCAACGTTTGCATCAAATGGCAATTTTGACCCATCAATCATCACAGATGAAAAACCAATCTGGATTGCGTGAACGCATGATTCGAACGATGAACCATGATCCAGGTGCAGTGCGACCCCATTATGTTCGCGCAGGTTTAGTCCCCAAATCATTCCGCGCAATAAATCGTCGCCCATGTATTTTAAGGCTGATTCAGATACCGCCAAAATTACAGGACTGTGCGTATCGTGTGCTGCATTTATAATTGCGGTCAATGTTTCCATATTGTAAAAATTAAATGCGGGTACAGCATAATGGCGCGCCAACGCGTCCATAAACATGTTTGTAGTATTAACCAATCCAAAATCTTTATAGTCCATGTAAATGTTCCTTTGGTTATCTGTTTGTTTTTAAATTATAACATACAAAGGCCACTTGGTCCCGATATAATTTTTTTGGGAATTTTTTCCGAACAATAAAACTTGACAATTAAATGATTTTGTCATATATTTATATGTGAATTAAGTCGGCACACATGTATATTATGTGGGGTTAACGTAAATGATAATGATGAACAATCTGTATCGTTTTTATTCTGGTGGTTCGCCCGATTGGCCGCCATGCGACAAATGTCGTAATGGGGGGGAAACGGGGGATGAAAAATCATCGAAAACGTTGACCGCTGAATATGCTGTTGTGTCAAATGTGGGATAAAGTCTGGGAATTTTTTCCAGGCTTTTTTTGTATTTGTTAGGAAAAGTCCCAACAGATACATTGCCAAGAAAAAATAAAGGGGGCAAC
The DNA here is from genome assembly GCA_944393245.1 of uncultured Alphaproteobacteria bacterium. Classification (GTDB taxonomy): domain Bacteria; phylum Pseudomonadota; class Alphaproteobacteria; order Rs-D84; family Rs-D84; genus Enterousia. Next base: position 30,826 of record CALXZM010000003.1, read on the forward strand.
CATGCAATTTAAAAAAACGGTACCGTATAAACTGAAACGCATAATCCCGATGTTGGGTATTGCGGGCGCATCATTGTTTATGGGCGGCTGCGAGAAAGAAGAACCATTGCGTGATGTAGAATTGCATTTTAGTCCCGATAATTATTTTGAGATAAGCTATGAAGACCGTGGTGAATATGGCATTAGTGAATTATCAAAAGCATATGTAAATGAACCGACCGTTGGTACAATATATCTGGTGCCGGATGGGGATTGGGCAACCTGTAAAACAGATATAATAAATGAAGTACGCAGAAGATATTTAGAGCCATTATTTGACTATTCACCAAAGTTTAAGGGCAAAGGCGATTTTAATTTTTATCCTGGTGCCGCATCCCAGGTATCCCAAGACAGTTTATGGTTTGTTAATAAGGGATTCACAATAAACAAATATCGTCCATTAAGTGATTATCAACGTTAAAAAATCCATTAAGCATAAGGAGTAAAACATGAAATTCACAAAAACGGTACCGTACAAACTGAAACGCATAATCCCGATGTTGGGTATTGCGGGCGCATCATTGTTTATGGGCGGATGTGAAAAGGAAAAGCCATTGCGCGATGTGGAATTGCATTTTAATCGTGATGATTTTTCTACAATAGTATATCAAGACCGGGGGGAAATTTTCATTAGTGAATTAGCAAAAGCATATGCAAATGATCCGACGGTTGGTACCATATATCTGATACCTGATGGCGAGTGGGGTACCTATGTTGCCATTAGTATAAGTGATATGCGTCAAACTTTTTTGGAGCCAATGTTTAATTATTCGCCAAAATTTAAGGGCAAAGGCGATTTTAATTTTTATCCTGGTGCCGCATCAAAAATACCACAGGATAGTTTGTGGTTTGTCAGCAAGGGTTTTACAATAAACAAATATCGCCCATTAAGTGATTATCAACGTTAAAAAATCCGGCATAATGCCGGATTTTTTATGCCGAAAACAACCCCCGGTTTGGATTTGGTGGTTTTATTATTTGACAGTACGGCGGAAAACGTGCAAAAATTTAATTGTAAAAACGCTATACGGCGGGGGAAATGAATGAGAAAGATTTTTTTCACACTATTATGTATATGTATCTTTAACACCGGCGCAATCGCCGAGTTTGTGACCGATTGCACAATGGATGAAAATGGTAACTGTTCCGAGGGATGTGAACCCAATAATAAGGGTACCACCTGCTTGTTATGCCAACCCGGTTCTTATAAATCGGGTAATAATAAAAATGCGTGTACACAATGTGTTTTCCCAGCTGGTGCAATATACAAGGAAAATAATCAATCCGGATTGATCACAGCGTGTGAATGGACTGCAACATGTACAGAGGGGCAATATTGGGTTAACGGTAGTTCGGAATCCGGTTCGGATACATTTGGTTGTACCGCGTGTCCAGGCAATTATGGACCAATGGAGGGGAGTGGGGAATTAAGTGTAAGTGGCAGTGGATACACAGCATCATCTGATATAACAAGTGGTGATGTTAATAACAGATGCGATGCCAATGTTATAACATTGCTGTTGCACAAAAATATTGACCTGAGTGACACTATGTATGCAGATCATGATGTGAAGGCCAAATATGGGGTGGGATTTAAAATCCACGACGATGATGATGATTGGGCTGAAACGATAAATGGGGCAATGCAACCAAATAAGAAAATTATTCAATTTAATGGGTATAACTCTGCAAGTGCGTGTAATGCTGATATGTATTTTGATACACGTGGGAAATTACAACAAACTTGGGATGCTTTGTTTGGTTTGGGAAATCCTGCAAATTTATATGCGTGCTATACAACGTCAGAAGTTACAATAAATTATTTTGACCCAGGTGATGCAACAGAACCATGGCGTACGGATACGGTTGGGATTGATAATGGCTTTGTGTATAATGTGGTGGATTATGGTGGAACGTATGAAGCTTCTGGACAAGTGTTTTTATCATATACATGCAATACAGGGGATGGGGGATCGTGCGGGAGTGCGCAACCGGGCAATCCGTTGCGGATTTTAGTGATAGATGCGACAGAAATAAATTTGGTGGCGCAGTTTGGTGCCTGTCCAGCTGGGTCTTATTGTACAGGTGGTAATAAAAAACCGTGTCCCGCCGGAACAACCAGTGATGCTGGGTCCCAAACGGTTCGTGATTGTTATATGGTTGCTGGGGAAAATGGAACGCAGTTTTGTGATGTTAATGGATGTTTTACTTTACCGGGTACTGGTAATATTGCATACGAATAAAAGCAAAAACCAAACTTGACAATCGTGAATTTTGTGCAACAATTAAAGCACGAATCGGGGAGTGTGACAGAGGATAGCAGAATTTGAATCCAAGGATACGAAATATGAAAAAAGTTCTGGTTTCTGTAATCGCGTTGACATCCCTGGCGGGCTGTGGCGCATATTATGATTATTACAAGGGTGATATCAGATATACTCAGGATGGCCCAGATTGTATTTATTATGCCAATGAACATGGGCGCAATTATTCCCAATATATCGGTGGTTTGGACACGGGTAAAAAAATTGTTTATCGCAATACTCGGTGTGAAGATTTGTATGCGTTGGACAATTTTGGCCAGGAACCACGTCGTGATCGTAAAATCATAACACCCGCCGCACAAATTACACCGTGTTCAAAATGCAGTGAACAAGTGTCTTGTAATTCCTGTGCACAGGCACAACCGGTTTTGAAGCGCAGATACATTATCGTTCCGGCGATGTAATATGAATTGTTGCATAAATGCAGCGGCACATAAATTGTGCCGCTGTTTTTATGTGTTTATGTCGTTGCACAGTCGTCAAAATTGTGATAAAATTGTATAAAAAGAAAGGGGTTTTATATGAAAAAACTGTTACAGAAATTCGGTGTCGCTGGTATCGTTGTTTTGGCGGGTGGGGCCGCTGCATTGGCGGCCGGTCCCGCTGGTGTTGGGGTAGATCAATCCGGATTATGCGCACTGATTGGACAAATGCAGGGTGTGTTTAAAATTTTGCGTACATTGGCGTTTGTTGGTGCGGCGTTCATTATCGCTGGATGGGCGTGGGGTTATATTTCCAGTGGCAAGTTTGAAATGGAAGATTTGCGTAAAAAGGGTACCGGTATGCTGGTCGGGTTCGTTTTGTTATTCGGTATCGGTATAGTGTTACAGTTCTTCCTGTCGTCGGCCGGTTTGGAATTGATTGGCTGCCAGGATGTGATTTTGAACTGGGGCAATGTGTAATATAAGATAAAAAACGGGGCGACCGTTTGGTCGCCCCGTTTATTTATTTGAATTTTTATCTTAAACTTTGTTTTGCAAATTTATTTATAAATTTTCGTTCCATTTTCTTTAATTCACCAGTTAGTTGGGAAATTGACTTTTGGGATATGTCCTGTTCCGGGGGACGGTTTGTTTGCTGAATCATTTTTACGCGGTTGTTTATTAATTCTGTGTACAGGATTTCTGTGAATTTGTTGAAATTCATGTTCGGGTTTTCGTCCAGTTTGGATATGGCGCGATTTAACGCATTCCTGCGCGCCAGTAATGAATGAACGCCCATATAATCATATATTTTGCCACGAATGTTATAGTAATCTTTTATTGTATTTATGTCCGATGTGTAAAAAAATGCGCGGTGTAACATGTTATTAAATTGGCGCATGTTTGCATTGTTTCTGTGTGCGATGCCGTTTATTATTTTGTTTGATTGTGTCAGGGCGTTGCGCTGATAAATTCGGGCGAATTTATATGACATGTTATATAATTCTGTGAATTTTATGCCGGGATTCATAAAGTATAATTGGGCAAATATCATTCGGCCCCATGGTTGTAATATTTTCCAACATGCATATCTGGTCAATTTGGCGTCTGGGCCATTTTTACGCAATGTGTTGCCAAATATGCTGTTGATTATGTAATCATGATTGATTTTTACAGCATGGTCGGTATAGAAAGATTCAAATGTTTTTGGTTGTGCAATGCCGTTTGGTGTTTGGGGATAAACTGATTTAAAATCTGTTGGATGAATGTTTTCTAAAACAGTATCCATTATATTGTCATGTTTGCCCACATATGATTCACCAAATAAATTATACAAATCCGAAAACAACCAATATTCTGTATCGTTTAATTCAGTATCGGTTGGAAATAATGTCGGTTGAATATTTTCGTTTACACGATGTTTTGTGCTTTGCAGGATTCTGTACGTTGATTCATATATTTTTGATGCCATTTTTTACACCAATGTTTGTTGTTGCGGGGCAGGTTGGGCGTCAGCACTGACCAATGAATACAGGACAGATGATATTAGTAATTGGTATGGAACGTGTTGTTGTTCTGCCAGTTTTTTTATGCGTTCCAATATTTGATGGGGAATTCGCATGTTTATGACACTGTCTGATTTGTTAAATGCGCGATATGCTGCGTATTCTTTTAACAGTGCTTCGATATTCATTATGAATAATTGCTGCATTACGTTTGGCATACACAATCTCCTATACCGACGACAATACCACAGTACTTACAATTGACTATATCACTGTATTGACGCTTGTCAATACATTTGTAATTATGGGTGTCAACACGGCTGTAATTACGGTTGTGGGGGCGTTTGTGTTGTTTGGTGTGTTGTGGTACAAAAAACATTTATGTGTTGTAAATTTTTGTCTGGTTTTAGTGCTGTGGTGGGCGCGATTTCTTGCTTTTTTATGAACATGTGTATAAAATGGTTGTATTCTGATTATGGAAAGGATTTATTGTTATGATTAAAAAGTTTTTTTATGTGTTTATGCTGTGTGCTGTATTCAGCGTGCCTGCACGTGCAGAATTAAAGGTTGATATTGTTGCCGGGGCCACTGAACCAGTATCAATCGCGGTTCAAAAATTGGAAACAGTTGGTAAAGTTAATCCCGATGATGCAAAAATGATACGCGATGTGGTGGATGCTGATTTGAAATCTACGGGATTGTTCAGAATTGTTTCAAGGGATGCGTTGCCTGAATTTGTTGAAATGGGAAAAATGCCTGATTTTCAATTATGGTCCGCGGTAAAGGCCCAGGTTTTGGTTCAGGCAAAATTGGCCGCTGAATCCGGGGGACGGTATAATTTGGAATTCTATGTTTGGGACGTCAATGGCAAAGAGCAGATAGAGGCACAAAGTTTGGTCGCGTCAAAAAAATCTGCGCGCCGTTTGGCCCATATTATGGCAGATGCAATTTATGAACGTTTAACCGGCGAAGTTGGCTATTTTGATACTCAAATTGTTTTTATTGCCGAAAGTGGGCCGGTACAAGATCGCGTAAAACGTATGGCTATTATGGACCAGGACGGACATGGAATGCGTTATTTGTCAGACGAAGATACTTTCGTTATGTCGCCACATTTTTCGCCGAATATGCAAACTGTTGTCTTTCTGTCGTTCAGGGATGATGACCCAATGGTTTGGACGTTGGATTTAGAAACAGGGGAACAGCGTCGTTTGGGACAATTTGGGGGAATGAACTTTGCGCCGCGCTTTTCACCAGATGGGACTAAAATCGCATTGTCGTTGGTTAAAAATGGAATTACGCATATATATGAATATGATATTGCGTCAAAAAAACTGCGTCAATTGACGTTCGGATATTCTTTGAATACCAGTCCGTCTTATTCCCCAGATGGTAAAAAAATGGCATTTAATTCAGATCGCAGTGGTAATCAGCAGATTTATATACTGGATTTAGAATCTGGTGATGTTGAACGCATAACGTATGGGGCGGGGCGGTATGCAACACCTGCGTGGTCCCCAGACGGTAATTTTATCGCGTTTACAAAAATGGCGGATGATACATTCTATATCGGCATTATGGATCCGCGTGGCCGTAATGAAAAAATATTGGCCGGTGGCTGGTATATGGAGGCCCCATCTTGGGCACCAGGATCACGGCGGTTGGTGTATTATGAAACTGAAAAATCGTTGGACGGTATGGAACGTTTCAGTCATATTCGCAGTGTGGATATAACCGGACAAAATATTTATGATATAGAATTGCCTGATGGCGTTTATGGGGTTGAACCGACATGGTCACCAAAATTGCCATAGGGCGCGTGGTCAAAATACTTTGTTGGTCTGTGATGTTTGGGGCGGGCGGGGCATGTGCCACGCCCGCAATTGTTGATTATGTTATTGATGGTGATACTTTTGCAGCGCGACTGTTGTTTGATGACGGCATAAAAATAAAGGTGCGTGTTCGTGTTGCTGATATAGATACGCCTGAAATAAATGGGATGTGTGAATCTGAAAAAGTTATGGCAAATCGGGCGCGGGACAGGTTGGTGGAATTAATGCCCGTGGGTACAGTGGTGGAACTGGTTGATATTACAGACGATAAGTATTTGGGACGTATTGATGCAGGCGTCATATTGCCTGATGGGCGTAATTTGTCGCGTATAATCACAGACGAAGGACTGGGGCGGTCATATAACGGTGGTAAACGTATGTCGTGGTGTAAATAAAAATCCTGCACAGGTTGCAGGATTTTTATATTTTTATTATGCGCTGTGGCGATTGATTGCCGCCCCAATTTCATCCAATGATGCGGTGCATGGTAACATTGGTTCAAACCACAGGTGGGCCGTGCCAGAATGCATTTTACCATGCTTTGGCCAATATTTACCTGAATCAGTACCAACGGGCAATATCGGCAGTTTTAATTCATGTGCCAGAAATAATAATCCGCGCTTTATTTTTACCGGATGGCCGGGTTTTGTACGTGTACCTTCGGGAAATATTATCAGGTTTTGGCCGTCCATTATTTTTTTCGCAACTGCGTGGGTTAATTTTTTCATGTTGGTGGCACCACGTGCGCGATTTACCGGTTGCAGACCCATCCGCCAGAATGCCCAACCGTATACAGGAATCCATAATAATTCGCGCTTTATTATGAAAAAGAAATTAGGTACATGAACGGTTAATATGGCAACTTCTAAGATAGACATGTGTTTTGCAGCAATTATGGATTTGCCGTCAAATCTGATGTTGCCGTTACGCGCAACTGGAATACCGTTTTCTTCGACCGGCGGATAGTGGATTTCATATTTTATGCCCGCTATGTAATGTGACAGACCCAATACGCCCATGGCACATACGCGAATTAAAAAACGTATTAAGCGTTTTGATATTAGTCCAATTAATAATATCGGCGACCATAAAATAAAATATGTGTATAATACTACCTTGAAAATAATAGTTCTTAACATGCTGTTTTTTTCCTTTTTTAAAATTAACCTTCTTTGATTCCAAACAAAGTTGCGATGTATTTTATATATTCAATGGTCCATCTTTCAAGTCTTTTCGTAACGGGCATGTCTGTTAGTGGTACGGGACAGGCAACAATTTCTGAATATGGTAATTCGTGTTCTATTAGGTATTTTGCACGGTTCATGTGATCTTCGGTTGTGATGACGACAATTCTGTCCAGACCAGTGCGTTGTGCAATTTCCTTTATCGCCAATGCGTTTTGATATGTGGATTTTGAATCTGATTCAATTGTAACGCGGCGGGCCATTTCGTATGAACCATTTGTACCAGCGCCAATTATATATAAATCTGTGCCGGGGTGTTTGCGCAATTGACGCATGGCAAATGGAATTCGGCGCATGTCACCTGTTAAAACAAATATGGTGTCGTCCGGCAAAATTGTTGCGCATTTACGCGGTGCCATCGATTTAAATACCATTCCGCCAATTACAAAACACGTTATTATCAATAAAGATGGGGTTAATAATTTCATTAATCATTCTTTAAAATACTGATTGTGGTACGACGTGTAATCCATATTGCAAAAATTATTATTGCAATCGGCAATAAAAACAGCGCAAACCATCCCCAGCCAGATATTCCCAACATGGCCATTAATCCAACGCGGGCACTGTGTGCCGCGCCCAATATCAGCATCAATACCGGGGCCGCAACCACGAATCCCGCACCGCCGGCAACAATACATATTTTGGCAATAATTATTTGCATTTGACGGGCAACGTATGCATCTGTTGCGCCGATTTGATTCAATATTTCCAGTTCACGTCTGTGCAGTAATGCGGTGTTGCGGGCAATGTATGAAATACACAAACCAATCGCCCCCAGGGTCAGCAATAACACAAACGATGAAATTAAAATCATTTTCCACCCGGCGGATGTTGAACTTTTTAATGCCTGGGCATGGGTTAGAAAGCGTGCACTGGTCCCGATTTGCTGTTTTACGGATTCTAAATCATCGGTTGAATTAAATTGTAATTCATACATTTTTGGCAGATAGTTTTCCAATGCGTCACCACCGCCAGACAGCCATGGACGCAGCAAATCATGCATTTGTTCGGTTGTTATTTCCGTTACGGATTCCATTTTGTCTGAATTTTTATCGATTATCTGTTTTACGGAATCGATGTTTTTAGGATTCATAACCTGTATCGTGGCAGTTAAATCCCATTGGGCATTCCAACGTACAACGCCGGTGCCAATTGCCAAAACTATGCCGAATGCCAACACCGCTAAAAATGTTAACAGTGCCATAATTGCCGTCATAAATACGGATTGATCGCGAACCAATGAAAATACAATCGGTTTTTTTGTCATTTATGCATTTCCAATATCTTCGAATTGTTTGGATAATTCCGTGAAGTAGTTTTGTGGCTTGGGTCCCTTCCATATTTTTTTTGTTGCATCGGATGGCGCAGTTTTTTGTGTTGTTGTGTTATTAATAAAACTTACCCGATGGTTTTCAACATGTATTACTGGGAATTTGTATGTTTCCATCAGTTTGGTACTGTGTGTTGCCAAAATTATTGTTGTGCCGAATGTCTTATTCATTTGCACAAACAATTCCATCAGACGTGATGCGTTTTCATCGTCCAGATTACCCGTCGGTTCGTCGGCCAATAAAATTGCAGGCTGTATAATAATCGCGCGTGCGACGGATACACGCTGTTGTTGGCCGCCGGATAGTGTTTTTGGATTTGCGTCCGCATATTTGGCCAGACCAACCCATTCTAAAACCTTTATAACTAATTTTTTTATTTTTGATTCAGATAACCCGCGTACGCGCAGTGGCAACGCAACATTATCAAATACTGACATGTGCGATAGCAGGGAATATTCCTGAAACACGATGGCCATTTTATGGCGCAATTTTGCGATTTCGTCGCGGGTCATATCGTTTGTTATGCGTCCGAATAATTTTATTTGCCCGCGACATGGTTTATGTAATTGGTAAATTAATCGCAGTAATGTTGTTTTACCTGCGCCCGATGCACCGGACAGAAAATAAAACGCGCCCGCACTGATGTTAAATGACACGTCGGACAGGACTTCGCGTGCATTATCGTCATAGCGCGCGCCAACGTTTGCAAAAGATATTGCGGTGTTGTCTGACATATTAAAAATAATATTAAAAAAAGATTATACGGTCAAGGCATACATAAAAATAAAAATGCGCATACTGCACATTTTTATTTAAATTTATTATTCGTTCACTTCAACCGTTTTTGTTGTGGAATTACGGTTCAGTGCCCATACTTCTTCGCCCGTGCCAGGATATTGTGGGCGTTCTTTGCCGTATGATATTGTTTTTATTCTTTCTGGTTCAATGCCGTCGGCAATTAAAACATGTGCTGCATTACCCGCACGCAATGCCCCCAGTGCCAGATTGTATTCCGTGGAACCACGTTCGTCACAGTGACCTTCTAGTACGACATTAACATTTGGATTTGTTTTCATATATAATGATTGTTGTTCCAAATTTTCACGTGATTCATCCGTAATAACAGCAGAATCAAATGCAAAGAAAACTTTGTCGTCATTTATATCGGACGGCACACCACTGCACGCCGCCAACCCCAGCATAACAAAGCATAAAGAAACTTTTTTCATTGTTTATTCCATCCTTGTTGCAACAGCAATTTTAATTACATATTAAGAATTTAGCAAATTTTATAAAAAGTTGTCAATATGTGATTTTCCACTTTTTTTACATGGGGCGTTTATGGTATAATGGCATTAACATAAAAAGGAAGGAAAATATGAAAAGATTGGTTTCTTTGGCTGTTTTGTGCGGTTTGACTGTACCTGCATTTGCCGCGCCCAGTTATTTGACGCGTGATGGTAATGGCGGATACGTCGTTACATATGATTACACGGACAAGGCGAAAACCGGATGGTATGTTGGTGGGCGTGCCGAATTGGGATTCTGGAACTGGGAAAACAAGTACAGTGTGGACAGTGATTTGGCTGCGGACGAGGCGTTTAATAGCGATAAGTATTCGTTTGAACCCGCATTTGGTGGCAGTATATTTGGTGGAAAACGCTTTGCGTATTTCTGGCGCGCTGAATTGGAGGCCGGATATCTGGGCTATTTCAAGGATAAAGATGCGGCCGCAGAATTTACTATGCAGATTCCGTATGTAATGCTGAACGGATATTATGATTTTACAAACGGTTTGTATCTGGGGGCAGGTGTTGGACTTGCGATGCCAATAACGACAATAGATATGGTTTGGGCCGATGGTTCTGATCGTACTGAATACGGTGTTGCACCGATGGCCGGTGTAATGTTGGGATATTCATATAAATTGGATTATAATCTGGTGTTGGATATTCGTTATCGTTTGGCTGGCATGACCGGAATTGATCAACGTATAAATAATTTGACGACTGGGACAACCAATCATTGGTTCCAAAATGACATTGATTTTATCCTGGATAATTCAATATCAATTGGTATCAGATATGAATTTTAACACAAAATGCTGTTGACCCGATTCGTGTAATTGTGATATTATTGTATAGGTAGAGAGAATTGATGAAAAACGATCTGAAAATTTCGACACTGACAATTATTTGCGTCTTGTGTACGGCGGTATCTGGTGCATATGGTGCATCGTCGGTTCGTTCGTTTGGTGGCAGTGGAACGTATGCCAGTGCATCTGACGCGGCGGCGGCCAATACCAGTTCGACAACTTCTGTTCGTGGTGGGTCTGTGCGTGTAAATCCGGGATCTGGTGTTTCGGGTTCAAGCACGACTATCGATGCCGGTACAACAACAAATGGCCGTGTTGCGACAACACCGCGTTTGTCAATTGGGCATTATCTGGGTGGCGGAACGTCAATTAGTGGTGGCAGTTCACTGCGTCCGCAAACGCCGGGATCTTCGTCTGGTGGTTCTTCGTCCGGTGGTGATGGTGGGTTGGATCCAGATGTTGCGGCGGGACTGCGTCAACAGGTTGATCAATTACAGCGTGATGTCGAAGATTTGCGTAATGCTGATGATAATATAAATGACCAGTTGTTGGATAAACAGGATGCTTTAATTCCTGGTGATGATGGTTATATCATTATAGATGATGCTACGAACGAAATCTTTGTTGATGTCGATGCGTTGCAGGGTGCGTTGGAAACCGTTGCGGGCAAAGATGGGCGTGAAGTTGAATTGGGTTCCAATGATACGCATTTGTTGTGGCGTTATGTCGGTGAAAGTGGTTGGCATGATTTGATTGCGATTGCTGATATTACCGGTCCCCAGGGCCCCCAGGGTGAAAAGGGTGAAAAGGGTGATCCGGGTGATGCGGCCAATCTGGATGCTTATTCAACAACTGAACAAATGAATCAGGCGATTGGTAATGCGATTGCCGCGCTGGCGGATGTTTATGCGACCAAGGCAGAATTGGCCAATTATGCAACGTCTGATGATTTATCGCGTGGTTTGGCGGCCAAGGCAAATGCAGCAGATGTTTACACCAAGGCAGAGGTTTATAACAAGACCGAAGTTGATGACAAGGTTGCTGATATTGTTGCCGGTGATATGGACGGGGCATTGGCCAATAAAGCCGATAAAACGTATGTAGATACACAACTGGCGACCAAGGCCGATAAAACAGAATTGGCAAATTATGCCACCACGGAATCTGTTACTGCGCTGGATTCCGAAATGGACGAAGTGAACGCCACTGCGACCGAGGCGGCATTAGGTGCCGCACAGGCGTTGAGTGGCCTGACCGGCAAAGAAGATACATCAAATAAGACACAAACGCTGACAAACAGTGCAACACAGTATCCGTCTGGTGCGGCGGTAACGACGGCGTTGGAACAAAAGGCTGATAAGTCTGAATTAGAAAATTACGTCACGTCAGATGAATTGGCAGGCAAGGCGGATCAAAGCGCGTTGGATAATTTGACTGGACGTGTTTCCGCGAACGAAGCGGGTATATCTGAATTAAATACCACGATGGGGTCGGGTGAATTGACCACGTCTGACAAAACGGTTTTGGGCGCAATCAATGAATTGAAATCCAAAACGGACGGTATGGCGACCGACGGTAATTTTGAAGAAATGAATAGCAAGATTACCGAAATGGAAGGCAAACTGGATGGCAAGCAGGATGTTGCCAATATGGCCCAGACCGTGACCGACGATGAAACAAAATATCCGTCGTCTGCGGCGGTTTATGGCGAATTGGAAACCAAGGCAAATGCGTCCGATTTGGCGAACTATGCAACCACTGAAACCGTGAACCAGATAACAGAAAATGTCACCAATGTTACGCAAACGGTAACGCAGTTGGGTGATACAATTAATAATGCTGAAACGGGACTGAAAAAACAGGTCGAAGATGCCGTTACAGCTGCGAATACCGCCAAAGAGGCGGCCGATGCGGCGACATCTGCGGTTGCGGGCAAGCAAGATGCATTGGGATTCACCCCGGAAAATGTTGCGAACAAGAGTTCAACTGTTGTTGATGATGAATCAAAATATCCATCATCTGCGGCGGTTTATGGCGAATTGGAAACCAAGGCAAATGTTTCCGATTTGGCGAACTATGCAACAACTGAAACCGTGAACCAGATTGAACAAAATGTGACCAACGTCACGCAAAAGGTTAATGAAATCACTAATCCGGATACTGGATTGGCATCCCAGGTTACAAATATCACAAATGTAATTGGCGATGCGGATTCCGGTCTGGTCAAGGATGTTGCCGATGCGGCGGCGGCGGCTGATGCGGCACAACAAACCGCAACAGAGGCTAAAAACACCGCTGATGCGGCGCAAACAACTGCTGACGAGGCAAAGGCCGGTCTGGATGCCAAGGAAGACAAGTCCAACAAGGCCACGTCTATTACGGGGGAAAACCAATCGTCTGCGACGGTGTATCCGTCGGTTGGGGCGATTACCCAATGGACGAATGATCGCATAAATGAATTATCGACCGAGGGCCTGCCCGTGAATCCGGATAATATTGGTGCGGGTGCGATTACCACAGAAAAAATAGCAGATAATGCCGTTACAGAAGATAAATTGAGTGACGAATTAAATACTGAAATTGATGGCAAGGCAAATACGGCCGATTTGGGGGCGTTGGCGACCAAGGATCAGATTACAAATGCGGATGTTGCGGATGACGCGGCAATCGCGAAATCAAAGCTGGCATCGGATGTTCAGGCGGCTTTGGACAAGGCTGCTGATGCTGTAAGTATGGCGGGTGCGTCTGAAAACAGCGTACTGGGTACCGACGACGAAGGTAATCCGGTCTGGTATGAAATAGCAATGTAAGGGGAATTTGAAAAATGAAAAAACAAAATATTGTATTTTCTGGATTTATGGCGGCGATACTGTTCAGTGCCGGTGCGGCCAACGCTGCGACCCAAATTGCCAGCAAGCAGTACGTTGATAATCGTGAAACGTCAATCCTGCAAACGGTCAGCAATACATATGAAACCAAGGAAAATGTTACAAACCTGACTGAACAGGTAACCCAGTTGGATGATACAATCAATAATGAAGATACTGGTCTGGCGGCCAAGGTTGACGATGCTGTCGCTGCCGCGGCCGCAGCGAAACAAACGGCTGATACCGCCAAATCAACTGCAACCGGCGCACAAAGCGCGGTAGAGGCATTGGGGGCAACCGTTGGTAATGCTGAATCTGGTTTGGTCAAAGATGTAAATGATTTGCAAACAACTGTTGGTCAGTTGGATACAGAAATGGATTCTAAATTGGATTCTGCAACCGCTGCATCAACATATGAAGTTATATCAAACAAGGCGGCTGAAATCAACGAAGGTAATCAAACATCGCCAACAGCATATCCGTCAGTGGGCGCAATCGTTCAATGGACTAATAAAAAGATTGCGGACTTGTCAGATACTGGATTGCCAGTTAACCCCGGTAATATCAATGATGGAACTATTGCTGGCAGTAAATTGGAAAATGGCGCGGTCACAACTGATAAAATCGCCGATGATGCGGTGACATCTGACAAAATCGCCGATGATGCCGTTGGTTCGGGCCAGATTGCAGACGGTGCGGTTGGTACTGATGATATTGCCGATGGTGCCGTGACATCCGATAAATTGGATGGAACATTGGCGGGACAAATTGCCGATATTTCTGGCAAGCAGGACATTGCAATGGGTGTCGGTCACGAAAATCATATCGTGACAACTGATGCGTCCGGTAATATTACATCCGCCGCGACAATCGGCCAGGACAAGGTTACTGGTTTGACCACGGCATTGGCGGGCAAGGCCAGCACAGACGATATTCCGACCGCGGTTTCGGAACTGACAAACGACAGCGGTTATTTGACAAATGCCGATATGACCGGCTATGCCAAAACAACTGATTTGGATGCCAAACAGAACAAAAATGTTGGCAGTGAAAATAATGGTAAAATTTTGACCGTGGGCGCGGATGGTAATATCACAACATCCGCCACAATTGCCCAGTCAAAGGTCGAAGGATTGGAAACCGCATTGGCGGGTAAATTGGAATCTGATGATTTGACGGGCTATGTAACCAGTGAATCGTTAACAACCACGTTGGACGATTATGCCACAACAACGGATTTGGGCGCGAAACAAGATAAATTAACCGCAACTGGTGCCGCAAATCAACCCGTATATGTTAATGAACAGGGCGTTGTAACGGCCGGTAACACAATTCCGACGGTAACAACAAATATTACCACGGGCATCACAGATGCGGCCCAGGCGGGCGCAGTGGCCGATAAATTGGCACAAAAGGAAGATGCCGCGAACAAGGTCAAGACGATTAGTGATGGCAATAAATCGTCTGAAACACTGTTCCCGACAATCGGTGCGATTACCACATGGACTGACCAACAAATTCAAAAATTGTCTGATACTGGTATACCCGTTAATCCGGACAATATTGGCAATAGTGCGATAACGACTGATAAAATTGCCAATGGTGCTGTTACAACAGAAAAATTGGCGGACGATTCCGTGACAGAAGACAAACTGAGCAATGATGTCGTTGCATCTATTGATGCAAAGTTACCGGCGCCGGATGCGGACTGTGTTGCGGATTCAAATCTGTGCGTATTATCTGTGACACCAGGGGGTGATTTGGCGTGGGTTGCGGTAACACAACCGGCGGAATAACCGAAACAAAGGATTAAAAAAACAACAAATAAAAAAAGAAAGAAAGGAAAGAAAAAAATGAAAAAATTAACAGCAGGTATTTTTGCAACATTATTGGCCGTTGTTTCGGTCGATGGGGCATACGCCGCAATCGCATCCAAGGGATACGTTGATGAAAAGGTTGGAACAGTTACAACTGCACTTGGAAATAAAGCTGATAAAACAGAATTGGGTAATTATGCAACAACAGCAGCCTTGACTTCCGGTTTGGCGGGTAAGTTAGATACTGAGGGTACGGCTGCAAAAGCTACAGCAGATGCTTCTGGCAATGTAATCACAACAACATATGCAACAAAAACAGAATTAAACGCAGCTGAAAAGATTGCCAATCGTGTGACAACGGTTTCTGATGCTTCTGATGATACACATTATCCAACGGCAAAAGCGGTTTGGGACGTTGTTCAGGCCGAAACATCTGACATTGCGTCCAGTGGTGATTTGAGTGCGTTGACAACGCGTGTCGGTACATTGGAAAAAGCGTCTGCGACACATGCGACAAAGACAGAATTAACAGATGGTCTGGCCGAAAAATTGGATACTGCAACCGCGGCAACAACGTATGCAACCAAAACGGAATTGGCTGGAAAGCAAGATAAAATTGCCGGTGCACAGTTAGAGGCATTGAATTCAGGAATTACCGCGGACAAGGTAGAGGCATATGATGGTTATGCCGCACAGATTTCTGGCAAGTTAGACGCTGCGGGTACGGCTGCAAAAGCTACAGCAGATGCTTCTGGCAATGTAATCACAACAACATATGCAACAAAAACAGAATTAGGTGCAAAAGCGAATACCGCTGATTTGGGTGCATTGGCAACAAAAGATACAGTAAGCGCAACTGAAATTGATGCAGATGCAGTTACAACAGAAAAAATCCTGGATGCTAATGTAACAAAAGCGAAATTGGCATCTGATATACAGACATCTTTGGGTAAAGCGGATTCTGCTTTACAGCAAGCTGATTTGGCGGATTATGCAAAGACTGCAGAGGTAGCAAGTACATATGAAACCAAAGAAAACGCAGCTTCAACATATGAAACAAAAGCAAATGCTTCTGCAACATATGAAACAAAAGCAAATGCTTCTGCAACATATGAAACAAAAGCAAATGCTTCTGCAACGTATGCAACAAAAGAAGAAATTAAAGGTATGGCAACTGATGCAAACCTGGCACTGAAACAGGATAAAACAGATAATTCATTGGAAACAACAAGCAAGACAGTTGTTGGGGCTATCAATGAAGTAAAGACAACCGCTGACGGTGCAAGCACTGCTGCAAAAGCAGCACAAACTGCGGCTGATTCAAAATTGCCGACCGCCACATATAACACCCAGGTTGGTACTGTTTCAGCAGAAAATATGGGAACAACGGCAAAAACGGTTGTGACCGCTATCAAGGAAGTAGCAGGTGAAGCGGAGGCTGCACAATCTGCAGCGTCTGCGGCAGATTCTAAAGCTCAGGCAGCACAAAGTGCAGCAGAAGCCGCTGATTCTAAAGCTCAAGCAGCACAAACAACTGCTAATGCAGCTATCCCAAAAGTAAATGCGGAAGGTAGTGACGGTAAGTACGTTTTGACTGCAACGGCTGCAAATGGCGTTGCTACATACAAATGGGAACTTATCGAACGTGGGTCTGCTGAATAATGATTTGTAAAAATGTGTGCGGTGTTAAATGTGCACCGCACACAGGTAAAAAAAACAGATTGCGATAAACGAACAGTGGAACGAAACAGATACTTTGGGTAGAATACGGATATGATAAAGTCAAAAGGCATTTTCGCAGTTTCATTTATAGCTATGATGGTGGCGGGTGGCGCATATGCAAATATTGCGTCACAGGGCTATGTCGATCAGCAGATTGATACCAGACAGGTTGCCGGTGATTATGCGACGAACACCGCATTGGGGACTGTTCGTACAACCGCAACAAATGCCCAATCCGCAGCCGCTGCGGCAAAAACCGCGGCAGATGACGCACAAGATGCGGCAGATGCCGCCGCCAGTGCTGCTGCCACTGCACAGCAAACCGCCAATGCCAAGGTTTCAACCGCACAGGGTAGTTCTGCCGCTAATAAGGCCGTAATTACAAATGCGTCTGGTAATATCACAACGGGGACAATTTCGTCGGCGATGATTACAGATGGCACGATAACCAACGCTGATATTTCGGCCAGTGCGGCGATTGCCCAATCAAAAATTTCTGGTTTAACGACTGCGTTGGCGGGCAAGGCAAATACTGCTGATGTTCCGACAAAAACAAGTGATTTAACAAACGACAGCGGGTTTATTACTGCCGAAGAATTGCCCGATGGATATACTTTGCCGGTGGCGACAGCAGACACTTTGGGTGGTGTGAAATCTGGTGGTGATATTACTGTGGCGACCAGTGGTGCCGTTACCGTGAACAGTGCAACCAAGGCCGACAGTGCAACAGCCGCCGCAAGTGCCACCAAGGCGACACAGGACGCGTCCGGGAATGTGATTACAACCACATATGCAACCAAGGCACAGTTGACTGCATTAGATAGTTCAACATCTGGTTCTGGTGCGGTTGTGACAGATGTTTCACAAACAGATGGCAAGGTTACTGTTACCAAGGGCAATGTTCAAATCCCTGTGGGCAGTGCAACCGCAACAACATATGCGACCATTTGGGTTGAATAATATTTCCCGCCATTGGCGGGATTTTTTGTTTTTTACTAGTTTTTATAATCTTGATTTATCTATTATTGCCAAACTGGGGCAGGTGTAGAAAATTTAATCTTGATTTATTCCAGTGTGTATTTTAGAATTTTTTGCGTGATTTGGCAATGCCGAATTACATTGAACATCAGTGTTAGTAGACGGGTTTAGTCACCCGAATATAACGCAATAACTAACCGATATGTTCCCGACATAATCGTCGGGAAGTCGTTTGCTATACAACAGCCCACGTGGTAAAGGCAACGAATTCATCGTTATATTTGAATGACTAACTTCCCGACACCTGAACACTGATCAGGTGTTTTTTAGTTTAGGGATGTGGGATGTTGCGTTTTTTGTTTGTTGGGGTGCTGGGTATCACTATATCATTGTGCGCGGCGCCGTATGCGTGGGCCGGTGACGTTATTGCCAAAATAGGGGATTTTATTTCTTTTAAGATTTTGCCGGTATATTCGTTTGGAACAACAATTTATAATTCTGATTGGGATACGTGGTACGATTATGATTGGAATGGATTAAAGCAGTTGATTGTTGTGAATATGGTCAAATCAACTGTTGTTGATGGTATAAAAGAAAATGTTTTTGAAATGCGCCCAAACGGCAGTGGGGGTGACAGTTTTCCGTCTGGGCATACTGCAAATGCGTTTGCTCAGGCAGCTTTTATTCATCGACGTTATGGTATAAAGCAAGCTATTGTGCCGTACGTGTTGGCCACTTTTGTCGGATTTTCACGGGTGGAATCACGTATGCATTATACTCACGATGTTTTGGCAGGGGCGACAATCGGATTTTTATCGGCTTGGATTTTTGCAGACGAAAAAAAGTCCGTCGTTGTCAGTGCTGATACAAACAGTTTTGGGTTACGTTTTAATTTTGTGTTCTAGTTATTAAAACAGTGATATTAAGCAAACGCCCAGGCCTGCTGCAATTATTGCGCCAATTGTCAATGGCCAAAAATATTTTTTTACTATCGCGTTGGCGCGTTCCTGGAAAAAATACAGCAATGTTGCGATGATTGCAAAGCGACCCGTGCGGAATATTGCCGATACAGCAATAAATATCCACAGTGGGTATCCGATAAATCCCAACCATATCGCCAGTAATTTATACGGTATCGGTGTTACCGCCGTCAGTACGATTATCAAAATTCCGTATTTGCTGAACATCGGCTTTATCGCCGTTTCTATTAATTCGGGGTTGGTAAATGTGTTTATTATCCACTGGCCCAATGAATCCCACAGCCATGCACCAATCAGATATGCAATTGCACCACCGACAATCGAACCCAATGATGCCGCGATTGTAATCGGAACAGCACGTTTTTTGTTCGCAATAATGGGGGGCGTCATGAATACCTCTGGCGGGACGAAAAGGAATATCGATTCGCATACTGTTAAAATAAATACTATCCATGCATAGGCGCGACTTTCTGATTTGCTTAAAATATATTCTGCGAATTTCATAAGTATCCTTTACAATAGGCAAAAAAATTTACTTGATTGTAATTTATCATTTTATAATTTACAATCAATATATAAGTTAGCATGGTAAGTAAAAATGAACAGACAAAATAATAATTCTAATCGGGCACAACGTATCGCCAGCAAGGTGCAAACCTTGGTCGCAGAAATTCTGCGCGATGATTTTGGTGATGACAAGATTATTTCAGGTGTGTCCCTGGTCGGGGCGGTGGCACATGGTGGGTTGCAGTTTGTACGGCTGTTTTATTATTCGCATAATCCTGATATAAATGCAGTGCAGGACAGATTGAATAAAATTACGCGTACGGTGCGATATGAATTGGCGGCGCGTATGAATCAAAAGTATGTGCCTGAAATCCGATTCGAATATGATGATACGTTGGATCGGGCGGAACGAATGGAAAAAATTTTTCAAAATCTGGATAAATAAAAAATATCTGCTTTTAGGCGTATTTTATAGTTGCAGATGTTCTTATACTGGTGTATCATTGCCGCATAGATTTGTGATAATGTATCCCAGGATTTTTTATGAAGCAGCAGAATATCAGAAACTTTGCAATCGTTGCGCATATTGACCACGGAAAATCAACCCTGTCGGACAGGTTGATTGAATATACCGGCGGTTTGCAATCGCGCGAAATGAAGGCACAGGTTCTGGATTCTATGGATATTGAACGTGAACGCGGAATCACGATTAAGGCGCAAACCGTTCGTTTGAACTATACCGCCAAAGATGGCCAGGTTTATCAATTGAATTTAATGGATACGCCGGGGCACGTTGACTTTTCATATGAAGTGTCACGGTCGCTGGCCGCGTGCGAAGGTGCGCTGATTTTGGTTGATGCAACCCAGGGGGTTCAGGCACAGACATTGGCAAATGCTTATCTGGCGTTGGATAATGATTTGGAAATGTTGCCTGTGCTGAACAAAATTGATTTGCCGTCCAGTGATGTTGATGGAACGCGTGCACAAATTGCGGATGTTATCGGGCTGGATGCGGGGGATGCGTTGTGTGTGTCCGGCAAAACCGGTGCCGGTGTCCCAGAATTATTGGAAGAAATTGTTCAGCGTTTACCCGCACCGCGTGGAAATGAAAATGCGCCAGCGCGCGCGTTGTTGGTGGATTCTTGGTATGATTCGTATCTGGGGGTTGTGGTATTGGTGCGCGTGGTTGATGGACGATTGACGCGTGGCCAGAAAATCAGATTTATGGCAACTGGTGCAGAATATTTAATTGAAAAAATTGGATATTTTACACCAAAAATGGTTGATGTCGATTCGTTGGAAACTGGTGAAATCGGATTTATTATCACAGGTATGAAAACCATTCATGATTGCAAGGTTGGTGATACAATCGTTGATGCGCGCAATGGTGTGAACTGTGAACCGTTACCGGGGTTTAAGCCGTCTGTGCCGGTGGTGTTTGCGTCTTTTTTCCCAGTAGAGTCTGATGATTATCCAGCGTTACGTGACGGGGCTGAAAAGTTGGCGTTGAATGATGCGTCATTTGTGTTTACGGTGGAAAAATCGTCGGCGTTGGGATTTGGATTGCGATGCGGTTTTTTGGGACTGCTGCATATGGAAATTATCAGTGAACGGTTGCGTCGCGAATTCAATTTAAATCTGATAAATACTGTACCCAGCGTATTGTACAAAGTGTATTTGCGTGACGGTTCTGTGATTGATTTGGAAAATCCGGCTGATATGCCCGATCCAACACGAATTGCATCGATAGAAGAACCATGGGTTCGGGCGACAATTATGATGCCTGATAAATACATGGGGGGCATTATGTCGCTGTGTTCGGAACGGCGCGGGGTTCAGGAAAATATTTCATATGTCGGAAATCGTGCGGTACTGGTGTATCAATTGCCGTTGGCGGAAATAGTGTTTGATTTTTATGATCGTGTAAAATCGCTGTCGTCGGGGTATGCGTCGTTTGACTATGTGGTGCAGGGATATCGTCCGTCTGATTTGGTAAAGGTTTCCATATTGGTGAACGATGAAAATGTGGAACCGTTGTCGTTTATGTGTCATCGCAGTTTTGCTGAAAAACGTGGACGTCAGATTGTTGAACGGTTAAAGGATTTAATCCCACGACATCAATTTAAAATTCCATTACAGGCCGCAATCGGGGGCAAAATTATCGCGCGTGAAACAATTGCTGCATATCGCAAGGATGTTACCGCAAAATGCTATGGCGGGGACATTACACGTAAAAGAAAGTTATTAGAAAAGCAAAAAGAAGGAAAGAAAAGAATGCGTACCTTTGGCAATGTAGAAATTCCGCAATCGGCATTTATCAATGCGTTAAAGGTTGGAAATTAATACAGATATGGTATGTATACAATGATTAAACAAAAGGAAAACAAATGTCAGTATGGACATATATAACCAAAACACCAAAGCATATAATTCGTGCCGATTGGGATGAATATAAGTATTTGGGTAAATGTGTGAATAGTGCAAGAAAGAAATGCGATATTGCACGCGCTGGTTTAAACCAGGGGAATAATGGATGCGTGTATGTGCGCTTTTATGATGTACCGGATTTTGGACGCGATACTGATGGTGGCAGACGGGCTGAACGTGAAACATGCGATAATTTTCAATACTCGGTTCCGTGCCGGAATAAAGATTGCCCTTACTATGAAAAAAATGTTGAATATTTCAGTGCAATGCATTTGCACAGGGCATTGGCAAAACAACGCAAAATATTCTGGGTACAGAAATTTGCAAATTGCAGATAAACGGGGGCCATTATGGTGTGTGCTGTAAAAGAGTGGCGCGATTTAAAACAAAAATGTGATGAAGCGTATAAAAAAGTCGATGCGTGTCGTGATGCGTTAAAGGGCAGATTTGACAAGCGTTTGTTTTCACCAGAAGCATGTTTTGCATGTATAAAAGTGGCTGTGGATGTTACAGAAACCAAAGATAAAAATTGGTTCGTTGTTAATTCTGATGTTTCGTTTTGCCCCAAATTTGTTCCTGAAAATTATGACGCAAAATGCACAAATAACGAATGTATGTTTCAACAACGCAATCATGCTTATTTTGATGCGCTGAAAAAATATAACAATTTAATTAAGCAGAAAAATACTTTTTGGCGCGATAAATTACGTGTCAGAAAAAAATAAAATACAATGGGGGACGGGATATGGCGCATCAATTTTTCTTTAATCCGTTCATATTGGATAATCTGCCTGCGCCGTCCGCCGGGTTTGATGTTGTCCAGGATTTGTCTGAACCGCGTTTGCGCATGTATGTTACCAGTCGCGGGGTAAAAACTTTTTTCGTGCGCAAACGTGTTCATGGACGTGATAAAAGAATAATTATTGGTAATTATCCAGATGTGGATATAGAACAGGCGCGTGGTGCCGTCCCAGGTGTGTTGGCAACCGCCATGGAAAAACCACATGTCCACAGAAAAAAAATAACACTGAAAAAATTCATGGATTTATATCTGGAAAAACGGGTGCGTCGCAACAGTTATTCGCGATATAAATTGGAACGTGCGATAAAACATCATTTGGGGCCGTTAATGGATAAAAATATTTCTGATATAACGACCGATGATGTCGCAAATGTAATTGATAATATTGGTGGACGTGCGATTGCTGCGCGTATGCAGGAATTTTTGCAAAGTGTTTTTAAGTATGCGATTGATTCTGGATATGCAAAACAAAATCCAGTTGCGGTATTACCAAAAATCCAACAAACACGTCGTGTGCGACCACTGAACCGTGCCGGTTTTCACAGATTGTTGGATGCGATTAATCGTGAACCTGATTTAAATTTGCGTGCGGCGTTTTTAATGTTGGTTTATGCGTTTGCACCAAAAAGCCAGGTTTTTTCCATGCAGTGGTCTGATTTGGATTTTAATCATGATACATGGGGCGACAGACCCTTGTCTGATATGGCAATTGTTTTGTTACAGGATTTGCCCCAGGATGGAATATGGGTTTTCCCGGGGCGGGGACGTGGGCATTTGACTGATCCGCGTGTGGCATGGCGACGCGTGGCGAAAAATGCAGGAATTCCAAATTTGACCATGGATGATGTGCATAAATTCTTGGTACGACAATTGACTTGGACGTCTGATCGTGAAGATTTTAGGGCCAATATGAATGCGTTGTTGGCTGATGTTATGGCGTAAGTGCGGTGTTAAACCAACAATATCAATTTTTGTTATCATTTGTTATAATTCCTTGACACCAGGGTTAGAAAATGATAGTTTTAAGTAATGACGCCCGAAAGTGGGCCACAAATTTAACTGAAACAAAGGATAAAAAATGACAACTTTTGAAAAAGTAAAAAAAATCGTGTGCGAAAAATTGGGCGTACCAGAAGCCAAGGTTAAAGAAGATGCTTCATTTGTAAATGATTTGGGCGCTGATTCTTTGGACGTTGTTGAATTCGTTATGGCTGTTGAACAGGAATTCGGCATCGAAATCCCAGATGACCAGGCGACAAAATTGTCGACCGTTGGTGAAGCCGTCAAATATATTGACGAACACACTAAAAAATAATCTGGGGTGTTTGCCAGATTAACAGTTAAATCCGTTGACGAATTTTTTGTCGTTGACGGATTTTTTTCTGTACGTATGACTGGAAACGGGTTATTATATCGGTGTGTTTATACAAAAACTTATAAAGGATAAAAAGCATGAAAAGAGTTGTTATTACCGGTATGGGGATTGTTTCACCGGTTGGAACAGGAATTGAATACGCATGGAAAAATATTTTAAATGGCGTTTCCGGTGTGCGTAAAATCGATACGTTCGATGCATCTGATTTGACTTCACAGATTGCAGGGTTGCCAATTATTGGGACTGAACCAGGGCAATATAATCCTGATTCTGTTGTTGATGCACGTGAACAACGCAAAATGGATAAATCTATTGTATATGGCGTTGTTGCCGCGGATGAAGCAATTCGTGATGCCGGGCTGATTGAATATGACGGTGATAAAACACGTATCGGTGTTTCAATTGGCGCAGGTATTGGCGGATTGAATACCATTTATGATAACTGTGTGGAATTGTATGCAAATGGGCCACGCCATATCAGTCCGTTTTTTATTCCAAAGGTTATTATTAACATGACTGCGGGACATGTTTCAATCAGATATGGATTAAAAGGACCGAATTTGTCCGTCGTTACAGCGTGCGCGTCGGCGGCACATTCAATTGGCGAAGCGGTACGTTTGATTCAGCATGGTGATGCAGATATTATGGTTGCCGGCGGGGCCGAGGGCGCAGTCGGTAAAATTGGTGTTGCAGGATTCTGTGCGATGAAGGCTTTGTCCACACGCAATGACGCGCCTGAAAAAGCATCACGCCCATGGGACAAGGAACGTGATGGATTTGTCATGGCCGAAGGTGCCGGTATTTTGGTACTGGAAGAATATGAACACGCCGTTGCACGTGGTGCAAAAATTTATGCAGAGGTTGCAGGATATGGTCTGTCGGGTGATGCGTATCATATTACCGCCCCAGCCCCAGGTGGCGAAGGTGGCATGCGTGCAATGCAGGCCGCGTTAAATGATGCCGGTATGCAACCGGGTGATGTTGATTATATTAATGCGCATGGTACATCAACGGGATTGGGTGATTTGGGCGAATTAAATGCCGTTAAAACCCTGTTCGCGGGTACAGATGTTTGCATGTCTTCGACCAAATCCATGACGGGACATTTGTTGGGTGCCGCGGGTGCCGTTGAATCAATATTCTGTGTTTTGGCGATTCGTGACGGTATTGTTCCGCCAACCATCAATTTGGAAAATCCAGAAGATGAAGTCGGTGATTTCAATTTGGTTCCAAATGTTGCACAACAGCGTCCAGTTAATGTCGCGTTGAGTAACTCTTTTGGATTCGGTGGCACAAATGCCAGTTTGGTAATCAAACGATTCGAAAAGTAATAAAAAAACGGGGCGTTGCCCCGTTTTTTATTTTTGTTTTTCTTCGTCTTTGCCCAATCCAATAACGTTTTTGACGGGGTCTATGATAGTATCCTTGGCACTGTCCAGTGTGCGGATTAATGCGCGACGGATTTTGCCAGATATTGTCATCGGCAGACTGTCGACGAATTCAATTACGCGCGGGTATTTATATGATGCCGTGCGTGCGCGAACGTGGTCCTGTAATTGACGGATTAAAACGTCGGTGCCCTGAAAGTATTTGTTCAGAACAATTGTTGCCTTGACCGCCATGCCACGTGTCGGGTCTGGAATTCCAGTGACGGCAACTTCACGTACAGCGGGATGTTCCAACAGGACGCTTTCAACCTCAAACGGGCTGACGCGATATCCTGATGTTTTTATTAAATCGTCATTGCGGCCGACAAACCAATAATATCCATCGGCATCACGGTATGCCACGTCACCAGTATGATAATAACCATCGCGGAATACCTTGGACGTTAATTTGTCGTTTTTATGATAACCCTGGAACAGGCCAACCGGATGACCGTTTTTTAACGAAACGCATATTTCACCAACTGTGCCGGTCGGAACAGGGCGACCACCTTCGTCCAGTAACTGAACATCCCAACCGGCCGCAGGCATGCCCATGCTGCCTGGTTTGGGTTCTATCCATTGGTTGGTAAACATCATCAGGCATGTTTCTGTTTGGCCGAAACCTTCGTGTAATTTTATGCCTGTCGATTTTTGAAAACGTTCAAAAACCTCTGGATTTAATGCTTCGCCGGCAACGTCGGCCTTGGCCAGGGCTGATAAATCATATTTGCTGAAATCGGCATGTATTAACATTTTGTAAACTGTTGGGGGCGCGCAAAATGATGTTATGTGATGTGTTGCCATGGCACTTAACAAATCGTGGGCAGTGGCGATGCCGGAAAAATCAAATACGAAAACCGTTGCGCCAGCCAACCATTGGCCATACATTTTTCCCCATGAACATTTTGCCCAGCCAGATTCAGATAATGTAAAGTGTATATCACCATCGTGCAGACGTTGCCAAAAGACGGCTGTATTTATATGCCCCAATGGATATGTAAAATTATGCGCAACCATTTTTGGCATGGCGGTTGTGCCACTGGTGAAATATATTACCATCGTATCTGTGTTTTCATTTGGAACGCGTTCCAATGTTGTTGGCATTGTGTTAATGGATTCAGCAATTGCGTCATTGAATATTAACGGAATGTCCTTGTTTGTGATTGCCTTTTTAATTTCATCAATTATGTGACCGTCATCAAATGCAATAACGGCCTTGGATTCTGCCTGTTCAATGCGGTATTCGATATCTTCGGCCTTTAATTGATTAGTTGACGGAATGGGAATCACACCGATTTTATGCATTGCCAACATTAAAATCCAATATTCCCAACGACGGCGCATAAACAGTAATACCGTGTCACCACGTGTCAAGCCGCGCGATAACAAAAAGTTTGCAACTGCATTTGACATACGTGATAAGTCCCGGAATGTAAATTTCTTTGTTTCGCCCGAATCGTTTGTCCACAGCAATGCAATTGCGTCGGGGGTTTCCTGGGCCAATACATCAATTACATCATATGCAAAATTAAAGTGGTCCGGAACAATCGGTGCACCATTTTTAATATAATCATCATAATTTTCAAATTTTTCCTGTTTCAAAAATTTAAGTGCAAACATTTTTACTTTTTCCTTTATGTATGTTTAGTACCTGGAAAGTATTGCAGATATTTTTCACATAGTAAAAGAAAAATAGCAAATAAAAACAGTTGATTTTTTATGTGGATGGGTGCATAATCGGCCTGCTTGACTAAATGGATTAGAAGTAGCGGAGTGTAGCTCAGCCTGGTAGAGCGCTACGTTCGGGACGTAGAGGTCGCTGGTTCGAACCCAGTCACTCCGACCAGGAATTAAAACCACCATTGGTGGTTTTTATTTTTGCAAGTTGGATTTTTATCTGTATAATTGATTAGCAATGAAAATGAAAAAAATTATTCAATCCAATAAATATGTAACTGTTATATGTATCGCAATAATAATTATTGTTATTGCGCTGGTTTGGGTGTTCGGAATTCATTCAACAGTACGTCAGGATGCTGTTTTTAATGTGACGCGCGGGGCCAGTGTTTCACATGTTGCCGCGCAATTAGATGCGCGGGGGTTAATCGATTCGCAATTTTTATTTAAGTTGGCCGTGCGTGGTAATGGCGGGGCCGTACAGTCGGGGCAGTATGATATTCCGCGTGGGGCCAGTGTTTGGCGTATTGCCGGCATGTTTGCGCATGGTGATGTTGCCGCCACAACCGTTGTCGTACCCGAAGGATTGACCGTAAAACAAATAAAAGAATTATTAATGAATGATACCACGTTGACTGGCGGGGTTGAATGTGGCGCAGGTACAGATTTGCCGGTTTGTAATTTGCATGATGGTGATTTGTTCCCGGATACATACCGGGTTGCGCGTGGAACATCGCGTTTGGCATTGTTGGATTTAATGCGTAAAAAAATGCTGGAAATAGAAAGCAAGTGGGACAGGGCGGGGCGTATCGTGCCAAAGCCACTAAAAACATGGAACGATGTTATTACATTGGCATCCATTGTTCAGAAAGAAACACCAAAAAAGTCAGAAATGCCAATTGTGGCCAGTGTTTATTTGAATCGATTGCGTGATGGAATGCGTTTGCAGGCGGATCCGACGGTTGTGTATGCTTTGACCGATGGGTTGGGGGATATGCGCGGGCGGCCACTGCTGCGTGGGGCACTGAAAATAAACAGTCCATATAATACATATACAAATTATGGATTGCCACCCGCGCCAATTGCTAATGTGGGGTTGGATGCGATACGTGCGGTGCTGCAACCGGCCGATACAAATTATTTGTATTTTGTGGCAGATGGGCGGGGTGGGCATAGGTTTGCCCGTACATATGCCGAACATATGAAAAATCATGCCGACTGGCGTATGATAAAAAAAATTCAAAATGAAAATTAAAAATCTGCAATTCATTAAAAAGTTTAATAATTTATTTACTGAATAAATTTTGATTAAAAAAATTAAAACGCCCAGGATTTAGGGCGTTTTAATTGATTGCTTGTGAATAAAATCCGATTCGCGCACCCGCGTAATATATCATATTTTTGCATAAAATGCAAAAATCTTTAAACTTGCAAAGGGTTTGATTCACAATATACAATTATATTATAACTAGACGTAAAAATCTGGTTCCCGAGAACATAACGAAAGGATACATTATGAAAAAATTAGTTTTAACATCTTTATTGGCAGTTTTTGCGGCAACTGGTGCAAACGCGGCAATCAACGATAATCCGTTGTATCGTCCGGACCAGGGACGCTTTTACAGTGTGACGGCGTTGGAATCATCGTCACGGTCAACCAATACATATACTTTGGGCGAAGCATTTGGTTATGGTATTACAGACAGATTGGCAGTTGGTTTGGAAACAACCGCGTCAACAGCGAATTGGTTTGACCAAAATTCTTGGGATACATTTGGTGTTGGTTTGAATTACCGCGTATTTGACGGCGCAAATTGGAAGGCTGATGTATTTGGCTCTTATGGGTTCGGCGGTGTTTGGCCATATGGCGAAACA
This sequence comes from uncultured Alphaproteobacteria bacterium, assembly GCA_944393245.1. Taxonomy (GTDB): domain Bacteria; phylum Pseudomonadota; class Alphaproteobacteria; order Rs-D84; family Rs-D84; genus Enterousia. The sequence continues at coordinate 60,075 of CALXZM010000003.1, forward strand.
TTCCTGGGCGAAGGAAATACATTGTATGCATGGACGGTTGGCGCCAGTGTTGGTTATGAAACAGCAGAATGGACAGTTGCGGGGCACATCGCATATGATTATTTAAATTCAGAATCATTCAACTGGGGTGATGATGGCGTTCATTCTTTGCGCGTTGGTGCCGATGCATTATTTGCAATGAATACGCAATGGTCATTGGTATTGGGTGCTGAATACCAGATTGATGACATGGGTGATTTGACGAACGAAGACAACCGTGGCACATGGTTGGGTAAATTGGGTGTAAACTATAACATTGATGACGCCAAATTCATTGGTGCATATGTTGGTAAAGAAATGAGCCATACACCTAATGCTGGTGAATGGAAAATTGAAGACGGCTTTGCATATGGTGTAAAGTTTGGTATTGAATTTTAATACCCAACAGACTGAACAAAAACGGGGCGTTTGCCCCGTTTTTATTAGATAACAGAGTACAGATAACAGAGAACAGATAACAGAGAACAGATAACAGAGAACAGAGAACAGAGAACAGAGAGCAGGGGGGGATAATTTGTTGTTTAACTTAAAAATTCAGGCAAAACGCAAACATTGGTACTAATAAAAAAATCGTCATGTTGCGATAAGACAAAGTTCCCAGTTTTTTGGGAATTTCTACCTGTTTTTTTGGTAAAAATCCCCAGATTTTCCTTGACAATTTACGGGTTCGTGGTTATAGTGTATTCACTTTCCGTGTAAACAAGGAAAGAAAAAACACAGAATTCTGCATGTTCTGACAGATTTATAATCGCGGGTGTCCCGTTGAAATAAGTCTGAACAGATGTTCTGTGCAGATAAAAAAGAGTACTAATAACAAAGAGATTTTGAATGCCAACAGTAAATCAACTGATTCGGAAGCCGCGTAAAAAGGTTGTTGTTAAATCAACAGCGCCGGATATGATGGCGGCACCGCAAAAACGTGGTGTTTGTACACGTGTGTACACAACCACGCCGAAAAAACCTAATTCGGCCCAGCGTAAGGTGGCCCGTGTAAAACTGGCCAATGGTCGTGAAGTTACGGCATATATCCCTGGCGAAGGGCACAATCTGCAGGAACACAGTGTTGTTATGATTCGTGGCGGCCGTGTAAAGGACTTGCCGGGTGTTAAATATCACATTATCCGCGGTGTTTTGGATACCAAGGGTGTGGAAAGCAGAAAGCAGGGGCGTTCTTTGTATGGTGCAAAGGTCGCTAAATAATTAATACACGCGGGCTGTCCCGTGTGAGTAATTCGGGGTGGCCCGGATGAAGCAATAAAAGGAAATTTATTATGTCAAGACGTAAAGGTGCAGCAAAGCGTGAAATTTTGCCGGATTCAAAATATAATAATCTGGTTGTTGCAAAATGTATTAATGTTGTTATGTGGGACGGCAAAAAAGAAGTTGCTGAAAATGTCGTTTATGGTGCGTTGGATAAACTGAAAAAAATTGCAAAAGACGGCGATGAATTGACTGCGTTCTTAGAAGCAGTTGATGCATTAAAACCATCAGTTGAGGTTAAGGGTCGTCGTGTTGGCGGTGCAACTTATCAGGTTCCAGTCGACGTTCGCCCAGCACGTCAGCAGACATTGGCATTACGTTGGTTGGTTACGTTTGCACGCAAGCGTGGTGAACGTTCCATGGAAGACAGATTGTTCGGTGAATTGCGTGATGCATTAAATGGTCAGGGTGGGGCGTTCAAAAAGAAAATTGATACCCATAAAATGGCCGAAGCGAACAAAGCGTTTGCGCATTTCCGCTGGTAATACTGGGGTTTTATTGGTGGAAAAATAACAGTAACTGACAACAATAAGGGAAAGAATCATTATGTCTATTGGAAAAAAAGCACCTTTGGATATGTACCGCAATATCGGTATTATGGCGCATATTGACGCGGGTAAAACCACAACATCAGAACGCATTCTTTTCTATACAGGAAAAACATATAAAATTGGCGAAGTGCATGATGGCGGCGCCACTATGGACTGGATGGAACAGGAACAGGAACGTGGTATTACAATTACGTCCGCGGCAACAACTTGCTTTTGGCGCGATCATCGTATTAATTTGATTGATACTCCGGGGCACGTGGATTTTACCATGGAAGTGGAACGTTCTTTGCGTGTGTTGGACGGTGCGGTCGCGGTGTTTGAATCGGTTTCCGGTGTTCAGCCACAGACTGAAACTGTTTGGCGTCAGGCTGACCGTTATAATGTGCCACGTATTTGCTTTGTTAATAAAATGGATCGTATCGGTGGTAATTTCTTTCGCTGTGTTGATATGATTCGTGAACGTTTGGGGGCCAATCCGCTGGTGGTGAATTTCCCAATTGGCGCAGAATCTGATTTCCGTGGCGTTGTTGACGTTGTCGAAATGCGCGGTATTGTTTGGGAAGATGACCTGGGCAAAGATCCGCATATCATTGACATCCCAGATGATTTAAAGGAAAAAGCCGAAGAATTACACAACAAATTAATTGAAGAAGTTGTAACACTGGATGATGAAATTATGGAAGCCTATATGGAAGGCAAAGAGCCAGATGTTGCAACAATTAAAAAATTAATTCGCAAGGGAACAATCGCACAGAACTTTAACCCTGTGTTGTGTGGTACCGCATTTAAGAACAAGGGTGTTCAGCCATTGTTGGATGCGATTGTTGATTATTTGCCCAGCCCGTTGGATATTCCGGCCATCAAGGGTACGGCGATGGATAAAAAGACGGTTATTGAACGTCATGCCAATCCGAATGAACCGTTCAGCGCGTTGGCGTTTAAGGTCGCAAATGATCCATTCGTTGGAAATTTGATGTTTATACGTATTTATTCAGGTAAATTGGTATCTGGGTCATATATTTACAATTCCAACCGTGATAAACGTGAACGTGTTGGACGTATGTTATTAATGCATGCCAATCAGCGTGAAGAAATCAAGGAAGCATCCGCAGGTGATATTGTTACATTGGTTGGTATGAAGGAAACAATTACCGGTGATACATTGTGCGATGAATCCAATCCAATTATTCTGGAAAACATTCATGTTCCAGACCCGGTTATGAGCATCGCAGTTGAACCCAAGACCAAGGCTGATATCGAAAAAATGTCGTTGGGGTTACAGGCATTGGCCAAAGAAGATCCGTCGTTCCATGTGTCTGTGGACGAAGAATCGGGCCAGACGATTTTGGCGGGTGTTGGTGAATTGCACCTGGAAATTTTGGTTGACCGTTTGTCACGCGAATTCAAGGTTGATGTTAATGTCGGTGAGCCGCGCATTGCGTATCGCGAAACATTTGGTAAACCAGTAACCGAAGAATACACACATAAGAAACAGTCTGGTGGTTCGGGTCAATATGCCCAGGTTAAAATTGAATTTGAACCGTTGGAACCTGGTTCTGGATATGAATTCGAAAACAAGATTGTTGGTGGTGCTATTCCAAAAGAATACATCCCCGGTGTCGAAAAGGGTTTAAAGATAGCGCAACAGACAGGTGTTCTGATTGGCTATCCCACTGTGGATTTCAAAGCTACATTGGTTGATGGTAAATATCACGAAGTCGATTCCAATGTATTGTGCTTTGAAATTGCGGCGCGTGCATGTTTCCGCGAAGCGATGAAAAAGGCTGCGCCAAAGTTGTTGGAACCGATTATGAAACTTTCGGTCACCACACCGGAAGAATACGTCGGTGACATCATCGGGGACCTGAACAGTCGTCGTGGACAAATCAATGGTATCGAAACACAGTTCGGTAATCAGATGATTTCGGCATACGTTCCATTGGCTAACTTGTTCGGATATGTCAAGACATTGCGTTCTTTGTCACAGGGGCGTGCAAATCCGTATATGGAATTGTCCCACTATGCCGAAGTGCCGAAAAATGTCGCAGACGAGGTTATAAAAAAGCTGACAAAATAAAAAAAATAAAAAAAGATTGTGATTTTTGATTTCTGGTTTATGATTTATTCTAATGAATCGGAAATCAGATTTCAGAAATCAAACTTAACAAAGCCCTAAGGAGAAAACTATGGCAAAAGAAAAATATGTAAGAACCAAGCCACACGTTAATATTGGTACAATTGGTCACGTTGACCATGGTAAAACAACATTGACGGCTGCTATTGTTCATTATTATGGTGTTGGTGCTGACCAGGCCAAGGGTGTTGATCAAATCGATAACGCACCAGAAGAACGCGCACGTGGTATTACAATTAATACAGCACACGTTGAATACGAAACAGAAAATCGTCATTATGCGCACGTTGACTGCCCGGGACACGCGGACTATGTTAAAAACATGATTACTGGTGCGGCCCAGATGGACGGTGCTATCTTGGTGGTTGCTGCAACAGACGGTCCGATGCCACAGACACGCGAACACATTCTGTTGGCACGCCAGGTTGGTATTCCAAAAATCGTTGTTTATTTGAACAAATGCGATTTGGCAAATGACCCAGAATTGTTGGAATTGGTCGAAATGGAAATTCGTGAACTGTTGTCTGCGAACGATTTCGATGGTGAAAATGTGCCAATTATTCGCGGTTCTGCCGTTTCCGCATTGGAAGGTAAAAACGATGGTTTGGGCAAAGAATCAATTGATGCATTGTTAAAAGCATGTGATGAATACATCCCATTGCCAGAACGTCCAGTTGATAAACCATTCTTGATGCCGATTGAAGACGTATTCTCTATTACTGGCCGTGGTACAGTGGTTACAGGTCGTATCGAAGCTGGTACCGTCAAGGTTGGTGATGAATGCGAAATCGTTGGTTTGCGTCCAACACAGAAAACAACTGTTACCGGTGTTGAAATGTTCCGCAAATTGTTGGATCAGGGTGAAGCCGGTGATAACGTAGGTTTGCTGTTGCGTGGTACCAAGAAAGAAGATGTTGAACGTGGTCAGATTATCTGCAAACCGGGTTCCATCACACCACATACAGAATTTGAAGCAGAAGTTTATATTCTGACCAAAGAAGAAGGTGGACGTCACACTGCATTTTTCAGCAACTATCGTCCGCAGTTCTATTTCAGCACAACAGACGTAACCGGTACAATTACACTGCCGGCGGATAAAGAAATGGTTCTGCCGGGTGATAACGTTCGTATCACGGTGCAACTGATTGCCCCGATTGCTATGGACGAAGGCCGTCGCTTTGCTATCCGTGAAGGCGGACGCACAGTTGGCGCGGGCGTTGTATCGAAAATTATTAAATAATAAATAAATGTCGCGGGTCGGTGTAACTGGATAAATAAACGCCAGTGATTACCGGCCCGGAATAACGATAAGGAAAACGAGCAAATGGTACCAACATCTAAAATTCGCATCAAATTGACAGCGTTTGACCACAGAGTCTTGATGGAATCTGTGGATGAAATAGTCAAAACTGCAAAGCGCACTGGCGCGGATGTAGTCGGACCCGTTCGCTTGCCGACATTGATTAAGAAATTTACTGTTAACCGTTCGCCACACGTTCATAAAAAGTCGCGCGAACAATTTGAAATTCGCAATCACAAGGCGGTTGTTGATATTGTTAATCCAACCCCGCAAACAGTAGATGCATTGATGAAGTTGGATTTGGCGTCAGGTGTTGATGTTAAAATTAAATTATAAAATGTTTGTGTTGGGCGGACGTAATTATGGTGTGTACAACCGGCCAACCTACTAACAAATAAAGGCAAAAGAAATGAAACGTAGCGGTTTAATAACAACAAAAATTGGTATGACACGTTTGTATGATGACGGTGGCGTGGCACATCCTGTAACAGTTTTATCCGTCGGTGATTGCACGGTTATCGGCAATCGTACAGTGGAAAAGAATGGGTATGTCGCAAACATACTGGGCGTGCGTGAAGCCAAGGCAAAGCATGTTGCTAAACCGCAGGCTGTGGCAGCGGAAAAAGCCGGTGTAAAACCGTATCGCAAGGTTGTCGAATTCCGTGTGTCTGATGATTGCATTATCCCAGCGGGAACACAATTGGTGGCTTCGCACTTTATCGCTGGCCAGTTTGTTGATGTTCAGGCAACCAGCAAAGGTAAGGGTTTCCAAGGGGCCATGAAACGTCATAACTTTGGCGGTAAAGAGGCATCCCATGGTGTTTTAAAGGCACATCGTTCAATTGGTGGTACAGGTATGCGTGAATGGCCAGGTCGTGTTTTAAAGGGTAAAAAAATGGCCGGTCAGATGGGAAATGAAATCGTTACTGTCCAGAATTTGAAAGTGTTTGGCGTTGATGATGCGGAAAATTTAATCTTTGTCGAAGGCGCAGTTCCAGGGGCAAATGGCACATTCGTTTTAATCAGTGATGCCGTTAAAAAGGAACAGAAAGATTTGCCGGTTCCGACAAAAATGAAAGTTGCTGAATCTAATGAACAGCAGGCAGCAGAAACCGAAACAGAACCTGTTGCGGAATAATTAAATGGCAACAGATTAGAGTAAGGTGGAAAAAATGCAAATAGATGTTATAAATTTTGATGGCAAAGCGGTCGGCAAAGTTGATTTGGCAGACCAGATTTTTGGTGTTGAACCACGCGCAGATATTCTGCATCGTGTTGTTACATGGCAACGGGCGAAATCGCGCGCTGGCACACATGCGGTAAAAACTGTTTCTGATGTTGCGGGCAGTGGTAAAAAGGCCTTTAAACAAAAGAAAACAGGTAATGCACGCCAGGGTGAAAGATACAATGTTCACATGCGTGGCGGTGGCGTTGTTCATGGGCCAGTTGTTCGTGATCATTCAATTGATCTGCCGAAAAAGATTCGTGCATTGGGACTGAAAATGGCTTTGTCGTCCAAGGTTCGTGATGGAAATCTGGTGGTGATTGATTCAGAAAAATTGGCGGCGGTTAAAACAGGGGCATTGGCAAAGCAATTGAAAAAGTTGGATTTAAATTCTGCTTTGTTTGTTGGTGCTGCTGATTTGGATGCTAATTTCCAGAAATCCATGGCAAATATTCCGAATATCGATGCACTGCCGACCATTGGGTTGAATGTGTTGGATATTTTGAATCATGACAAATTGGTTTTGACGGCTGATGCAGTCAAAGCGGTTGAGGCGCGCTTGGCATAATTGGTTGCCAATGACGCAAGACGAAAAGGTATAACAAAATGGCAGAAAAAAAAGTTAATTCAGAGAAAAAAGTCGTGCGCACCGCTGGTATTTATGATATACTGCGTCGCCCGATAATCTCGGAAAAGACGGCAAAATTGTCTGAAAGCAATGGTGTTGCGTTCGAAGTTGCAGCAGATGCGACCAAGGAAGACGTGGCACGCGCTGTTCAGGCGATATACAATGTAAAACCGACCAAGGTTAACATTGTTGTCGTCAAAGGCAAAGAAAAATCATTTCGCGGACGTGGCGTGGGTATGAAACGGTCTGTTAAAAAGGCGTACGTTTCATTGCCGGCGGATGCGAAGTTGGATTTATCTGCAAACGTACAATAATATAAACAGCGCGCCGGCAGAGAACCCGATATATAATGGGTGTTAGTGTCGTCGCAAAAACAAAGGTAAGAAAAAATGGCATTAAAGCATTATAAGCCAACAACAGCAGGTACACGCGGTTTGACATTGATTGACCGCAGTGAATTGCATCGTGGTGCGCCAGAAAAGGCGTTGACAGTTGGTTTGAAGTCCAAGGGTGGACGCAATAATTTTGGTCATGTTACTGTTATGCATCAGGGTGGCGGTCACAAGCGTAAATATCGTTTGATTGATTTCGCACGCAAGAAAAAGGGTGTTCCGGCGACGGTTGTTCGTTTGGAATATGACCCGAACCGTACTGCTTTTATTGCATTGGTTGAATACACAGATGGTGCGCGTTCTTATATTTTGGCACCACGTGATTTGAAAGTTGGCGATATTGTTGTTTCCGGTGATCGCGAAGATATTAAACCAGGTAATGCAATGCCATTGAAAAATATGCCAATCGGTACAATTGTGCATAATGTAGAATTGAAACCAGGTGCTGGTGGTCAATTGGCCCGCAGTGCAGGTTGCTATGCACAGTTGATGGGTAAGGATGGTGTTTATGCCCAGATAAAAATGAACAGTGGCGAGTTGCGTAAAGTTCATTCCGATTGTATGGCGACGGTCGGCAGTGTTTCTAACCCCGATCAGCGCAATGTTAACCTGGGTAAGGCTGGACGTGCACGTTGGCTGGGGATTCGCCCGTCCGTTCGCGGTATGGCACAGAACCCGGTTGATCACCCAATGGGTGGTGGTAACGGTCATTCAAAGGGCCACGAACCAGTATCACGTACAGGTATTCCAGCCAAGGGATATCGTACCCGTAGCAATAAACGTACTGCAAAGATGATTATCCGCAGCAGACATTTGGCAAAGAAAAAATAATAAATAAAAAACGGAGTAATTGATGTCTCGTTCAGTATGGAAAGGTCCGTATGTTCATCCGTCCATCTTGAAAAAGGTTGCGGCGGCAAATGAAAAAAATGACCACAAGCCGATTAAGACTTGGTCGCGCAGCAGCACTATCATTCCGACGATGGTTGGTTTGACATTCGAAGTGCACAATGGTAACAAATTTATTCCTGTGTCCATTGTCGAAGATATGATTGGTCACAAATTGGGTGAATTTGCACCAACACGTACTTTCAAAGGGCATGCGGCCAATAAAAAAGCGGCGGCGGCAAAGTAATAATTTCTGGCGACCGACAGGAATATAAATAATAGGGTAACAGTTATGACAACGACAAGATATGGAATAAAAGATAATCAAGTGCGTGCGTTTAACAGAATGATCCGCATCAGTCACCAGAAATTAAATCTGGTTTGTGATTTGGTGCGTGGTTTGCCAGTTGAACGTGCAATCGATGTCTTGAAATTTTCTAAGAAGCGTGTTGCCGGTGAAGTTTTAAAAACTTTGTTGTCGGCCATCGCAAATGCAGAACACAACAAAAAATTACCAGCAGAAAGCCTGTATGTTAAAGAAATTTGGTGTGGTAAAGCGTTGACGATGAAACGTATATTTCCGGGACCACGTGGCAGTGCACGTCCGATTTTGAAACCTTTTTCTAATTTGACAATCGTTTTGGAATCTGGTGTGGCACCAACAAAGAAAACAGCCAAGGCAAAGGCAGACAAAAAAGCTAAATAATTAATCTGGCCGGTGGTATGGAATTTTATTCCTGAATAAAGATTGTTGCCAAATCTTCAAGAACACCGGTCAAAAACAGTAAGGAAAAAGTAAAATGGGACAGAAAGTATCACCTATCTCGTTGCGTGAATTTATAAACAAGGTAACAGATTCGCGCTGGATTGCGGGTAAAAAAGACTATGCAAATTTGCTGGCCGAAGATATTAAAATCCGCAAGTTTATTGAAAAAAAATTGAAAAAGGCTGGTTTGGCCAAGGTTGTTATTGAACGCTTTGCCAAAAAAGTCGTGGTTACAGTGCACACATCGCGTCCGGGTATGATTATCGGTAAAAACGGTGCCGATATCGAAGCGTTACGCAACGATATTAAAAAATTGGTTAAAAATGACCAGGTCGTTGTTAATATTTATGAAGTGCGTCGCCCGGATTTGAACGCACAATTGGTCGCGCAGAATATTGCGCAACAAATCGAAGGACGTGTGTCCTTTAAACGTGCAATGAAAAAGGCTGTTCAGAATGCGGTAAAGGCTGGGGCCCAGGGGATCAAGGTTATGTGTTCGGGGCGTCTGAACGGTGCGGAAATCGCCCGCAGTGAACAAATCCGCGAAGGACGTATTCCATTGCACACCTTGCGTGCTGATATTGATTATGCATCAATTCAGGCGAAAACAACGTACGGCGTTATCGGGGTAAAGGTTTGGATTTACACTGGCGATGTCGTAAATAAAGAAAAGCTGGCGTCTGAAATGGCGCGTCCAACAGAATATGCCGGCAGCAGCGAAAGAAAAAGCAAGTAATTTTTGACGGTCATCTATATGGTGCCGGTAAATCAAAAATTAAATAAATAAACAAAGGGTCGTTATTATGTTAATGCCAAATAAAACAAAGTTTCGCAAGCAGCACAAAGGGCGTATTCACGGTGTTGCCAAAGGTGGCAGTGAATTAGCGTTCGGTTCTTTTGGGCTGAAGGCGATGACGCCGGAACGTGTTACCGCGCGTCAAATAGAGGCGGCGCGTCGTGCCATTACACGTCATATGCGTCGTATGGGTAAACTGTGGATTCGTGTGTTTCCAGATGTGCCTGTTACCAAAAAACCAGCAGAAGTTCGTATGGGTAAAGGTAAGGGGGCCGTTGAATACTGGATTTGTCGCGTAAAACCAGGACGTATTTTGTTTGAAATTGATGGTGTGAAACCTGAAATTGCATATGAAGCGTTCGCGTTGGCGGCGGCAAAACTGCCGGTCAAAACAAAAGTTGTTGAACGCAAGGTCAACTAGTTACACGTGGGCATGCGATTTTATCGGTGCCTGGCAAAAAAGGTAAGAAAAAATGGCAGAAAAGAAAGTGGAAAAAGAATCTTTGACGGCAGAGGCGTTGCAAAGCAAATTGGAAAATCTGAAAAAAGATCAGATGAACCAACGTTTTCAGCATGCTGCTGGTCAGATGCCGAAAACACATGTTATGCGTCAAACCCGTCGTGAAATCGCACGTGTTAAAACAAAAATAAACGCAGCGAAAAAATAATAAATAATTGCCGATTTTTGTTGAGATTTCTAAATTTTTAGTTATCATTATGCGAAATCGGGTAAAAAAAGTGGTTAATTTATGCGGATTTTGCGCATAAATAAAAATGATAAGGGACAAAAGTTATGCCAAGACGTATACTGCAAGGAACAGTTAAAAGTACAGCAAATGACAAAACAGTCGTTGTAGAAGTTGAACGTCGTTTCCGTCATCCGTTGTATGGCAAGTTCGTAAAGCAGAATAAAAAGTACAAGGCGCACGATGAAAACAACGAATACAAGGTTGGTGATATCGTCGCAATAGAAGAGCATCGTCCGATTTCCAAGACTAAATCTTGGGTCGTAAAGGGACGCGTTGGCGTTTCCAAGGATGAATCGGTGGACGTTGCTGAATAGTAATCACACACAGGTTCTTTGAGGTCGAAAGGCAGTCGGAACCTGATGAAACAAAGCGCTGGGGGATTGCCCTGGACGCAGGACAAAAGGTGAAGTGGTATGATACAAAATGAAACAGTTATGACGGTCGCCGATAATTCTGGTGCACGCAAGGCTATGTGCATCAAGGTTTTGGGTGGTTCACATCGTCGTTATGCAACGGTTGGTGACAAAATTGTTGTTGCCATTAAAGAGGCTATACCGCGTGGTAAAGTACAAAAGGGTACTGTACAGCGTGCAATAATCGTGCGTACAAAATTTCCGGTAAAACGTCCGGATGGTTCAATTATCCGTTTTGATGACAATGCGGTTGTGTTGATAAATAAAAACAACTTTGAACCAATTGGTACACGTATTTTTGGACCCATTGCGCGTGAAGTTCGTCGCAAATACGATGTTCAGAAAATTGTATCTTTGGCACCAGAAGTTATATAGTACCGGGGTAATGTAACAGACAAAAGGTTTTGAAATGAAAATTAAAAAAGGCGATGAAGTCGTAGTTATTTCGGGAAAGTACAAGGGCGTCAAAGGTAAAGTACTGGAAGCACGTCCGACTGAATCCCGTGTGGTTGTAGAAGGTGTTAACCGCCATAAGTGGCATGTTAAACCGACACAGGAACAGCCAGGTCACATCGTTGACCGCGAGGCCCCAATCCATGTTTCCAATGTTGCATTGGTTGATCCGAAAACTAAAAAAGCAACACGTGTTGGATATAAAATGGATGGTGATAAAAAAGTTCGCATTGCAAAAAAATCTGGTGCGGAATTATAAATAACTGGTTCCCGCTGTTACGGGGACGAAACGTTAAGGAATAGAAAATGCAAAGCAGATTGCGTGAAATTTATGAAAAGCAGATTGTTCCTGAATTGATTAAAGAATTCGGGTACAAAAATTCATTGGAAGTGCCCAAATTAACAAAAATTGTTTTGAATATGGGCGTTGGCGAAGCGGTATCTGATAAAAAGAAATTGGATGCTGCTGTTACGGATTTGACGGCAATTGCCGCACAAAAGCCTGTTGTTACATGTGCAAAAAAATCCATCGCAACATACCGTTTACGTGAAGGTCAACCCATCGGATGTAAAGTTACTTTGCGTGGCAAAAGAATGTATGATTTCCTGGATAAATTGATTACTGTTGCGTTGCCACGTGTAAAAGATTTTCGCGGTTTGTCAAAATCAAAATTTGATGGACGTGGAAATTATGCTTTTGGTATCAAAGAACATTTGATTTTCCCTGAAATTTCCGTTGATAAAATTGATGCGATACGTGGGATGGATATTGTCATCGCAACAACGGCCAAAACAGATGACGAGGCACGCGCACTGCTGACTAAAATCGGCCTGCCGCTGGTTCTGAAATAATAAAAGGTATATAATATGGCAAAATTAGCGTTAATCAATAAACAAAAAAAACGTGAAAAATTGGTCGCCAAATACGCCAAAAAACGCGCCGCGGAAAAGGCAAAAATGTCTGTGAACGCGTCGCCAGATGAACGTATAGAGGCAATGAAAACATTGGCAAAACTGCCACGTAATGCAAACCCAACGCGTTTACATAATCGCTGTGCAGTGACAGGACGTTCACGCGGTTATTTCCGTATGTTCGGTCTGTGCCGCCAACAGTTCCGTACACTGGCATCCGAAGGAAAACTGCCGGGCGTGCGCAAGTCTAGTTGGTAATTTTTAATCCCCAGTTGTGGACAATGCAGCTGGGTTCCGCGGGGAAACCCAAAGAGTAACAAGGAGTTATACAAGATGTCATTATCACACCCAATCGGAGATATGCTGACCCGTATTCGTAATGGGCAGAATGCCGGTAAAGAATTTGTAACCGTTCCATGCAGCAAATTGCGCGCGGCGGTTTTGTCCGTCTTGAAAGACGAAGGTTTTATTACTGATTTCCGCAAAGAACAAATTGACGAACATCGTGCCAATTTGGTTATTGAATTAAAGTATGTCGGCGGAAATGGTGCTATCCAAGAAATAACAGTTGTTTCAAAGCCAGGACGCCGTGTATATTCCGGCAGTGCAAAAATGCCAAAGGTTTTGAATGGTTTGGGCATCGCGATTGTTTCTACACCAAACGGGGTTATGACCGATCACAAAGCGCGTCTGATGAACGTCGGCGGTGAAGTATTGTGCAAGGTTATTTAATATATAGTGAGGATTGAATTATGTCTCGTGCAGGAAAACATCCAGTTAAATTGAAAGAGGGCGTAACGGCGGCAATTGCAGACGACGTCCTGACTGTCAAAGGCCCAAAGGGTGAAATTAAATTGTCTTTGGATACAAAGCATTCTGGTTTGGTTGATGTCGTTGTAGAAGCGGACCAGGTTGTCGTTACCCCAAAAGATGCAGAGGATAAAACATCACGTGCAATGTGGGGAACAATGACACGTAATGTGCGCGCCGCTGTCGAAGGCGTTACCGATGGGTTTAGCAAGGCCATGTATATGAAGGGCGTTGGTTACAAGGCGTCTGTTAGTGGAAATAAATTGGTCCTGGTTGCAGGGTATTCACATGATGTTATTATGGAAATACCAGCCGGATTGACCGTTCAAATGGGTGAAACGCCAACAGAATTTATCATTAATGGTATTGATAAATGCTTGGTTGGACAGTTCGCTGACAAGGTTCACAAAGTTCGCAAAGCTGACCCGTACAAAGGCAAAGGTATATTCTATAAGGGTGAAAGAATACGCCGCAAAGAAGGTAAAAAGAAATAATAGTTAATTAAGAATTCCCGCTGTTACGGGGATTGGAAAAAAGGAAACAAAATGTTGAAACATTTGTCTACAGAAGAAAGACGCACGTTGGCAAATCGCAGTGCGTTGAAAAGAAAAAATCCGGGAAAAATTCGCCTGTCGGTTTTTCGTTCGGGACGTCATATTGAAATCCAGGCCATTGATGATGTAAAGGGACATACGGTTTGCGCCGCATCGTCCAAGGAAAAAGGTTTCAAGGGCAAGGGATGGAACGTTGCCGGTGCTGAATTGGTTGGCAAGGCATTCGCTGAACGCGCAGTAAAGGCAAATATTGCAGATAACTGCTATTTTGATCGTGGTGGATATCGTTATCACGGCCGTGTAAAGGCACTGTGTGAGGCAATCCGCGCGGGTGGCGTCAGAATTTAATCGGTAATATACGGAGTTTATAATGGCACGTTTTGATGATAAAAAATTGCAAACGGATAATTTGGTAGACAAACTGGTTTCTATCAACCGTGTTTCTAAAACTGTAAAAGGCGGACGCAATATGTCATTCGCGGCACTGGTTGTTGTCGGTGACAAGGCTGGACGCGTTGGTTTCGGCAAGGGTAAAGCGTTGGAAGTACAAAGCGCAGTTCAAAAAGCAACCAAGGCAGCCAAGGCAAAAATGATTCGTGTACCGTTAAAAGAAGGGCGCACTTTACATCATGACAGTTCTGCAAAATATGGTGCAAGTAAATTGGTCGTGCGCAGTGCTGTTCCGGGTACTGGAATTATTGCAGGTGGTGCGTTGCGCGCAGTGTTTGAATGTCTGGGGGTTCAGGACGTTGTTGTTAAGTCCCAGGGGTCAAATAATCCAAATAATATGATTCGTGCGGCTTTTCTGGCGTTTGCTAAAATGAATTCGCCGAAAACTGTTGCGGCACGTCGTGGTAAAAGCGTTGCTGAAATTATTGCCGGTCGTGACGGTAAAAAATTGGAAAACAACGATGCTGCGGAAGCTAAATAATTATAAGTATCGATAAAAACGGAGACTAGTTATGGCAAAAATAGTTGTAAAGCAGGTTAGAAGTGTTATCGGTCGTCCAGCCGCGCAGCGCAAAGTTGTGGCAGCGTTGGGTTTGGGACGTATTGGTAAAATGCACGAGGTCGAAGATACACCGGCTGTTCGTGGTATGGTGGCCAAAGTTTCACATCTGGTAGAGATTGTTGAAAAATAATTTTGATAAACCGAGTACACCAGTGGTGTGCGACAAAGAATCATGATACAATATGGTTCGCAGGATAAAAGGAAACAAAAAATGAAATTAAATGCTTTGATGGATAATTTCGGTGCACGCAGTAATGCTAAACGCGTTGGTCGTGGTATCGGTTCTGGGATGGGTAAAACCGCCGGTCGTGGTAACAAAGGGCAAAAGGCACGCAGTGGTTCACGCAAGCAGGCGACGTTCCAGGGTGGACAAATGCCAATTTTGCGTCGTTTCCCGAAATTCGGATTTAACAATCCATTTGCCAAAGAATACGTTACTATCAATTTGGGTGATATTGAAAAATTCATTGCGTCGGGCAAAATTGATGCTAAATCACCAATCACAATTGATACGTTAATGAATGCCAAAATTATTAATCGCACAAAAGATGGATTAAAGATTTTGGCCAAGGGTGAAATCAAAACATCTGTAAACATTGTTGCAGATAAATGGTCCAAGGCGGCCGAAGCTGCAATTGTTAAAGCAGGTGGTTCCATTACAAACAAATAACAATAATGTATTGCATCCGGAAACCCGGATGCAATACTGATTAATAAAGTTCGTTCGCATGAAATTTTTGAGAGAATTTTTTGGAAGTATGTCCGATTTACAAAAGCGCATATTGTTTACAATAGGTGCGCTGATTGTATATCGTATCGGTTCGTTTATTCCATTGCCGGGGGTTAATGCGTCCGCGGTATTGCATCTGTTTACGGGTGAAGGCAGCGGAATGATGGGAATGTTCGATATGTTTTCAGGCGGATCGTTATCGCGTATGTCTGTGTTGGCATTGAATATTTTCCCGTATATTTCGGCATCAATTGTATTGCAATTATTAACCGCCACCAGCAAATCGTTGAACGAACTGCGCAAAGAGGGCGAATCGGGACGTATTAAAATTAATCAGTACACACGTTATTTGGCCGTGTTTTTGGCCGTTGTCCAGGGATGGGCCGTTGTGCGTGGATTGGAATCCATGGCGCCAGTTAATGGTGTTGCGGCGGTTGTTAATCCTGGATTTGCATTTGAATTATCGGCCATTATCGCGTTGGTGGGTGGAACTGTTTTTGTTATGTGGTTGGCCGAACAAATTACTGCGCGTGGTATAGGCCAGGGGGCATCCCTGTTGATTTTCGCCGGTATTATCGCAGAGGTTCCAGGTGGTATCGCACAGTTGATGTCGTTGGGATCAGTTGGGCAAATTTCACCGGCCATGATTGCACTGATTGTTGTATTCGTCGTTGGTATCGTTGCGCTGATTGCTTTCTTTGAACAGGCACAACGTCGTATTCAAATTCTGTATCCGCGCCAGGTTATGTCCAACGGCATTATGAATACTAATGCATCTTATTTGCCAATCAAGGTTAACATGTCCGGGGTTATGGGGCCTGTGTTCGCAGCCAGTATTATGATGCTGCCGGCATTTATTCAGCGTTTCGTTCAAAGTGAAAATCCGATTGTGCAGTCTGTTATGGGATTTTTCACATATGGTACGTGGTCGTATATAATAACGTATACTATATTGATTGCGTTTTTTGCATATTTCCAGACGGCGGTTATTTTCAATTCAGAAGAAACTGCAAATAATCTGAAAAATGCAGGTGGGTATATTCCGGGGGTACGTCCGGGTGAACAGACAATGCATTATTTGGATTCTGTTGTGTCGCGTACAACAGCCATCGGTGTATTGTATTTGATTGTTGTGTGCGTCGTACCTATTATTTTGAATACTCATGCGGGTATGCCATTGGCAATCGGTGGAACAAGTGTATTGATTGTGGCCGGTGTGGTTTTGGATACTGTTAATCAGGCGCAGTCATATCTGGTGGCAAAGCAATATCGCAGTGTTATTAAAAAGGCACAAAAGAAGGGGCGGTTCCGTTAATTGAATTGGCGGAATTGTAATAAAATTTGACTTTTGCGGCATTTTATATAAAATAATGCGGCAAAATAAAATACGCGTGTAATTGTTTTTGATTGCATGTGGTTGTATCGGGGCGCGAAAACGCGCACCACAGTAAATAAAAGGAAAATGAAAAATGGCACGTATAGCAGGTGTTAACATTCCGACAGACAAGCGCATTGAAATTGCGTTGCAATACATTCATGGTATTGGCCCAGCCAAGGCAGCGCAAATTTGCAAGGCCCTGAAATTAAAAGACGGGTTGCGCGCCAAAGATTTGACTGATGCGGATATTGTTAAAATTTCTAGTTACATTGAACAAAACTTTAAGGTCGAAGGTGACGTTCGTCGCGAAGTTGCAATGAACATCAAACGTTTACAGGATTTGAAAACATATCGCGGTATTCGTCATCGTAATCGTTTGCCGGTTCGCGGCCAGCGTACACGTACAAACGCACGTACCCGCAAGGGCAAGCGTGTCGTTGTCGCAGGGTCTGCGGTCAAGGGTAAATAATATTAACAGGTAGAGATTAACACGATAGTTAATTGAAGACATCTAAATCAAAGGTAAAAAATAATGGCAGTAACAAAAGCTAAAAAGAAAGTCGTAAAAAAGGTATCACATGGCATCGCCCACGTGGTCGCGACAAATAACAATACACGTATCACAATCACAGATCAATCTGGGGCTGTGTTGGCATGGGCAACCGCGGGTGCAAATAATTTCAAGGGTGCAAAAAAATCAACACCATATGCCGCAACGGTTGTTGCTGATGCAGTTGGCAAGAAAGTTGCTGAAATGGGTATGAAAACGGTTGACGTTTTGATGCGTGGTATTGGCCAGGGTCGTGAATCTGCTGTCCGTGGGTTGGCGAATGCGGGATTGATTGTTCAATCCATTACCGATACGACACGTATTCCGCATAATGGTTGCCGCCCGAAAAAAGTACGTCGCGTCTAATTCAAAATCCCGCAAAAGCGGGATTTTTTATTATTATAATTTTTTGTTATTTATTTTAATAAATATTAGTATATTATTGTATAAATAATCGTGAGCTATTATGAAAACAGGTATGGAAATACTGAAAGTTTGTCCAAAATATTGTGATATGCTTTACCGTGTTCATTCTAATAGCAAACTTGATTTATTAAATAATACTGAATATAACAAATAGAAAAAACGCCTGGTTGGGCGTTTTTTCTGTAATTCTTTTTATCGGGCGCATGTTCCTGTTTTGGGACATGGGGCGTCAATATAACGACGCGTTGTATATTCGCCAACTGGTTTATATGTTACGACCGGTTGATATACTTGATAGTGGTCTATGACTTCTGTATATGTTTTAACACGGATGGGGTGTAATTGTTTTTGTGCCGGTTGGGTTTTGCAACATGTATTGCGCGCAACATCCAATGAAGATGCCATGCGGCATGGGGTCGGTTTCGCAACACGAACACGGGTGGGCGCAATATATGAACCGTCAACGTATGTTACCGTATCAATAGTTATTTTTTCATATGTATTCACTGTTTCTGTTTCAACATAACCATCTGCTGATGCGTTGACACAAATGCCGACAATACCGGCAAAAATTCCAAATAATACAGATGTTTTCATCAGATATCCTTTGTTTTAGTTGTTTATAGATTAGTACAATATTTTTGTGTTGTCAACTTTTTAGACAAAATAATATAATGTGTCAATATTGCTTATCAAATATTATTAATTGTTTGACTTTTGCGGATTTGTGTTATAAAATGCGCGGGCGCGTTGGATAATCCATTGCGTGAAACTATTGGCGAAAATGATAAACTAAGCCTATGGAGGAATTTATGATTGAAAAAAATTGGGTTACTTTGATTAAGCCCAAAAAACTGAATATCAAGGTTGATGAACATAATCCTAATCAAGCGACTTTGACGGCGGAACCATTGGAAAAGGGTTTTGGTCTGACATTGGGAACGGCATTGCGTCGTGTATTGTTGTCGTCGTTACAGGGATGCGCACCGATTTATATTAAAATTGACGGCGTTCAGCATGAATTTTCCAGTATATCCGGTGTTCGTGAAGATGTTACCGATATTATTTTAAATTTAAAGGGTGTATATTTTAAAGCATTGACCGAAGGTCAGCACAAGGCCATATTAAAGGTCAAGGGCCCAGCAGTTGTCACCGCAGGCATGATTGAAACGTCCGGCGGGGTAGAGGTTATGAACAAAGACGCCGAAATTTGCACACTGGACGAAGGGGCAAATTTGGATATGGAAATAACACTGTCCACGGGCCGTGGTTATGTTCCAGCATCTGCACATGCAGATGGTTTGCCGTTGGGGGTAATCCCAGTTGATTCAATCTTTTCACCGATTTTAAATGTCGCGACCGATGTTTCTGAAACCCGTGTAGGGCAGAGCACCGATTACGATAAACTGGAAATGACCGTAAAGACAAACGGTTCAGTTTCGCCCGAAGATGCCATTGCGTTGGCGGCACGTATTTTGACAGATCAATTGGTTGTATTTATTAACTTTGAAGATCCGGCACAAATCAATGCGCCGGCCGAAGAAGAAAAGGCCAAGGACGCGTTGCCGTTTGATCCGAAACTGTTAAAGCATGTTGATGAACTGGAATTGTCCGTCCGTGCGAACAATTGTCTGAAAAACGACAAAATCAACTGGTTGGGCGAATTGGTTCAAAAGACCGAAGCCGACATGTTGAAAACACCGAATTTTGGCCGCAAGTCACTGAACGAAATCAAGGTTCAGTTAGAGGCAATGGGCCTGAGTTTGGGTATGGAAGTACCAGGGTGGCCACCGGAAAATATTGCGGAATTGGCTAAAAAGTACGAGGACCCATACAAATAAATTAAATTTTATGGATGCTTGTCGCGATTGTCGGTTCTTATGTAGGTTTACTACACTGCGAACCGCCAATCGTTTCCAATCATCTCATAAACTTTAATTTCTTGCTTGTGCAAGTGAATTTTAAAATTAAATTTTATGGATGCTTGTCGCGATTGTCGGTTCTTATGTAGGTTTACTACACTGCGAACCGTCAATCGTTTCCAATCATCTCATAAACTTTAATTTCTTGCCAAACAAACAGGATGGCACAGATGGTATCAAAAAAGCAAAAGAAAGATTCTTATAAGCAGGCAAAACAGCGTGTCCCTTTCTTTCAGGGAAATAGTGTTGTTGCACAAATGTTAAGAATTTTATTTTTTGGTACGTCCAAGACAAAGTAAACAAAAATTCCACGTTACTGAAAGAAATTTTAGGGCGTGGCGTCTCTAACCAATCCCCAAGATAATTTGGGGCGGAAACACAAAGGAGTAATTAAATGAGACACATGAAAGCAGGTCGCACATTTAATCGCGACACAAATGCACGCAAGGCCTTGTTCATTGGTCTGGCGAAAAACTTGATTGAAAAAGAACAAATTAAAACCACACTGCCAAAGGCCAAGGATTTACGCGGTATTGTCGAAAAGTTGATTACCCGTGCCAAGGTTGATACTGTTGCCAATCGTCGTCTGGTTGCCAGTGAATTGGGCAATGGTTCAGATGCAACAGTAAAAAAATTATTCACTGTTTTGGGACCACGTTATGCAAAGCGGCCAGGTGGATATACACGTGTATTAAAGGCTGGTTTCCGTTATGGGGATGCTGCGCCGATGGCAATTATTGAATTGGTTGATCGTGATGTTAATGCGAAAAAGGTTGTAAAACCAGCCGCCACAGATGAAAAGGCGGTGGATAATTCCGCAGACAAGGCAGAAAAGAAAGAAAAAGCCACCAAGGCATCAAAGGCCAAGGCTGATAAAGAAGTCAAAGACGAAGCTGAAAAACAGCCGGCGACAAAACGTCGTCGTGCGGCGGCAAAATAATAAAAACGGGGCGTTTGCCCCGTTTTTTATTACCAGTTATTCGTTATTTGTAACATTTTCATATAATTCTTGGCATTATCGTGAAAACGTTTGGACGTTTTTTATCGGGTGCGCTGTAATATGGCAATCGCTTCCGAATTTGCATTGGTGTTATCTTTGCGCAGGCACCCGATACGGGCCCAGCGTTTGAATTTTTTAACTGCGTCACAGTATGCCGAAATTTTGCGCGATATACCCCAGTTGCCGGTTTGTGCAATTATCGTTCCACCCGGGCGGATGTGATTGCGCAACGACGCCAACGTCTGGTGTATTTGCTGCGGGGGCATATATTCAAATATGTTTGACAGATTTATTGTATCGTATTCGTCAACCAGATGTGTGTGCAGTGATTTTATATCCGACCATATAAATTTGAATGGTCCGCGTATCGTGTCACGCATGGCGGCGTATTCATCGTCTGTTGGTATAATATCCTTGTAATATGATGGGTGTAATCCATTGCTGAATATTGGATATGCAGCCATTTTCTTTATAAAATATGCGCTGTTTTGTGGAATGTCGTCAATCAATGTTCCGATTTGCTTTATATCTGATACACGATTTGCTGTGTGCATATCGGACAGCAATTGTATATATTCCGCACGGGATAATTTCTTTAACGCGGCGGTTTTAATGTCCATTGCGACCTTGGCACAGAAAGACAGGTCGAACGTGTCTATGTTTTTTGCGCCATGCATAGCGTAAAACATAGGATGATCGCCAGATGCTGCAACGGTCAAAACGCGTGGTCCGTCATTTTTTGTCAGTTCCGATACCCAACGAATATCTTCGTTTGTCACAACGTATGACGGGGAATAGTTCGAAAAGCACAGTATTTGATTATAAAATGCGGTGCCGTCCTGGCCGATAATGTATTCGGCGCGTGCATTGTCAATGTTTAAGTTAGGTCTGGTATATTTCATTTTGTCCCTCGGTTATTCTTTACCCATTATTATGTAGTACAAAAAAGTGCATTGTCAATACATGTTCTTTTTTTGCCAAAAATTTATGCATGGCGTAAAAAATAGTTTCAATAAATTTAGTAAATATGATAAAATTTATTAATCAGGAAGGGCCTTGTATGAGAAAAATTGCAATTTTTTGTGCGTTATTAATGGGATTGTCATATAATGTGAATGCGGCACAGGCACCAAATCCGCGTGCCGGTGGTGCGGTCAGTCGTTCGGGGGATGGCGCATCGTCTGCGTCACGTACAACGACGGCGCGCAGTGCCACCACTGCACGTAGTGCGACTGCCACCCGCAGTGCGACGACGCCGACGACAACTGCGCGTGCGGCAACTGCTGGGCGCACAACGGTCAGTCGGGCACCTGTGTCAACATCGTCCACATCGGCCAGTACTGTTACGCGCAGCGCGGTGGCTGCACGTGCCGGGACAACCCAGGCGGTTATTAATACAGGAACCAAAATTGCCGGTGCAAATGAAAATGTTATTGTTAGCGAAGATTGCCGACAAAAATATTACGGGTGTATGGATTCTTTCTGTATGTTGGATAATGACAATGGTGGGCGTTGTATATGCAGTGACCAAAATGCGACGTATGATACCATTTTGGCGCAAATTCAGGAATTAGATGAACAATCGTATCAAATGGCCACATATGGGGTTGAACGTATTGAAATGGGGGATGCGGCTGAAACAGCGATTGCAAATGCAAACGCCGTTGCCCAGACTATTTTAGAAGAATCAAAGGAAGAAGAACCCGCAGTTTTGGATTTAACATCTTGGTTAAGCCCAGTTGAAAGTTCGTCCGACAGCAGTATTTTTGACGATGTGGCTGGTTTATATCAAAATCCCATAGAGGGCAAAGAGGGTGATGCACTGTATCAGGCATCGCACGATATATGTATTCAGCAGATGCCAGAATGTTCGGCTGAAATTCCGATGTTGCAATTAATGTATGCCCAGCAAATTCGTTCTGATTGCAGTGCATATGAAAACAGTTTAAAGCAACAAAGAAATGCCAGTGCGCAAAAACTGTATGTTGCAGAACAGGCGTTGCGTGATGCGGCATTGGAACAATATCAAAATGCGAACAAATATGATTTGGGTCAATGTGTAGTAGAATTCAAGAATTGCATGATAAGTACGGGTGGTTGTGGCGAAGATTTTTCTGGATGTGCATCAGTTGCCGCATTTGATGCGACGAATACCCGTGGGGACAGGAAATCGGACACATATGATATTCAGGGTGCGATGTCAACGATACAGATAAAGGCATCGACATATGACATATTGGTATCAAAGCGTCCATTATGTGAATCAGTGACCAAACAATGCAGTTCGGCCAATTCAGCCAATGGTGGTGATCAGGTATGGTTATCATTTTTGCGCGAGGTAGCGCCCCAGGTAAAATCTGCTGAATTAATAGCCGAAGATAATGTACGTCAAAATTGTATAAGTAATATATCGTCATGTTTTCAACAGGCATGTCGCGACAATATAGATCCGAACAATCCGGATGGTTCGTATGATATGTGTTTGACGCGTCCTGAAACAATGCTGTCATTGTGTACAGTACCATTGAACGCATGTGGAATCAGCACCAGTTCTGCCACCGAAGCGGAAGAATCCACCATATGGGATTTTGTGCTGGCGCGGTTGGAATCCATGCGTGTAAATTCGTGTACCACCCAGGTCAAGGATTGTTTGCAATCTGTGGACAGATGTGGTTCTGACTATTCACAATGTATCGGTTTGGATACGGATACCATTATTCGTATGTGTCCCCAGGAATTGTTAGTTGGATGTCAGGATTACGATGGTGGTAACGTTGAATTAACTGGTAATGACGAAGAAGATTTTTATGCCAAATTGGAACCGTATGTTCAGGGCATTATGCTGAATATTGACAATAATATATTAGATCAATGTCAAACAGCCGCAGACGAAGCAATGATTTCCGTATGTGGGGATACTGAAAATTGTAACAATATGGCGGTTGATGAATATGTTGGCACAAATACGTTGGAATATAGAATTTGTGCAATTTCATCAGGCGAAGGCACATCTGTTGAATACAGTAATTGTTATACTGATATTTCCCAGATTTCAGATGCCAGTTTGGGGCGTGTTGCGGGTATTTTGGCACCTGAAACCAGTGATGCAACAGTGGAAAATGCAGATACCACCGCAAAAAGTGCAACAAATGATGGCATAACACTTGAAGAATCATTGAATGCCGCGGCAAATCAAAATGCCCAGGGTGCCCAAATTGCTATTATCATAGAGGGTGACATTCCATGGAATTCTGTGTCGTTTAATGATGAAACCGGCAATATAGAAATTGACAGTCGGGTATTGGCATCGTCAAAATATGCCGAAGAAATCAGGCACGAATTGGGCGTTTTGCAAAATAATATAAATAATGCAATCAATGCAATTGAATCGAACACAGAAGTTCAATGGTGTATGACGGGGCGTACTGTCCAGGGTATAAATGATGATAATACCAGTGCTAGCACCAATACCAGTAACAGTTCATCTGTGCGTGGCACGCCAATTGCGCAAAACGCAACCGCTGTATCGGCAATCAGTCTGCGTAATGGCAATAATGTTGGGGCGTCGACACAGTTAACTGTTGACAGATCTGGCGCGGGTGGACGTTTCCCAGGGTTGACCCAACAAATGCGTGCAATGATTGCATCGTCCGCGATAAAATTGGCCATGGATAATTATTATGCCAAATATGCGGAATTAGAAAACAAACGTATGCAGGATTATGTTACGTTAAATGAACGTATTGCCAGTGTTCAGGAACAAAACCTGGCCGATGCACGGCGTGAAGCGGCACGCGTCGCATGTGTTGGGGCGTCCGAAGCCACTGGAATTGGTCGCAGTTGGGGAAAACAAAACTCTGCATCAGCAATGGAACGTGATCTGGTTGGGTCCAAGGAAGTAAGTAACTGGAATTACAAAGAAACGATAACGTCGACATTCAGTTGGGATACTTTGGTTTGCCATAAGTGCACGCGCACCCAGAATTGTTTGGATCCAAAGGGTGGACGCAGATTCTGTAAAAAATGGGCCGAAGTGGTGGAAACCTGTGTTGATATCCAGTTCTGATGACAATATTAAAGGGCTGTTTGGCTGTAATTTTGGTCTGGTCGGGGTTGTGCAGCGGGGCCATGGGGGCCACCCGTACGGGCGGTAATGTGGTTGGGCGTTCTGCTGTGGTAAATGTGCCCGCGGCCACATCTAACGGGGCCGCCACCCGCAGTGTGACGACGCCAACGACAACTGCGCGTGTGGCAACCGCCGGGCGCACAACGGTCAGTCGGGCACCCGTGTCAACATCGTCCACATCGGCCAGTAATGTTACACGCAGTGCGGTGACTGCACGTGCCGGTACAACCCAGTCGGTTATTAATACAGGAACCAAAATTGTCGGTGCAACTTCTAATTCGCTAATTAATCAGCAGTGTCAGCAAAAATATTACGGATGTATGGATTCGCTGTGCATGTTGGATAATACAAATGGTGGACGTTGTGTATGCAGTGACCGCAATGCCACGTTTGATTCAATATTGTCCGAAATTGAAAAGTTAGATGAACAATCGTATCAAATGGCCACTGTTGGTGTGGACAGTTTGGAAAATAATTATGATATAAATGTGGTCTATGAACGTCCGATTTCCACTAAATCAGTTGATTTGTCGTTATGGAATACCGAAACTGATGTTGAATCGTCCGCAATTCCGTTAAGTGGTTTGACTGGTAATGCTTTGTTTGCGGCGGCACATAATATGTGCGCGGCGTCTATGCCGGAATGTGCCGGCAGTATGCAATATTTACAATTGGCGTACAGTCGGCAAATTGACAGTGATTGTTCCGCGTATCAAAACAGTTTGGAACAGCGCAGAATTGAAAGTTTTCAGAAATTAGAAACCGCCAAAATGGCTTTGGTGGATGCATCATATACATCACTGAGTAATGCGAACAAATATGATTTGGGTCAATGTGTAGTAGAATTCAAGAATTGCATGATAAGTACGGGTGGTTGTGGCGAAGATTTTTCTGGATGTGCATCAGTTGCCGCATTTGATGCGACGAATACCCGTGGGGACAGGAAATCGGACACATATGATATTCAGGGTGCGATGTCAACGATACAGATAAAGGCATCGACATATGACATATTGGTATCAAAGCGTCCATTATGTGAATCAGTGACCAAACAATGCAGTTCGGCCAATTCAGCCAATGGTGGTGATCAGGTATGGTTATCATTTTTGCGCGAGGTAGCGCCCCAGGTAAAATCTGCTGAATTAATAGCCGAAGATAATGTACGTCAAAATTGTATAAGTAATATATCGTCATGTTTTCAACAGGCATGTCGCGACAATATAGATCCGAACAATCCGGATGGATCATATGATATGTGTTTGACGCGTCCTGAAACCATGTTGTCATTGTGTACAGTACCATTGAACGCATGTGGAATCAGCACCAGTTCTGCCACCGAAGCGGAAGAATCCCCCATATGGGATTTTGTGTTGGCACGGTTGGCCGCAATGCGCGTTAATGCATGTACAAATGATTTCAAGGAATGTTTACAGGCCGAAGATATGTGTGGCCCTGATTATACCCAATGTGTTGGTTTGGATACGGATACTATTATGCGGATGTGTCCGTATGATACACTGGTTGGGTGTCAGCAAGTATATGGCGATACCGAAATACGCGGCAGTGCTGTTTATGATGAATTATACAATGTTGCCCAGGGTATATTTTTAAATATTGACAATGAAATGTATGAATATTGTCAATCTGCGCTGGATGCGGCCGTTGTAAAAGCATGCGGTGACACAGAAACATGTAATAAATTTGTGAACGATGAAATAATCGGCACACGTTCGTTGGAATATAAAATTTGTGATTACGCCATATCAGAAGATATGACAGAAATCGCGTATGGGAATTGCAGAACAAACGTATCACAAATCAGTGATAAAGAGTTAGGTCGGGTTGTCGGGTCAACAGTAAACGCCCTAGGTCCTGTTACACCGTTGGCAGGGGTTATAGAGGGGGATATTTATTGGGACAGTATTGATATTGACCAAAACGGTAATATTTCGTCTGTACAACAATATTTCCAAAACCTGGAACTGGGTACACAGATTTCTGATCATGAAATCCAAGTCGTGCAAAACGAATTAGGACAATTACAAAATAACCTGGATAATATTTATAATATTATTGAATCTGACCCTACGGTACAATTCTGTATGTCGGGCAGACGGGTCGACGGTATCAAACCTTATTCGGGAACTTCTGTCCCACGGTTCCCACAACTGACCAAATCTGTCAGACAACATATTGCACATATTGCTCTTAATAAAGCCAGAAAAAATTATTATGAACTCTATGACGATTTGTTGGCACAACAATCCAAAGACTATGCCACTATCGCCGAACGTATGGCGGAAATTCGGGGGGAAAATGGCAAAGATGCCAGACGCGAAATCGCCAGACAGGCTTGCGTAGATATGGCTCAATTCTCAGGTATCGCTAAATCTAAAACACCTAAGGGATTGGCCGGTATTATTACAGGTGCGGTTATAATTGCTGCTGTAGCGGTGGTTACAGCTGGCGCTGCTCTTATTGCGGGCGCGCTAGCAGCGGCTATAATTGGTGTTGTTGGGGGCATTTGTGTCGCTACCCCTGCCGCTTTAATGGTCGTCATTGGTTCTGCTGCATCTGATTGGTCAGAAGTATCCAGTGTAAATATGGCAAATTTAGTATTAACAGGTGAATACGAAGTAAGCAATTGGAATTATCGTGAAAAAATTACGACAAATTTTGATTGGGAAAATTTAATTTGTCACAAGTGCATTACATCATATGAATGTTTGGAAACGCGTGAACCATTTTTTGGCAATTTATATTGTAACAAATGGGCTGATCCAGTCGAAGTGTGCACCGATACACAGTTTTAATGTATTAATATGCCATTATTACGATTGTTTTAATTCGTTCAAATCAGTTATGACTGTTATGCCGGCGGTGGTCCATTGTTCGCGGCGTGCGTCTAAATCCAATATGTTCGTTTGCCCCAGGTATAATACTGGACGTATGTTGCGTTCGGTGGCGATGGCCAATACTGTGTCGGCGGGTGATGGTTTTTGACGCCCGGCGGCAAACCAAGTGGTATCGTCCGCAATCCAAAAATCAGGGTCGTTGTGTGCGGCAATTGCATCGGTTGGTGTTATTATTACGTCGTTTTCAATCTTAAATTCAATGCCGTTTGATGTCAGATAGTCTGTAACAGGTGTGATGTCGGGGGTGGCGGATTGGGGTGGGGCGGATTGTGCAATATTTGTGTCTGTGTCAATGTTTGCGGTGTCGGCTGTGGGGGTGTCGTCGTCAAAGTTTATGTCTGAAAACACGGGTGCAAATGACGGTGTTGCATCGACCAGTTCAAAGTTATTGGGTAACGGCAATTCGCCCGCTGGTTGTAATTCTGGGGTGGTGGCGGGGGTGTTTGATGTGTTGTGTGGGGCGGTAATGTTGCTGATGTCAAATGCTGATTTTGGGGCCGCACCACCATGCGCGCGGGCGCGGACGAATGCGGGACGTAATTCTGTTGGAATTATCTTTTGTGGTGTTGTATCCGTCGGTGTTGTATCAACGGGTTCATGTGATACAGGTTCTGGTGCAGCCGTGGCCGATGTATCGTCCGGGACGGGCTGCATAAATTTTGGCAGTGACAGTGTAAATAATGGTTTTTTTGTGCGTAAAATGATACTGGTTGTGGCAATGTATAACGGTATTGCTGCCAATATCAATATGCCGAACACAAAACCAGGAAAACCACGCAGGTGGGCGTGAAATAATATTTTCCACTGGGCCAGTGATGTCATATCAAAATTAAACATCCATTTTAAAATGGCCCACATGACAAATACGTAACAGGCGGTCCATATTACCGCATACTTGTTTTTTTTAAAAAAGTTAATAACCCCAGTCATTTATAAAAATATAGACAAAAATAGTTTATTTGTCAATATTTTTAATCGCTTTTTTGTCAAAAAATGTCTAAAAAGTACTTTTTTTTATGGGGTTTTTAGGTTATAATTAAAGGGATATATCAAGGGGGGATTTTATGCATTCTGGGCTGAAAGTATTTGGAATGTCCATCGTTGGTTTGGGTGCCGTGTTGTTTGTGTGTGATACGTTCGCGGCAACGGGGGCAACTGGACGTGCGGGGTACAGTAATGTAACACAACTGAACCGTGCGGGGGTCACAACATCTGTATCGTCACAGCGCATGCCAACCATGCCAACGTTACCGAATTTTTCGGTCGGAAATGTTTCACCAAATTTGCCATCTGTTTCAACCCCAACTGATCCAGGTGATCCTGATGAACCGGATAACCCCGATAACCCAGACCCAGATCCAGATCCAGAACCTGAATGCCCGGATGGCGGGGTCAAGGATTCTGCATACACCGTTGATAATTGCATGGACGATGTGTTGATGTGTGTAAATACGGGGGCTTTGCCGGGTGGAATTAATGATTTGTTTAACGAAGATTTACGTAATTCCATTGTAAATGGTATGAATTTATGTTCGGTTCAGGTTGAACGCTGTATCCGGGAAGTGCGTAAAAATTGTACCAATGTATATCGCACGGCGGCAGATGTGTGGATTGATTTCAATTCGCGCAGGGTGCAACCGGCATATTATAATTTTGTATTGCGTAAAACTGGATTGACACCAAATCAGGCTGAAAATACTTGTTTATTGTTGGATGTAAACACGTATGGGGCTTCGTTTGATGCGGTTTCAAATGCCGGCGGTGTTACGGCTGAATACAATATTGGGGTGGGCGCATATAACAGCCAAAATGGAAATGCTTTGGTTAAAAATAACCCCCAGGGCGTTACGTTGAATTACGGTAATCCCGGTGTTGATGGTCAACGTGGACATTATGCGCGTTGGGATCCGACAACGGCAGAATGTTGGATTCGGGTTGCTGCATATAACAAAGACGCACAAATTAAAAACAATTGGTTGTTTGGGGCGGCGGGTAATGACCAACCGGCCGAGGTTTGGAAACTGGCGGGTGAAACGTTTACTTGTAACCGTGACCTGTTCGGGTTTTCATTAATGAACCAAACAAATACTGCGGCGGTTGTTGGAATTGGGGGTGGCGCGGTTGTTGGGGCCGGTGTTGGCGCAATTGCAGGACATGGTGCGCGGGCATTTGATTGCAGCAAAAAAACACACCGTGAAATGTTAACCGAAGAATTGCGGGCTGATTCTAACTTTGGGCGCATCAGTGAATATTTGAAAAATACAATTCCTGCGACGGTTGACGAAATAACACAGGGACAATGCGAAGAAATTGTTGATTTATATAATCGATATGTTCAGATTGAAAGTGCATTGGAAAAATGTGATACAACAACACTTACCACTGAAACTGTTGAAGTGTATGCCAATGTTGCAATAACCTGTGAAGCAAAAGGGTATACAGAAGTGAATGCCCAAACATGTTTTGAAAATGTGGAAGAGTTCAAGGAATGTAAAGAGCAAAATTTCACAACGTTTCAACAGTGTGCGGATTATTTAACAGCCCAATTGGCCGATGCGGCTTTGGACATGGTGGCGCAGTCAAATGACGGTGTGGATAACCCGTTGTGCAGTTTCAAGCCATTGAATTTGGCACGGGCAAGTGGAACGTCCATATACTGTAATTCTGCCGACAGCAAAGAATGTCGTGACGCCGGTGAAATAAAAATTGATATGGAACGCTTGGATGATATATTCACCGCTGAAATCAAAGACCTGTTGCAAAATGGTGAAGAATCCAATATGGGCAAGGCAATTGGTATTGGTATCGGTGTGGGTGCTGGTGCAGGCGGATTGGCCACCGCTATTACGGCATTTGTCGAACGCAGTAATGTTAATTGTCGTGTCGGTGACGGATTGGCCCAGGTTGGATATGGAAAATCGTATTCAATTGGTTCGTTAAAAGATTTCTATGTTAAATGGAAATTGAATTTGCCCGATACAGTGATGCCGACGGGTACGGCCGTGGATTGCAATTCATGGAAACGTACATGTGGCACAATTACAAATTTGGAACAATGCAAAGTGGCCCAAATTAATTACAAGGCCCCAGATGCAAATACTGTGACATTGGTGCCGACCGCATGTACGGTATCTGGCAGTGCATGTATTGAAAATTATCCAGTGGCAAAATCATATGGTGCATGTGAATAAATTTAATCCAAGGTGTCAAAACACCGCCCAATTGGGCGGTGTTTTATTACCATACGGCACGTGCTTATTTTACGGTTGATTTGCCCCGCTTATTCTCGGATTGCTGATGTTATCCGCCCGTCGGTATAATAAAAACAATGGGGATAAATAATAATATTTCGTGTTTGGTATTTGTTAACTAAAAAAACGGGGCAAATGCCCCGTTTTTATTATTCTGCGTCACTGGTTTTTTCAGTGTCAGATTTTTCATCAGCCCCCTGGTCGGCGTTGTCTGGGGTTTCAGACTGCGCGGCCTGTTCTGGGGTGTCCGCCTGGGCGGTTTCGGTTTCTGATTCATCAACACGTTTTGTGCCGAATGTCAAAACTTTACCTGCAACCAATGCCTCGATTTCATCCTGGGATTGTGCGACATAAATTTTGACCGGAACAATAACATCAGGATGCAATGCAATTTGGGTATCAAATACACCAACTGCCTTAATCGGTGCGCCCAACATAACCTGGGCCGATTCGACATTGACGTTTGCAACATCTTTTAACATGCGCGCAATATCGCGTGTTGATACGGAACCATATAACTGGCCGGTATCACCCGCCTGGCGAATCATGTATAATTTAGCATTCTTGACTGCGTCAACATATCCTTCGGCGGTTTTTCTGGCTGCATCCTGGCGTGCCTGTAATTCAGCCTTTTTCGCTTCAAACAACGCAACGTTTTCACGGGACCAACGCATCGCCTTGCCCAATGGTAACAAATAATTGCGTGCGAATCCAGTTTTGACCTCTACCGTGTCACCGATGTTGCCCAGTTTTGTAATTTTTTCTGTTAAAATAACTTTCATTTTATCTGTCCTTTATTTCAAGTTAGGGTAAAACCCAAATACCAATGTGTGTTGAATAATTATGTTCGCGAATTTGTGTATATACCAAATCGCCCCAAAATTACCCCAGATTGTTGCGAACGAACGGCAACAGCCCCAAATGCCGTGCGCGTTTAATGGCGGTTGCCAATTCGCGTTGGTCCTTTTGGGAAACGCCACTGATACGTGACGGAACGATTTTGCCGCGTTCTGTGATATAGTGTGACAAAGTTTTAATGTCTTTGTAATCAATAACCTTGCCCTTTAAAGGGTTAGATTTTTTACGATAAATTGCTGCACGGACTGCCATTATTCTGCCTCCTCGGAATTCTTTTTCATCATGACGGATGGTGTTGTTGACAACGCATCAACACGAACATTCAGGTAACGGATAACGTCTTCGTCAATACGTGCGCGACGTTCCAGTTCTGCAACCTGGTCACCCGGCAATTCAATGTTCAGCATAACATAATGTGCCTTGCGATTTTTGCGGATAACATAGGCCAAATTTTTCAATCCCCAAAATTCTGTGGATTTTACATCACCGCCCAATTCGCGAATAATATCAGTATATTTTGCTGCTTTTTCTTTGACCTGTGGTTCGGTCAAATCCTGGCGGAAAACCAGGACGCTTTCATAGTAAGCCATAATAAAGTTTCCTTTGGTTTATACAGCCGACAACCCCATGTTGCCAGCAGGAATCCCACCAATTATTACAATTTATTTAATAAAATCAAGTGTTTTCTGATGGGCTGATTTTAATTGTTTGATACATGTAAACATGATATAATAAATAGAACAAAATGTGTTTTATTGCCAGTTCAAACCGGACGTTTGAATTAGACACGGGGGGGAGCAGTAAAATGTCGCAGAAATCTGGGATTTTTAGACAGATAAATTTTCCAAATATAATCGTTGGTTTGTTTTCGGCAGGGTGTTTAAATCTGATTATGCAAATACCGGCACTTGCCGATGATAACTGTGGTGCACCTGTAACTCTTTCAAAAATTCAATCAGTTAAAGATGATGAATTTGTATTTAGAAACAAAGCCGCGTATGAATTTGCTACTCGTCGGGGCGGTGAGAGACGGGATATAGCACATAATACGGGTGTTTGGAAAATTTCAGACAAAAAAGACGAAGTATTTGAATGTGATAACGATGCCTGTACTGCTAATTCTGCGCTGATATTACAAACGGGCCACGTATTCCAAGGGGAAGTGCAAAAATCCGCAAAATTATATATTTGTTCCAGCCCAATACTTGGGAATGATAAATGGAAACAATACAATATAAAAGAATGTAGTCGCAATGAGGTGCAATCCAAATACAAGTATGGTTCAGTATATGGCGATAAAGAATATATTTTGTATTCTACAAACGGCCATGGATATTGTTATTATGTTAGTAATACGCATTCCACAGCAACAAAGCCCCAAGAATCATCTGGGGACGAATTTCAACTAGGTGAAGGTTTCTATTGGAACCCAAACAATGATGAATCCCCCAGTGTGTCGGGGGATGGAATTAGTGATTCTGCTGTTTCTGGTTCTGTGACAACAGTATCACAATCAGGTAAGCCCCAAAACACTGCATCAAATACAACAGGTGCGGCACAATCTGGGGACGACGGTGCCGACAGTGCCCCCGCAGGCACTGTCGTCGGTGCTGATGCAGGTGACCTCGCAGCCGCCGGTGCCGCCGGTGCTGAGGCAGGTGATTCCCAAGGCGGTGCATCAAATACAACAGGTGCGGCACAATCTGGGGACGGCGGTGCTGACGGTGATCCCGCAGGCACAGTCGTGGGTGGTAATGAAGCAGGTGATTCCCAAGGCGGTGCATCAAGTACAACAGATGCGTCACAATCTGGGGGCGACGGTGCTGACGGTGCCCCCACAACCACAGTCGTCGGTGGTAATGAAGCAGGGGGTGCCCCACAAGCAGATAGTGCGTCAACCACCACCGGACAGGCGGAAACACCACCGGCAACCGATGAACAATCCGTGACACAGCAACGGGAACTGGACGCCGCCGAAATCGCGGAATTACAGGAAAACGTCGATGCGATGCGTGAACGTGAACAATCGTTGGCAAACCGCATGGTTGGTGGCGCATCAATGGGTGCAATGGGCATTGGTGGGACGCAGGTTGCATCCGCACTGGCCGAACAAAATGCTGATGCGGACGCAGAACGTGATATGGCGGCATATCTGGCAACATTCAAATGCGATTATGGTGCGGGCATGACCATTACTGGTGGTGAAACAGGAATCGTTTTACCCGGTGCAAACGTATTATTGCCAATATATAACGAATATACGACATTGGCGGCAGATTTAAAAACGCGTAAAGAGTCCCTGGGGATGGCCCCTGGTATAGAATCCGAAGTTATTCTGGATGCGGCAACATCTGGATTATATGACAATGTATCGACTGGTATAACCGATGGTGCCTATGCGTCAATATCGCGTGCGTTGTCCAATCCGACTGGTTCGGATGCGGCAGAATGGGCGGCGCAGCGTGCGGAAACAGCATCGCAATTAACGACGGGTGCGATTGTTGCCGGTGCAGGTGCATTGGTTGGGATTGCCGGCAATGTTTTAACGAACTATGTTGGTGACAAACCCCGCGAAATGTCAGATGAAATAATATCCGAATATGACGCCAAACGTCGCCTTATTCGTACAGAATTGGCCGAAGTTGAACAGGAATCAGAGACAGAAGCCCTTGCCAGTGCGCCCACGGTTGAACCTGGGAAAGAACCATCCACGGCGGAAACAAACTGTGAAAGTGATGATGGTGAATGGAATGGTACCACATGCATATGCCCAGGTGATAAAATATGGAACGAAAAAAGTGAAGAATGTGAAGACCCAGAACCATCTGAGAGTCAGACAAGATGTCAAGACACTGGCGGCACATGGGATGGCAATGACTGTGATTGTGGCGGTGATAAGACTTGGAACGACGATACAGGATGTATACCAAATGTGGCCCCAACACCTAATAATCCAGAAATAGTAACCATTAACACCGCAGCATTGTTTGAAAAGTCTGGTTCGTTTGAGATTACAAAACCTAATTCAGCATTAAATGCAGTAATAGAAAAACTGAAAGGGATAAATTTTGCAGAAACGCCTGCAACATTGGTATTGGTTGCACATACGGATTCTGATAAGGTTAATCCAAATGGATCTTTACCACAACAAGGCATCAACGACAATAAAGATTTAGCCGAAAGGCGAGCCGATAGCGTAAAGACATATTTAAAAGCATCCAGCAACTGGCCAGCAAATTTAAAGATAGATACAATCGCGGCAGGTGATCAGTGTGCGAAACCAAATCCAACCGCAGAAGACAAAAAGTTAGACAGAAAAGTTCGTATATTTTTGTTTTATAACGGTTCAACACAAGAACAGGAGAATTATAATAAATTAAAAGAAAATCCGTGCACAGAATTTAATGACACCGCCAGTGGTGGGCAATAAATTCTGTATAAATAATTATCCCGCTAACCGCGGGATTTTTTTAGTTACTGGTTATTCGTAACTCGTATATACCCTGTCATTGCGAGCAACGCGAAGCAATCCAGTAAATATTGTCCGCGCGACGCGCGACATATTGCAACCCTGGATCGCCACGCCACTAACGTGGCTCGCGATGACAAGGTTGGGATGATTTTCATACTATGTTATTCCATGCTGTGTTGGTGTAACATTAATGGATCGCCGTGTCGCACGGGGTGGGGCGTAATGATAAAAGATATACGAATTACCAGTAACTACTTGACTTAAAAACATAAAATTTACTAATATCATTATATACATCAGTAAGAAGAGAGATTTATGACAAAACAATTTCACCATGCATTAAACAGAATGGCGTTATTTACCGCATTGTTGGTGGCTGGATTGATTTTGTTTTATCAGCCTTTCTTGCGCGTGGCCACGGCAAATATATTTCTGAACGGTATTATTATTGGAACAACTATTTTTGGAATTGGGTTGTGTTTTGTTGAAATGTTTCGTCTGTTGCCTGAATATAAATGGGCACGTGCGTATTTTGCAGGGAAAAAAAATGCGCCATTGCCACCGCGCCTGTTACGTCCGGTTGCATTAATACTGCGCGCACGGCCGATTCGTATATCTGCATCAACACTGAATGGCATGTTGGATATGATTTTAACACGCTTTGACGATTCGCGTGAATCAATACGATATATAACAAATATATTGATATTTTTGGGGTTGTTGGGAACTTTCTGGGGATTGATTGTAACGGTTGGTGGATTCGCTGATTTAATTGGCGCATTGGATTTCGCAGACGAATCGGTTTTGTCTGCTATGCAGGCAGGATTGACGCGCCCATTGTCTGGAATGGCCACTGCGTTTACCAGTTCGTTGATGGGGCTGGCGGGCAGTTTGACAATCGGGTTCCTGGGGTTACAGGTTCAAATCGCCCAAAATGGAATATTCCGCGAACTGGAAGATTATCTGTCCGCGCATACCACTGTGGCCGAAGTGGACACCGTTGCAACTGTATTGCCACAAATAAGCAACGCCACCAAAGAATTAAATACCAGTGTACGTGAATTGCGGGAAACGGTTTCGGAATTGGCCTGATACAAAAACAAGAGAGAGAAAAATGATGAACATACGTTTTCGTGAAAAGACAAATACGTGGCCGGCGTTCGTTGACTTGTTTTCGAACCTGGTGATAATACTTATCTTTTTATTGATTGTTTTTGTGTTTTTGTGGACAACCACCAGTGTATTTAATCGTGATACTGGCGCAAAAACTGTTGCTGATTTACGGCGCACCAATGAAGAACAGGCGCAAAAAATTGTTCAAATGACCGCAGACGAAGAAGAAGCCAAACGATTGTTAATTTTGGCGCGCAGTGAATTGGAAAATCTGACGGCCAGTAATACACAGTTGGCGGACGAATTGGAACAGGTTGATGTCAGCATGGATGAATTAATATCTGAATATGAGGCCAAGGTCGCAGAATTACAGGCCCAGGGTACAGATTTAGCCGCCCAGGTTGCAAACCTGACCACGCAATTAAACCAGGCAACCCTGGATAAACAGCGGGCCGCTGAATTGGAACAGGAACGTCGTGAATTACAACAGCAAATGGCAACACAGCGTGCGTCATTATCCGAACAATTGAACAAGTTACAGGCTGCATTGGATGCAGCAGAGGAGGCATCGCACCAGAAAGACATTCAATATGTTGAAATGTCAACACGCCTGAACAAGGCTTTGGCTGATAAAGTTGCGGAATTAAACAATGTGGCGCAATACCAATCAGAATTTTACCGCGCGATAAAAGATGCGTTGGGTGATGATAAATTTATCCAAACCACAGGTGATCGATTCATCATATCCAGTGATATTTTGTTCGGCAGTGGGTCATATACTCTGTCGCCAGAGGGTAAAAATCAATTGCGCCTGATTGCAAATGTGATAAAGGATTTAGAAAATAAAATTCCAACAAATGTTGACTGGATTATTCGCGTTGATGGGCACACAGATCGGCAACAGGTTATTCCCGGTACCCGTGGATATTCAAACAATATGGAATTGTCGCTGTTGCGTGCAAATGCGGTTGTGAATGAATTGGTGGCCGATGGTGTGTCAAAACGTCGTCTGGTCCCCAGTGGATTTGGCGATTTGCACCCGGTTGCATTGGGGCGTGATGCAAACAGTTTGCAACAAAATCGTCGTATAGAATTACAGTTAACAAATCGATAAAAATGGGGCGAATGTCCCATTTTTAGTGAACTGATAATAAGGGTATATGGTCACAGTTTTTCTATTTTGGCCACAATTCAATTTGGGGATTAAAAAACAGTAAAAATATGATTGACGCACCCCGGAATTTTCGGCTAAAATAGAATCAAATAAATGCCTAATGCAAACCACCGATTGTATTAGGCATTTTTATTTTTGTAAAAACCCCGGATTTCTGCATTTTTAATTCTCCCCTTTTGTGCCTAATCCAAACGGTGGTTTGCATTAGGGACGAAAGGGGATAAATATGAAAAAATTTTTTACATTTTGTTTAATGGTTTCTGCACTGTTTAGTATTGATGCAATGGCAGTTGACTGTCCTGGTACTCAGCAATGGTGCAGTTTTTACGCGAACCCAGGAGGAGAGGGATGCTGTATTCCCATGACGGAAGTATGTGGACCTGATTCCTGTAAAACCGTAACACCAATAACGGGGTGCGAAGGTTTGGCATGTGAAAATCAACTAATATGGACCGATGTTACTGGTAAAAATTATCAAACACGTTGTAACAGGAACACCAACAAATGTGAATATCAATGTAAATCCAATTATTATAATGCGGGTGGTACGATGATGTTTGGCAGTCCCCCAAATTGCAAGGCATGCCCCGCACATGCGACTTGTACAGACCCAGATAATCCGCCATGTTGTGGCGGTGGGTATTATTTAATTGATCACAACTATAAAGAATCTACTGGTGGTGTAGTAGTTATGGGTGCCAAGGATTACGAATGTTTGCGTTGTCCATCGATTGGTGGTGTATATGGAGAAACCCCGGCGAGATGTCCTACGGACCCCCCAACTCCATCGTTTATAACCAATTGTTATATGCCGTCAAACATAAATATAACAGTGACCGAGGGTACATTTCAATTCACCAGAAATTGTAATTATACCGAAGATGAATAATAAAAAATCGGGGCATTCGCCCCGATTTTTATGACAATTTGTGAATCACCAAACCGCTGCGCAATTTTGGTTCAAACCATGTTGTTTTTGGTGGCATAATATTGCCCGTGTCCGCAATATCAATTATTTGACGCATTGTCACAGGATACAGTGCAAACGCCACCGCCATTTCGCCAGAATCAACGCGTTTCTGTAATTCGCCCAGGCCACGTATACCACCAACAAAGTCAATGCGTTTGCTGGTGCGCAGGTCACCCAGATTTAAAATCTGGTCAAATACCAGGTTTGATAAAACAGTTACATCCAAAACCCCAATTGGATCGTTGTCGTTGTATGTGCCGGGCTTTGCGGTTAATGAATACCATTTCCCGTCCAGGTACATGCCAAAGTTATGTAATTTTGTTGGTTTGTATATTTCCGTACCCATTTCAACAACGTCAAACGATTCGCGCAGTTTTGCCAAAAATTCGTCCGGGGTCAGGCCATTTAAATCACGTACAACGCGGTTGTAATCAATAACTTTTAATTGGCTTTCTGGGAATATCACAGCCAGAAAATAATTATATTCTTCATTGCCGGTGTGATTCGGATTTTGTTCACGTTTTTCCGCACCAACGCGTGCAGCGGCGGCCGTTCTGTGATGACCGTCGGCAACGTACATCGCAGGAATGTCACGGAATATTTCCGTTATGCGGTTTATTATGTTGTCATCGTCTATTTTCCAAAATGTATGGCCAAACCCATCAGGGGCAACAAAATCATATTCTGGTTCGTGGGTCGCAACATAGTCCGCAATAATTTTGTTCATTTCATCAACGTCTGGATATGCAAAAAATACCGGTTCCAGGTTTGCATTTTGAATGCGGACGTGAATCATACGGTCATCTTCTTTGTCGCGGCGGGTTAATTCATGTTTTTTGATTTTGCCAGTCATATAATCATCCACGTTCGCAGCAGCAACCAAACCATACTGGGTGCGACCGTCCATCGTTTGGGCATAGATGTAATACATTTCTTTGTCGTCCTGGACCAACCAGCCACGTTCCTGCCACAGTTTGAAATTTTCAACTGCTTTGTCATATACAGGCTGGGAATGTTCGTCGGCAATCGGGTTAAAATCTATTTCTGGTTTTATGATATGCAGTAATGATTTTTCGCCAGCTTCGGCCTGGGCTTCGACAGAATTTAAAACGTCATATGGGCGTGATGCAACATCAGCGGCGATTTCACGTGGTGGACGTACGCCGGCAAATGGTTTGATTTTCATGGTAAATACTCCTTCTATTATCGTTTGGATATGGGGTATTATACACTTTATATTTTAAAAATCATCTGGATTATTTTTTTGATGTCAGGCGGGGGTATATTGTTTAACCTGGGCCGGGATTATCTTTTCGGTTTGGGTTTTGTCCAGGGGGTGTATTTGAAACGGTATTGTTTCAAAATCCAGTTTCGATAAATCTAGTTCACGAATGGTGCGGTTATACATTGTGTGATAGTACAATATTTTATTTTTTGTATCTGTTGCAACCGTCCATTGGGTTGCGGATGGCATGTTGTTGGGGGCTGTGTTTTGTGCAAACTGGACCCCCAGGGGTACATCAAAATTATTTAATATGTGAAATGCCGCCATTGCGGTGGCGCGCCCGTTACGTTGTTTCAGGGAGTATTCTTGTAAAAACGCGGCGCGCACAAACCGTGACGGTGGCGTAAAATCACCTGGTAATCCCAATAAGCCAGAACCAGCACCAAATGCCCGCAGGGTTATGGGACCCATGCGTATCGGCCCGGCCGTGCCAGGGTGCAAGTTTACATAATTATTCAGATTTTTTATATGCCATGGGTATTCAGGGGCATTGGTAAAAACACCGATTTCACTGTCGTAAAATGTTGCAACGCCGTTTACGATTTCTAAAATAACCTGGCGGCCGGATGGTTCGGTTATGCGCCAGTGCAGGGTGTCTATGCGTGGATCAACGTGCACGATACGAATGTTTTGTATGGCGGATTTTACTTGGTCTATGGTTGAAAATTGGGATAAAATCCATGGAACAACCTGGGCGTCGGATAATGTGTTTGATTTATACGTCGGATCGTATTCAATGTATTTACCATATTCAGGGAAATAAAACAGGGCGGCAGACAGGCCGACTTCATTTACACCGTCAATTATAAATTCCGGCATTTCCATACCCAACCCAGCAAAACCATATTTGCCGGCAAATGTCATGCCCCCAATGTCATTGTTGGGTAATATAGATTGTTGGACATATCCACGTGGCGCAATCAGATAAAAACTGGGCATTTCTGCGCGTGACCAATCCATCGTGCGGGCAACGATTACGGCACCGTCGTCGGATTGCAGTGTTATCCCAGTACAGGCCGTTGCAGCCTGAATTTGGGTGCACAATACAGCCAGCGCAACCAATGGCGCAAATTTTACAAATTTTGTTTTCATGGTTTGGCTTTCTATTCCTGGGGCGTTGCCAGTTTTATTTCAACCGGTATAACTGTTTCTGATTTTGTCGAATCCAATGGGTATGACTGAAATGGAACCGTTGCAAAATCTATACGGTTTAAGTCAATGGAACGCAGTGTGCGATTGTACATTGTGTGATAGTACACTATGCGATCATGTAAATCGGTGGCAATTGTCCATTGGGTTGCCGATGGCATATTTACAGGTACATGACCCACTGGAAATTCAGTACCCAATGGTACATCAAAATTATTCAATATGTGAAATGCCTGTAATACCGAATCGTATGACGTATCCTGTTGTATGGAATATGTCTGTAAAAACGCGGCACGTACAAAACGTGATGGTGGGGTAAAGTCCCCAGGCAATCCCAAAAATCCAGAACCTGCACCAAATGCACGTAATGTAATTGGACCCATTTTGACAGGGCCAGCCGTACCCGGTATCAAATTTACATAATTATTCAGATTTTTTAACTGCCATGGGTAATCAGGGGAATTTGCAAGTACACCCAATTCACTGTCATACACCTGGGCGCGGCCATTGACAAATTCAATGATGATTTGTTTGCCTGATTGATCGGTAACACGCCAATGGGCGGTTGATGCGCGTGGATCTATGCTGACGACATCGATGTTGCCGATTGCGGCGCGAACCTGGTCAACGGTGGAAAATCGCGACAGTATCCACGATACCAGTTGAAAGTCCGATATTGTGTTTGCCTTGTTTTCAGGATTGTATTCTGGGTATTCGCCATATCCTGGAAAATAGAATAATCCCGCGGACAGGCCGGCTTCGTTCATGCCGTCCATAACCCAGCCAGGCTGTACCACGGCCAGACCAACGTACCCGTACATACTGGAAAACGTCATGCCACCAGTGTCCCCGTTTGGTAACATTGATTGCTGAATATAGCCACGCGGAACAATGGTGTACATGTTTTCCATTTCCGATTCGCCCCATTCAATTGTGCGGGCGGCCACAACACCATTATCTTTGGATTTCAGGGTTATGCCCGTACAGGCATCGGCCCCGGTTGCACAGGTTATGCCGATAATTACGGCCAGTGCAGAAAATATCTCTCGTTTTCCCATGTAATGATTATGATGCTTTTATTAAAAATAATCCACAGGAAAGATGTCGGACCATGTGGCGTACAAGCATTGAAAAAATAGATTGCAAATCAAATGCATACAATATGTAACGATCCCCACATTGGGGCATAGTTTAATGGTAGAACTCCGGACTCTGACAGCCCATATGCTACACAATAAAAATTCCCAGATTTCCGCACAATACAGCCTGAATTTCGGGCAAAAATGGCCGTTTAACATTTGTGCATATCACTGCATACAGGCTGGTTTAAGTTGGTCCGTATATAGTTTCTGTTTTACATATTTTTTACACATTGGGCTGTGGAATTTCCTTTGTCAAATAAAAAACGCCCGGTTGGGCATTATTTGTTAACTGCCAGATTTTATGATAAAATATTACTTAATACTGTATGGGGGATTTTATGTCTTTGGTAAATGTTCATGATATAGATGGTAAATCCTATTCGGTTGATTCAGCGGAACTTATTTTCAATCCTGCGGTCTATGGTGTTGTCATTCGTGATGGCCGGGTATTGTTGCTGCCGACAAATGGACGGTTTGCGGTTCCGGGTGGCTCTATTGAAATGGGGGAAAATCATATTGTCGCGCTGAAACGGGAAATCAAAGAAGAAACCGGATTTGATGTTGAACCGGTTCGCTTGATGAATGTTTATACATCGCTGTACAAAAGTTTCAAGACGGGCAAGAATTTCCATTGCTTGCAGTTGTTTTATCTGTGTCGGGTTGTTGATGGTTCAAATGATATGCCGCATCTTACCGAAGATGAAAAACAGTATCTGAAACCAGCGCAATGGTTCCCTGTCCAGGGTTTGGGAAATATGCAATACATTGGTGCGGAACCTGTCTTTGACGAGATTTTAGCTTTGTTTAACAGTGGAGAGATTAAATGAAGCGCGCAATTAAATTCAAATTGAAAAATGGCAAAGTCGTAACTATTCGCCGCATTCGTGGTACGGATTATGATGATATGATGAAGTATCTTGAAAAATTCACAGTGGTATAAATAATCAAAAAATTAATTGCAAACCCAAACAAAGCAATATATAATGTGGCGCACATTGGGGCATAGTTTAATGGTAGAACTCCGGACTCTGACTCCGTCAGTGTTGGTTCGAATCCAGCTGCCCCAACCAAGAATTCAACCCGCGTATAGCGGGTTTTATTATTGGTTGCATGTTGCGCAGTTCGGTCATGTGATGAATGTTGCCCTGGGGCAACAAGGAGTAGTTGAGCACAAGCATTGCGCGGTGCGAAACGTTACGATTGCCCCACAGGTGCCACCCGATGGAATCAGACACCCCAAACCAAGAATTCAATCGTTGTTTTGGTGATTTGATTCAGGAATAAATTTTATTGCATGTTGTTTATGGTGTGCTATCGTTAAATTCAGAAAGGGATATTCTAGTCATAAAAGGAGAAAATCATGTCCGCGTACAAGCACTTGTCAGATTTATGTAAAATTTGTTCCGTGTTACCCGCGTTGGCAATTATGCCGGCAGTGGCGACGGTCAATAATCCGGCCGATGTAGAAAATTGGAGTGGTACAATCGTTGAAAAAACAGATGAAAGTGTCCCTGGGGGAATATTAAATATTGCAGCGGGGGAAAACGTTGGAAATATAAATGCAGGTACTGTTGAAAATAATAAAATTGTTTTAACAAAAACTGCTGACAAGGGAACCGCAGAAGTGCTTGGCCAGGGGGCCGTGATTTACAGTCATGGCGATATTGCGGCAATTAATGGAACATTTAAAAATAATTCAATTTCAAATACATCGGAAACTGCAACCAAGGCAACGGCCAATGGGGGCGCGTTCGCATTGTATGCTGGGACCAATATCGGTGAAATAAATGGCGATTTTATTGGCAACAGTGTCAGTTCAACATACAGTGGTGATGGAACAACTGAATACACCAGTGGCAGTCAAATATCGGCCGGTGGTGGTGCCATGCATATAGAGGGCCAATATGGTAATTCTGCTGTTAAAATAGGAACAATCACAGGTAACTTTATTGGTAACAGTGCAACTGGTGATGGGTATGCAAATGGTGGTGCAATTTATATCAAGGGCGGTGCAGATCGTGCAGGACAGCAGGGGTATCTTGTTTCTGTTGATAAAATAGTTGGTAATTTTGAAAACAATTCTGTTGTTGCAAAAACTGGTACATCGGCAAATAAAAAAGCATCCACAGGTGGGGCGATTTCAATTAAAAATGCTGAAAAAGATGTTACAGGGG
The DNA here is from genome assembly GCA_944393245.1 of uncultured Alphaproteobacteria bacterium. Classification (GTDB taxonomy): domain Bacteria; phylum Pseudomonadota; class Alphaproteobacteria; order Rs-D84; family Rs-D84; genus Enterousia. The sequence goes on from CALXZM010000003.1 coordinate 104,592, forward strand.
CAACTGTAAATATTGTCGGGAATTTTACAAACAATTCGGTTACAACAAATGGTACTGATGCGCTGGGGGGGGCAATTTATAACGAAGGTGCATTGACCGTTAGTGGCGATTTTATAAACAATATTGCAAAGTCAGAAACTGGGGCTGCATGGGGTGGCGCAATTAACAATACTGGTGATTTGGTAATTAAGGGTGGAAAAATGATTACCGATAACAGTGCTGGATTTGGTGGTGCCATCTGGAATGAAGGCAATATGACATTTGATTTGGAATTTGATGGTGATAATCGGTATATTGTATTCGGTAATAACCAGGCAACCGCAGAATTGGGGGCCGGTGGTGCAATTTATAACAAGGGCACAATAGATAATTTGTCACATGCGTTGTTCCAGTATAACAGTGCATTTCAGGGCGGCGCAATTAACAATAATATTTCTGGGGTAATTAATAATATTTCGGCGTCAACATTTGCCAATAATAATGCGGGTTGGTCCGCTGGTGGTGCAATCCGTAACCAGGGTAAAATCGGGACTATGTCTGGGTTGATTTTCCGTGAAAACAAGTCTGGTAACGGTGGTGCATTGTGGAATGGAACCGCAGGCAGTGTGGTTGAATCTTTGTCAGATGTTGACTTTATCGGCAATATCGCTATTTCAGATAATGAAAAGGCCGAACAACAGGGTGGCGCAATAACAAATGCCGGCAGAATAAATTTGATTTCTGATGCTGATTTTACCAGTAATCAGGCCGGGGTTCGTGGCGGGGCAATTGCCAATGTGGCCCCCCAGGGTGAATCTGATAATTATATCAAGTTACAGGATACAACGTTTACCGGTAATATCGCAGGGCAAGAAGGGGGCGCAATTTGGAATACCGCCAGTGGTGTAATTGATTTTGCGGGCGATAATATATTTACTGACAATGTTGCCAATGGTGTTGGAAATGATATTCATAATTTAGGAACGGTTAATATTGTCAGTGGTACTACATCTATTAATGGTGGTATTACAGGTGATGGTACTTTGACAATTGCAGATGGGGCAACGTTGGATATTGGAACTGCAACCATACAACAAGGGACGCTGAATCTGGATGGAATATTGGCGGCCGATTTGATTAATGAACAAGCGTTCGGTCATATCGATGTTGATAATTTTAATGTCGGTGCTGATGGAAAGTTGGATTTAACGTTTGGATCCGCAGGTACGTACGATTTCGGTGGTGTAATCGCATCCGATAAAATAACGTACAAAGATGGTATATATAATGTTGATGTTGATGGGTCAAATATTATTGTGTCAACCAAGACTGTTGATGAAATTACCGAATCGGCGAATTTAACAACTGGGGCGGCAATTGCGTTGGTTGGGTTGGCGAACAGCGATAATATTGCGATGAATATTGCATCGTTGAATGCGCAAAATGCATTGAATAATGGCGATATTGAATATATTGAAAATGAATCAGCAAAGTTACATGCCGAAGACAAACCTGTTGCGCAATCGGTTGCAACATCTGTTCAGAACCAGGTGTTGTCGTTGGCCACATCACGCATGGCTGGTGGGGCGGCAATGGGACGCAGCGGTGGTGATTTGGCTGATGTTGAATATGGTGCGTGGGCCCAGGGACTGATGAACCGTACAAAATATGCAGATAAATTCAATGGTGATACAAACGGTATTGCCGTTGGTGCAGATGCGTTGATTGGCGGTAAATATACAATTGGTATTGGGTATGCATATAACACAACAGATGTTAATTCAAGTACGCGTGATACTGATATAACCAGCAACAGTTTGTTCCTGTATGGGCAGTACAAGCCGAACAAATGGTATGTTAACGCTGCGTTGAATTATACGATGGCAAATTATACTGAAATGACGACTGCGTTCGGTGCAATGTTTAACCCGGAATATGATGTCGATTCGTTCGGTGGCCAGGTTATGACCGGTTATGATTTTGCATCTGGATTAACGCCGGAAATAGGTGCGCGTTATTTGCACGTGTCCCAGGATGCGTATAATAACGGACTGTTTGATATTGCGTCCAGTGATACGGATTATTTAACTGGGGTTGCGGGATTAAAGTATGCATTTACAATTGAATCCCAGGCACGTTTGAAATTCCGTCCGGAAATTCGTGCTGCGGCAACATATGATTTTATGTCTGATGCGGCAATTGCGAATGTTTCTGTGCCGGGGGCAGGGTCATATGTGGTTACCGGTGAACGTTTGTCACGTTTGGGTGGCGAATTTGGTATCGGATTATCCGCATTGTATGAAGGAATGGAAATTTCCATAAACTATGATTTGGATTTGCATGAACATTATACATCCCAGACCGGTATGGTGAAATTCAGACTGGATTTCTAGGGTCGGCGATGTATATCGCACAAATAAAAATCCCCGGATGTCCGGGGATTTTTATTTGTGCGAATAATTTATCCGTTGCAACTTTAATCCTTGGTAAAATAGATTTTACGTTGTGATTCAGATACGGATTCCATTTTATCAAATATGCTTTTGGCGGCGGATTCATCAGCCGGTGCATTTGTAGACGAATTTGAAAAATCCGCACCGTTCAGAACAATTATTCGACTGGGGGTAATATCACCGCCGTTGCATTCGATGTAATATTTTGCCATATCGTAATATTTGCCATAACAGTTATTGTTTACGGTCGCAACGTATCCGTAATCGGCCAATTCCTGGCATGTTGGTTGGGCACCATACGTTATTTCACCGTTTTCCAAATATTCGTCGGCATTGTCCAGTATCCCATTGCACCAAACACGTACGTATTTACCATTAACAGATGCCATTGCACCATTTTCCATGGTTTTACGCATACCAAAACAATCGCCATTTAGTAAATCTGTGTCAAAATCTTTATTTATGTTTGTGCCACGTTCTATATCACGTCGACCCATTGGAACAGGTTGATAATCGCCACCTGAAACCAATGCTTCGGGACAAATCATTTTCATGCCCCAACAACCCGTTTCATTATCCCACAATTCGCCATCATAACCAATGCCCATTGTTGCATAACAATCGGTTGGATCCAGTTTGCACACAGTTGGTTGTTCCCACCATGGAACTGATGCAGCAATTGCACCAGGCGCGGTCAGGGCAAAAATTGCAGGTATTATGAATGTTCGTTTCATTTTCTTCCCTTCTTTGTCAAAATTGTAACAAATTTTTTTTATCAAGGCAAGGTTACTTATTCATTTGTCTTTATTATATTATTATGGTGTAATCTGGGCTGATATAATTCCCTGAATAAACGTTTTATCTGGTTCAGCACAGAAACCCCATTTTGTGTTTGATCCTGTTTCGTCATAGAACAATTTGAATAACTTTTGACCAGTTTTGTCATGTTTTTCATCATTGCCATCGTTATCAATCCATTGGGTGGAAACCCATGTCCCGCCCAAGCGTTCACATTCTGCTGATAATGCGTTTGCCATATCAACACGAATAGAATCCATTACAATGTTTACATCCTGTAAAACAGTTTCAGGGATTTTGGCACCGGCTGCCCCAGAAATAATCGCGTCATATTCAGATGGGCGAACACATACCTGGGTCGCATATTTTACCATTTTTTGATATAAACTGCCGGCGTAATCTTCACCACAATCTGTGTCGGTTTCGACACCGCTTTCACCACCCTGGGGCGGATTTGTACCCCCAGGACACAATGAATCAGTTGGACATTGCAAACATCTGTTCCCAGCCGTTGGGGTGCCATTGTATATCCATGTGTTGCTGGTTTGCTGTATTGCCATATAGTATCCAGGATTACATGATGTATACATGCGGTATTCCGTACATACATATCCCCTGGTTTCGGTGGGGATGTCGGGGCTTTGGCCCGTGTTGGGCAATTCTTCCCATTGTTTTTGATTACACCACCAATTAGATGCGTATATTGCGTCACCGGGTGCGTATACGCGACAGCCATATGGATAAGAATGCAAATTGTCGTTGCTGGGGACGGTGCACATGTCTTGGGCGAATGCTTCCAGTAATGTTTGGCATTGGGCTTCTAGTTTTTGATCTGTTAAATCGTGCATTGCGGTTAACAGCAAATCCAGGCCGTCGCCATTTGGGTCACCGTACAAATTGCTGCATGCGTACAGTTTTTCCTGGCATAATTCTTCGGATAATTCCAGACGTGAACCCAATAATAATTCTTCTTGGGCATTGCTAAAATCTTTTAATGATTCACTTTGTTCGTTATAGCATTGGTTTACAACGTCCAGGCATTCATTTTTTACGTCGCGGATTTTTTCCTGTTGGCCCTGGTATATTTCAACAATTGCCTGGCGCATAAATTCATCCCAGACTTCATCTGCGATGTCACGGCATGTTTCCAGGCCACGTTCTGCGTATATGCGCTTTTTGTTTAATTCTGAAACAATCATTGTATTATATGCGTTTTTCAATACATCACCATCCAATGATATTTGATTGCCCAATTGATAAAAGTCACGTGAATATATTGGTTCGCCAGTATCACGATTTAAATATCGGCCCGTTATATCCAGGCAATGAACATAATCTGTGCCACATGCGGTATCAGCCGTTATGTCGGCGCGAACCTGGGCAATACAGTCATTAATTGATGTAGAATTGTGGGCGTTATAGTTTTCCAAACGTGCCTGGTTCATGTTGCGTTCTGTTTCGCGAATTGTACTGTTGGCCTGAACCAGTTGTGAATCCAAGGCGTTCATCAATAATGAACAATCGTTTTCAATATACATTCCGTATGCAGATACAACCATGTTCAATGTTGATTGTGATGGGCATTGGGCTGAAACTAAATTTACGCATTGGGCGTGAACGGCATTGTATAATGCTTCACCAGTCAGGTTGGATATGTTTTGACCAGATGCCAAATCCGTTGTGGCCCATATCTGATTTATGTCGCCCGCAATGTCCAACGTACCCAATGTGGACAAAGATTGACTTTTAGATGATGATAAAACTTCCCTTATGCCGGCCAATTGTTGGGCGGAATCTGATTTATCTTCGATAATGGCCAATTCGCCTTCACTGGCGTTTAGCATTGCGTTTACTTCGGCCGCTGTTTTGGGGATAACCTCTATATTTAAATCTGTAAAATCCTGAATTTGGTCCGATGCCTGGGACAGGGCGCGTTCGCGTTCCTGGATATCTGTTAACCTGGAAGAACACACGCAGCGGCGGTAAGTGTCGTTGGCGGTGGCACAAAATTGATCCATGCATGTAAAATACGCATTGCGACATTGATTATATTCCGTGCCAAATGTATTTGTTACGCTGGATGGGGCAATTGTTGTTGCGCGTGCCGATGATGCGCGCGCAGTACGGGCAACAGTCCCAGATGTATCACGCGATGTTGAATTACGAACAATTGTATTGTTTGATGTGTTGCGCGCAGATGAATTGTTTTGGCGTATTGCGGCCCCGGTTGCGGTGCGGGCAACTGTTGCAGAACGTGATTGGCCTGAACTATCTGTGTTACTGGGTGTGCGCGAATTAGTGTTAGATGTCGTTGGACGGGTTATTGTGTTTTGCGCAGTGTTGCGTGCCGTCGTGCCACGCATGGCAATTGTGCCATTTGATGCTTGGTTTGGTGTTCGTGTTGTGCGTGCGATTACGGCCGTCGTTTGGTCTGTATTTTGTGTTTGCGGGCGAACAACCGTGTTTGCATCACGTACAGCAGCATCGACATTTGCGATGCCAAATAAACACGCAATAACAAAGGACACTATTTTTTTCATTATATTATTATATAATGATAGCAAAAATCTGTTTTTATTAAAAGTGATATTTGTTGTAAATGCGGAATTTATAAAACAAAACCGTCAATTAAGACGGTTGTTTTTATGCGTTTGCAGATTGGTCCGTTGATGGACGATTGCGTTCAACAAATGTTATTCGACCCTTGTCCAAATCGTATGGGGTCATTTCAACGCGGACGTGTTCACCAACGTTGACCCAGATGCGGGCCTTGCGCATTTTGCCACATACGGTTGCCAATATTTCATGACCGTTTTCCAATCTGACACGGAACATTGTGTTTGGTAATTTGTCTTCTACAACGCCGCTAAAAACGATAACATCATCTTTTGCCATATATTTTCCTATGTTTTTACTGTAATTTTTTAACGCAAATTATAATATGCTTTTATAAAAACAAAAGCAAGTTGTTTTTATTATGCTTGCGCGGACAGGCATGTTTTGATAAAATAGTATGAAATAACAATGTAGGAAGGAAAGTCATGAAGTTAGGAATATTATTCGCTGTATTGTGCTTTATTCCGGGGCTGGCCGATGCAGCAACGCGTGACAGTGCCAATGTGCGCGTCGGTGTAAACCGTATGGCTCAGGCGGGGGTACATTCGTCGGCAAATATGTCGGTGGATTTGCCCAGTGGTACAAATTCCATGCCTACATTAAATATCAAACCGGGTACACCATCATCAGGGGGCGGAACGTCCGATACTGATACAGATAAAGATAATGGGGATTCTGATAATTCGTCATCGCAGGTTCCAACACCGGAAAGTTGTCGTGACGCGTATCGGGCTTGCATGGACGAATTCTGTTTGTTGGATGAATCAGAGGGTGGACGTTGCGCGTGTTCGTCTAATATCAATCAATCAAAATCACTGATTCAGGAAATTCAAGAAATTCAGCAAGAGGCTGATTTGCTGTATACCGAGGGTGTAGAACGTGAACAAATGGGTGCCCAGGCAAAATTAGTTTTCGGTGAAAGTGAAGAGGCGCAAAAAAGTTCACGTGTGTCGGGTATCAATTTTGCAGAATGGATAAACAGCAGTTCAGAAGAGGATGCGTCCCTGGGGGGTGACAGTGATATTGGTGATCCATTATACGCCATGGCTGCGGAATATTGTGCGGCTGAGTTGGAGGCGTGTGGTGATCGGGCAGAAATGGAAGAGGTTTTATATTCGCGTTTGATTGTTCAGGATTGTAAAAATTTTGAAACATATCTGAATGATCAAAAGGCCATTGCTGAATCAAATAAACGCACGGCCGAGGCTGCTGTTCGTCAGGCGCGTTTACAGATGTTGGACACAACGAATAAATACAATCGCGGTGAATGTTTGTTGGCGTATCGTTCATGTATTGCTGACAAGGGTGGTTGTGGTGTGAATTTTGAAAACTGTCTGGACGCGGATTTGTTACAGCGTCGTGCAAATGCGTGCGAAAATGTATTGGATCAATGTATGGCGGTGCGTGAATATGTTTTAAATGATTGGCAGGAAGAGGCCGTAAGCATTTTAGCTGATGCTGAAAAATACGCTGATCGAAATGCGCGTGGTACATGTTTGGCCCGTATTCAGTTGTGTTTGGAAGACAGTTGTTCCACAGAAACAAATTCTGCGTGTTTGACCGATGTTAATGTTGCGGCGGGAATTTGCCCGGTTATAGACGAATGCGAAGCAATGATTCCGGGTATTAAATCTGTGGTGGTTGACAAGTTGGGATATTTGCGCACGCAATTCTGTCAAAATGACGTTGATGCGTGTTTGCGTGACAGATGTGGTGAAAACTTTACTGCACCGGAATGCATTGGTAAAAATCCGTCGGAAATTGCAGCAATGTGTCCACAGGATATGTTTCCGTCGTGTAAAAACGAGGGGCAGTTTGACATCATAGTTCAGGCCGCGTTATTACAGATGGATTACCAAATGTTACAGGGATGTCTGAATTATTTTGGTGAACGTTTGGGGGCGGTTTGCGGAACGGATATGTCCTGTCTGCCGACGGATACACAAATTGCATCATTGACCGCCGTCCCAACAGAGCAGGCAGATTTAGCCAATTTGCGTGACAGTGTTCGTGCAAATACAAGAAATGCGGTTGATGAATTTTTTGTCCAGTTTGAACAGGATAAAACCGTTGCAGCGTGTCAGGACAGCCAAAAGCCAGCCGATCGTGAAAGTTTGGGTGACAGTGTGTTTAACAGTGCCAAAATGATTGCCCAAATAAATGCAGAAAATCGTGCTATGCGTGAATTGGAATCCAAGATTGCTGAATTGTCACGTCAACAGGATTTAGATGCGGCTGAACAAAACTGTTACAATATGTATCAGGTTGAAACACCGGATGAATCCAGCAAGAATTACAGTTATATCCGCAGTGTTTCATTTGAACCTGCGTTGCGTAATTGCCATGTTTGCCGTATGCAACAGGTGTGCGAAACAGGTGGACAGAATAAATGGACTGGTGCCGCACAGGGCGTTGCAGGCGGTTTGGCGGCCGGTGCATCAATGGGAACAATGGTAAATGCCGGTTGGGGTACTTTAATCGGTGGTGTTGTCGGTGCCGTTGGTGGTGGATTGATGGGGGGCCTGGGCAGTGGTGAAGAAGAATTCTGTCAGGAAATAGAAACCTGTGAAGATATTAATATGTAATATCGGGGGAATGGCCCCCATATTGCATATAATACATTTGGTATGACGAGAGAGCATAAAATGAAATCGAAATATATTTTGGCTGCGGTTGTGTGTTCGGGTGCGTTGGCATTGGCGTTTGATTCATGGGGGCTGACAACCACGGCAAAAAAACAGTCTGCGATTCAGCAGGGGACAACTGTTCGTACCAAGGTACAGGCCACGGGGCTGTATGATCAGGCATGTTATGATGCTTATTTTGGTTGTATGGACCAGTTTTGTATTACTGATAATGCCAGTGGTGGTGCATGCAATTGCAGTGATGATGTAAATCAATATAATGCAGAATTGGCCGCCATAGAAGATATATTGGATGAAGCGAATCGTTTGCGTACCGAAGAAATAGACCGTATCAAGGCCGGGGCTGATGCTGATATTGTGTTTTCTGGTGAACGCAGATATGACGAAGATGGGAATGTTTTATATGATGGCGAATTGAGTGCAGCAGAAGAAAAAGAACAAAAACGTGCGGACCTGTTGGCTGTCTTTAATACAAATTTATATTCTGAATCAGAAGAAGAGGTTACCACGCAAAGTATAGCCGATATGACCGGACGTGCGTTATATAATGCTGCTAATGAATTATGTATGGCCCAGATTCCTGATTCCTGTGCGGGGGATATAGTATTTTTACAGCAATTGTATTCGCGCCAAATTGTATCTGATTGTTTGGGGTATAAAAATTCTTTGGCGCAACAACGTACAAAGGCTGAAAATGAATTACATGCTGCCGAATCCGAAGTTCGGGTCGCCTTACAGGAAAGCCTGGAAAGTTCCAACAAGTACGATTTAGGTCAGTGTATGGTTGAATTCAAAAAGTGTATGCAGACCACAGATGCCTGTGGTGAAAATTGGGAAAATTGTGTTGCTGAAATTGCGGCTGAAAATATGCAGGCAAATGATGATACGCAAAAATTGGTTGCATATACCGTAACCGATGATACGGAAACGTTTGGTCTGGCGCAAAGTACATTGGACAGTTTGAATAACAAGCGACCCATTTGCGAAAATGTTTTGGACCAATGTGTTGCCGTGCGTAACCAGGTATGGCCCAGTTTCCTGCGTGAAGCGGCCCCAACAATCAAGGTGGCCGAAGACCAGGCAGAATCAAAATTCCGTCAGTCTTGTTTGACGTCGATTTCCGACTGTATACAAAATGCGTGTCGCGATGATATTGCGGGCAAGGGTGTTGCCACAATGGATGCATGCTTGTCACGCCCAGATATGGCGCGCAGTTTTTGCAAGGTCGAAATTGAACCCTGTGAACGTATGGAACCACTGATTTGGGGGTATGTCGAAGATAAATTGGCCGCCATGCGGGTTGATGCATGTACCCAGGAAGTCAAAGACTGCTTTACCGCGGATACACGGTGCGGGCCTAATTTTGAAAATTGTATCGGTATGGATTACGAATATATTCATGACATTTGCCCGATTGACAGCCTGGTTGTGTGCAAGGCAAATAATCCGGCATTTTCCATGGATGATTTGGACGATATGTTAATGGGACTGTATTTGAATATTGATAATTCGATGATGGAACAGTGCCAGAATGTTGTCGATCAAAAAATGGCTGAAATTTGTGGCAGTACAACCGACTGTAACAGATTTGCGGCCGATGATACAATTGGCACCGGATCACTGCGCAGCCAAAAGGACGGGGACGTTTATCGCGTAACTGGCATGATATCATTTGGCAGCATAATAATGGGTGACAGTGATGGCGAAACTATCACTGATGAAGATGGTGAAACCGTGCGTTTAGGACCAGGCGAAATCGGGGTTGGCGAATATATCGCCAAAATCCGCGAAAATAACAAAGATGTTCCAAATGCAGATGCCATTATCACCACAATAGAAGAAGAATTAAATAATATCGCCGGTACTATTAACCGTACCATTGAAATGATTGAACAAGATCCTGAAATTCAATATTGTGTTAATGGACGCGATTTGTCCCAGATTACAGGCGAAAAGGGGGCCGCAACCACTGGACGTTTCCCGAATTTGTTAAATCAAGTCAAAATGCAAATCGCGACATCTGCACTGCGACAGGCACAGGATAACTATAATAATAAATTAAATACCGCCATTGCAGAAGCAACGCAAAATGCTTCCACTGATTTGGCTCAATATATGTGCCAGAAAATAGCAGAAAATGGTGGCGCGGGCGGCACATCGGTAAGTGCATCTACACCACTGACGACACCATATTCAATCAGTTATGACGTTGGGGCTGGATTATCAACCGAAGATTTGGCCCAGGGCGGCGCAGGCGTTTTGCAGGCTGATGGCGTAACGTTTACAAACAAAGGCTATTTGGGCGGTTCCAGTATGAATGGTGGCGGTATAACAAAAACTGTTCGTGCGATATTTAGTCGCGATACCAGAACGTGCCGTATTTGCACACAAACTGTTACACAGGATTGCAAAACATCGGGCAGTGTCAGTTGGTTCCACAATAATCGTAACACCAGTTGCACAACCAACGCGTCCGAAGAAGTGTGTGAAGATATTGTTATGTAAATAAATATCCCGTCACAATGGCGGGATATTTTGTTATGTGGGTGGGGGGGCAGAAAAATTCCTAGACATTTTATGAAATAAATGTGATATTATATATGCGTAAACGAACAAAAGGGGTAATACATGAAAAAAATTTCCATTTTTGCTGCTGTTTGCACATTGGTTGGCGGCGCGGCAATGGCTGATTTTCAGCCGAATAATCCACATCAGGCGGGTGGCTTTGTCGGTGGAAACGAGGCTATTGTTACAGTAAAGCAGGTAAAAGAAATGCGTGATGATGTTCCAGTTATTGTCCAGGGACATATCGTTCAGCGTATGGGCGATGAAAAGTATTTGTTCGAAGACGCAACCGATTCAGTTACTGTTGAAATAGATGACAAGGATTGGCGTGGTCAGACAGTTACACCGTCAGATACGGTTAAATTGTATGGCGAGGTTGATGCCGGCATGTTCAAAACAGAAATTGATGTCGGTTATGTTGAAAAATTGTAATAAAAAATCCCGCCAACCGCGGGATTTTTTAGTTACTGGTTATTCGTGGCTTGTATATACCCTGTCATTGCGAGCGTAGCGAAGCAATCCATTATTTACCTTTGTGTTCCATAATGTGTCGCTCGGGTACTGCGTACCCTGTGCGTATCCTCGTATTTGTTCAAACTGCGCAATTGCTTGTTTTCACATACTCGGATTCATCGCGAGTGAAACGAAGCAATCCAGTAAATATGCGCGACTTTGATTATAAATGGATTGCCGCGCCACTAACGTGGCTCGCAATGACAAGGTTGGGTGCATAATTGTATTATTATCACAGATATTACGAATTGTGTCATTGCGAGCGTAGCGAAGCAATCCATATGCTGTTACCCGTTATTTGTAAGTCGTATGCCTTTTGTAATTGCAAGCAACGCGAAGCAATCCCTTCTTTATCATCGTGTTCCATACTGCGTACCCTGTGCGTATCCTCGTATTTGTTCAAACTGCGCTATCGCTTGTTTTCACATACTCGGATTCATTGCGAGCCACATTAGTGGCGTGGCGATCCAGGGTTGCAATATGTCACGCGTCGCGCGGACAATATTTACTGGATTGCTTCGCTACGCTCGCAATGACAAATAGATTTATGGCACAGCATATACTTATTTATGGGGCATTTGGTGTTGTACCTTTCAAATATTTTTAATATCTCAGTATAACAATCCTAATATACTTACCCGCACCCAACTTTGTCATCGCGAGCCACGTTAGTGGCGTGGCGATCCAGGGTTGCAGTATGTCGCGCGTCGCGCGGACAATATTTACTGGATTGCTTCGCTACGCTCGCAATGACAAAGGAAAGACACAAGTCACGAATAGCTAGCCATGGGTAACTAGTAAACGTATCTGGATTGCTTCGCGTTGCTCGCAATGACAAAGGAAAGACACAAGTCACGAATAGCGAGCCAACGGCACAGGTAACGGTGGTGGTCCGGCGGTAAAGAAAAATCCCGCCAGTTGGCGGGACGTTTTATGATGCGCATTTATTATTAGAAAATTGTACTTCTACCTTGCGGCAATTTTTATCATACTTGCTGGTGCTGTTACATTGGGTCGAACCAACACCGCTGGCTGTTATGTTTGACGCGGACAGCCCACCAGATACCAGTGCATTTTTAACCGCATTTGCACGTCGTTCGGATAGTGGCTGATTTATTGCATCGGTACCGCTGTTATCTGTGTGACCGGTAACGGTAATACAATAATCTGTATTGGTGCCAACCTGGGCTTTAACGTCTGTGACAAAGGTGTTCAGAACACTTTGTGCATCGGATGTTAAATCTGACGAGTTCAATTCAAACAGGTTGCCTGCATTCAATGTAATTGTTGGAATTTCGACAACTGGTTGAAGAATTTCGGTTATTGCGGGAATCGTCTGCTTTGTAACGCATTGACCCTGGGCATTGATTTCGTGTGTTGCGGTCGGGCAGTGGCATTTTGGTGTTGCGTCACTGCTTAAAGTATATCCGTCGGTGCAACTGCAATCACCGGTGTTCGGGTCAACGGTGACGTGTCCGGCGGAAGTATCACATTTTGCCGTTACGGTTGGTGCTGTAGGGGTAACACACGTATTGTTTTCACCGGGTAATGTTCCGTCTGGACAGTCACAGGTGTTATTCACAGAAACCATATCGCCGGGACAGGATTCGCACATATTTGTATTTGCGTTATGTATGTATTTTGTGTTTGTGCATACGCAGTTCGGATATGTTCCAGTTGCGTCAGACGGACATTTAGCCGTAGATTCAGCGTCCGGCAATTTTGCGGTATTGTCGCGTAATTTCTTTAATGGTTCATATTTTGCCAGAATTTCGTCAGAACTTTCGCGGGGTTTGTCACCAACATAGTTCGTTAAAACATTGCCGGCAATCCCAACCAATGCACCTGCACCGGCAACAATCGCACCCGTCGTTAATTGCGATGCTGTTTCCGCACGCTGCGCCGCCCATTCTGCCGCATCCGAACCAGTCGGATTGGACAACGCACGCGATATTGACGCATAGGCACCATCGGTTATACCAGTCGATACATTGTCATATAATCCAGATGTTGCCGCATCCAGAATAACTTCGGATTCTATACCAGGGGCCATCCCCAGGGACTCTTTACGCGTTTTTAAATCTGCCGCCAATGTCGTATATTCGTTATATATTGGCAATAATACGTTTGCACCGGGTAAAACGATTCCTGTTTCACCACCAGTAATGGTCATGCCCGCACCATAATCGCATTTGAATGTTGCCAGATATGCCACCATATCACGTTCTGCGTCCGCATCAGCATTTTGTTCGGCCAGTGCGGATGCAACCTGCATTCCGCCAATACCCATTGCACCCATTGATGCGCCACCAACCATGCGGTTTGCCAACGATTGTTCACGTTCACGCATCGCATCGGCGTTTTCCTGTAATTCCGCGATTTGCTTTTGGGCATCTGCCTGGGACAGGGTCGGTTCGATGCAAGATTTTTTATCATTGCTGATGCTGTATCCGTCGCGACAGGCGTCTATAATACATACCTCAACCCCGGCGGTGGAATCGTATTCACGATGTGCAGATGTAGCATTTTCCGGCATCGGACTGCAATTGCCAGATATAGCAATACATTTGCCGTCCGATACTTCGTACCCGGCATCGCATTCAGTTGCGTGACAGACGCCAAGCTTTAGCTCACCGGCCGTTGCGTGTTCGATTTGTTGAACTTGGGCGTCGGTACAGGGACCTTCTCTGACATCACAGGCGGTGCCAGCATCGTTTAGTAAATATCCATTGTTACACTTTTTAATTTTGCATTTTAGTGTATTGTTTTCCCAAACATATTCGGATTTTGATGCATTTGCATCGGTTGCGGTGCATTCCTTGCCAACCTGGTCGACACATTGTGCAGTATTTCCTGTTCCAACCAATTTGTAACGGTCAGATTCACATTCGGTTGGGTAACAACCATTATCTTTGTCAGTTCTTGGCTCTGCTTTTTTGGCATGTAACTTTTTTAATTGTTCGGGACCACAGGCAATAGATATTGCAGCGGGCAAGTTTTCTGTTTCCGCTTCTAATGTTACTGTTATAGAATTATCTGTTTTTGATATTGGAACATTTTTTGTTTTATAGAAGGCAAAAGAAATTTCCAACTCTGTTACGTCGTTTGGAACATTTATAGAAAATTTACCATCATTGTTTGTATATGTATAATCTGAATTATTCAGTTTTTGGTTATCTGGCTTAACTATTTTGACGGTGGCACCCGGCATAGGGGTGTTATCACTATCATATACCGTGCCGGTAATTAAATACGTCGCCGATGCAGATGAATTAGCAGAATCTGTCGCGGTTGATGCAGGTGTTGTGTCGGGTGTGGACGTTGAAGCATCTGAATCAGTAGTTAGATATCCGTATGCACAACGATGCCCAATTCCAGTATAAGTACATTCATAATATTTGCCATTGGCTTCTATTGAGCATGTCAACAATTCACACTCTATGGATGCATCCAGAACAGCGGATAGATCTGTACCAGTTAATTGATTTGTATTCGCTAAATCTGAGATATACTTACATAATTCTGATTTTGGTTTGGATAAATTGTCCCCCTGACAATCGGGGTGTGTTGTTTGGCCGAATGCGGGCAGGGCGAATAATACTGCAAAAAATCCGAACAAATACTTTTTCATATTTATTGTTGCAAACTTTAACGCGATGATGATACGCTACGTGTTGATCCTGGGCGTTGTTTTAGCGTTAGTTGGCTTTGGGGTGTTGCCTTGGCTTTTTCCCGTATAGCAGAGTCATCAACAGGTTGTAGTAGTCCATTTAACTCTTGATTTATTTTCAATTCTGCATTTCTTAAATCTTGTTCCATTTGTTTATCAACTTCTGCATTTGTTTGTGCGAATTGTTCGGCAATTGATTTATCCGATTCTTCTTTTTGTTGTTCCAATTTATCCGTATCTATGTCATGTAAAACATCACCATCTTTATCAGGGTTATTCCCCCCCCCTGTATCGCCCGGTATATCGGGAACTTCGACAGTCATGTTTTCCACTTCGGTGGTTATTGCAGCCAGGTCTGCTTCTGTTTCGGCGTCCATTTGTTTGTCAGTGGCATCGCTTGTTTTTTTGGCATTTCGTTCAATTTTTTTCTCAGATTTACGTGTGTCTACCTGTTTTTCATCGATTTCTTGTGGGGTATAGTTTTCGTCGTATTCCTCTTGGGCATCTTTTAATGCCTTGTCAGCCTTTTGCCGGTCAATTGCACGGTCAATCGCGCCGGATGTTATTGCGCCCGCCGCAACACCCAAACCAGATCCCAATAATGCAGATGATGCAGATGATTGTGCGCGTGTTAAGCGGTATGCGTTTTCCATAAATGTTGTGACGTCAATGCCAAACCAATTGGGTGTACAATCAAATGTGCCACCCGCATATAACTTTTTAGATGCAAACAGTGTTGTGTCATCGCCCGCATAGAATTCAACAGTGTATACGCATGTAAATGTGCGTTCATCAAATGTCGCCCCCAGTGTTTGACATTGGGCAATCATGTCATCGCGTAATTCGTACAGGCGTTGTTCGTCGCGCTGAATTTGTTCTTCGGCGTCAACGCGCAGATTGGCAAATACCTGCATCGCGCGCGATGCCAGGCCACTGTCCTGTTGTATGCAATTGTCTGCAATTGTTTTGCATTTTGCGATTGCGGCATCACCCGCGGATTTCCCCAGGCAACCGCCAAATGTTGTCCCGCATTCCGTTACAATACAATCATTATACTGGTTACCACAATTCAAAACCGCATTATATGATGCCAATTGTGCGTTCATATCGCGGTCTGATTTTATTTCCGCGGCAAACAACCGATATTCTTCACCAGTACAGGTGGCGTCAATGGAATTGCGGCACGAATCCATTTTGTTGCCCCATGCGGTGTCGGTGTCGCCACTGCAATTTGTAAAATCGGTACCGCATTTTTCGCGCATACATGCGCGCAATCCCATGTCACACGCGTTTTGATTGCCGGTCAGTACCGCGTTCGCGGTTGTTATCGCGCTTTGTGCGTCCAATTCAGCACGTTGGGCCGCGACCAATTCGGCCAATGTTTGGGCCGATGTGTCAGTGGCAGATGTGCTGGAATATGATAACAGTTCGTCAAATTCCGCAGATTTGTTTTCTATTTCAATCCGATCCGTTGTCGTGGTGTCATCTGTTTCCGGGGGCGTGTCCGCATTCGTTTCGGTTGTGTCCGACTGAGTGGTGTTTTGGGACGGTGTTGTTACAGTTGTTGGCATGCGGCCGGATGTGTTCGTGCGTGTCGTTGATACCGTGGGACGGGCCGAAACACTGGTGCGTGAAACAACCGCGCCATATGAATAATCAGCCACACCGCATATTGCAACCAACCCCGCGATTATCGCAGTGCGTGATATTTTTGTGGGTCTGAAAAAAGTTTTTTGCGTGTTATTCATTGTGTTTAATTGTAACATCCCATTAATTCAATAATTCGCATGCCGTATCATAGAATTCACACAGCAGGTTTGCGTTTACCCGTTCTGATTCATATCCGTCACCGCACTTGTTCGGCATGTTGCGTTCGCATACCGTTTCAATGCATGCGTCGCGACCAGCATTGTTTGTACATGTGGCGCGCGCATCAGTCAATTTTTGTTCGCGGGCGTTTTGATAACCTGAAACCAAATTCGCAATCAGCGCATCGGCATTTTCTATGGCGGTATCACGCGCGTTTGTTAATGTCGTGCGTATTGTTGCAAAATATGCGTCACAACCAGTTGCCTGTACACTGCAGGTTGAAAAGAAGTTATTGAATGCGGCGTTATCTTCGCATGCGGCCCAATTCGCACCACAGCGATTCGCATCAATCATACATGCGGTAATTGATGAACGGCAACTGGATTCATTGGCCGTCGATTTGTTTGCGTCGGCAATTGTGGCCGTCATTTGTGCACTGACGCCTGCCGCACGACAGGACTGTTCAATCAATTTATCATATACGTCGGATACATCATCCGGGGTACAACCATCAATTTTTTTTATGCACTGTTCCGTTGCCCAGACATATCGTTGACCCGGGTCGGTCGGCGCATATTCTAATTCGTCTTCGCTTAAAGTATAGCGGGCGGATGCACCCAGAGATAAACTGCGCATGCCGGTGCGTGTGGATGGTGGGGTACCCGCACTGGATGTGCCACAATACTGGCACCGCGCGGCCGGATTGGATGATACGTTTATCGCGCATACGGAATCCAGGCAACGGGTTAAATTCATTTGTGAACATGTCGCCGCAGATGCTATGCCAGGCGCAACAATCATTCCAGATATAAAAAACAGGATGCTTTTTTTCATTTCTCTCTTTGCATAAAAGTATACCAAAAAATAATATTTACTGCAAAGCAAAATAATATGATTTATAAAATAAACAAAATGTATTGACAAATAAATATTTTTGTCCTATATTATCAGTGTAACAAACAAAGGATTACAAATGAACTGGAAAAGAGTTATTGGGGTCAGTGCCGGTGTAATCGGTGCGATTGCCGTAATATTTTGTGTAAAAGAATGCAGGGATAACAGTGTAACAGAACAGGTTCAGGATGCACGTAATACCATCAATGAGGCAATAACGCAAATTGATGCAGTGCGCAAGCAAAATGATTCTTTGCGTAATGAAACGGCAAAATGGCAAGATTCTGTTGATTTTTACAAGAAAAATTTGGCTGACTGTGAAAAAAGCAAACAGAAAACTCAGCACAAGCCTGTAAATACTAAACCAGCTAGTACAAACAAGCCAGCCGTGGAAAAAGACACTGTTTGGATTGTAAAAGAAACTGTGCGTGGAAATGGGTCTGATAACACACACACCACAACAATTCGTATGGAACAAAATACACGCAATAATGAAAATATTGTTGTGCAAAATGAAAAAGAAGCAGGCAGTGATACTGAAATTGTCCTGGGGCAGGGTGCCGTAAATGACGGTAACATCATTGTTAATAACGGTGGCCATGTCCATATCGATGGTAATAAACAGGCGGTTGATTCACTGCGTGTGGTGGTTGATTCACTGAAACAGGGTGCGTCAAAAACATTTGCGGCGTCTGCCAGCAGTGTGGTTGTTGTTAAAAAAGTACAAACATATAAACGTACCCGTTAATACATATATATTTATAGTATGTATAATGAACCCGGCTGATATTTCAGCCGGGTTTTGTTATATAGTTTTTTTCTGGACATATAATTTGATTGTATGTTAAGATATTTTGTACAGAGAGAATTGTTCATGAAGTACATCAGATTATTACTGTTTGCATTGTTTTTAATTCCGGCGGGTTCCGCGGTTGCGGCGGTTTCTGTGCCAAATAATGATTTTTTGGTTGCGGCGCAATTGTTGGCTGCGGCAAAAAATGCCGATATTCAACAGGTGCAAAATTTAATAAATGCGGGTGCTGATATCAATTATGTTGACAGTACGGGGTTGTCGTTGGTTTGTACCGCGCTGATGAATAATGATGTGCGGGCGGCGCAAATTTTACAAATGTATGGTGCGGATGCGTCACAATGTGACAGGCAAATTAAGCAATACGAATCGCGAACACAACCAACGGAAAGTGGGGGACTGTTCAGCGGATTATCCTCCGCCCAGACGATATCTTTGGCGGCGGCGGGGGCCGCCGTTGTTGTAGGTGGACTGTTTTTGTTGACGGACTGGTTGGATCCAGGAAATGAAAACGACAGTGGTTCATCATCTGGCAATCGGCCAAACGGTGGCGGTGATGGTGGTGGTGATAATGGCGGGGCCACGGCGGGGGCGGAAATTCCCGTGGGACCAGCATATTTTACATCTGATGGCGAAATTGCGTATTCAACGGCCAAGTATCAGGAAAATCTGGCACAATGGGATCCGTCGGTTGGCGGGGTGCGTGAAGCGGACTTTAATTATTTCCGCCCAACAACACAGCCGGCAAATAATTATATTGTTGATGGCATTTTGTTGCCGTTGCAAAACTATTTACTGATAATGCATGGTTATTCGTCGTTTGCAAACGGATATATGGGGCAATACACCTTTCGTGACGGTAACAGGGCACCACAAAAGGTTTTGAACACAACCGGTGGTGGAAAACCAATTCGTACGGCATTAATTACCGCCAATGGTGTAAATCCAGCGGGATCGGCCGGGCGGTCTGTGGATGGTATTGCATGGTCCAGTTCAACTGCGGCTGATGCAAATACTGGGGCATATGATAAATATGCGAATTATAATGATCCATCTGGGGGAAATTTAGGCAGCGAATTGGCAAATTTAGGCGCAAGCAGTGCGTTTGATTTGTCCGGCAGTGGTACCGCAATGAATCCGTTTGCGTCGGCAACAGACAGTGCGTTGGCCAAAATTGTTGCCGGATGGGAAGCGGGCGGTCGTACACTGGGGGATTTGTATGGATTTGCACCAAACAGCCAGTTGGCAATTTATCGTACCGGAAATGGCAAGGGATGGGTTGATATTGCAGACCCAACCAGTGGTGAAAGCGTTGGTGATTTGACTGATTCTGGGGTGGCCGGGGTGGCTGGAAAAATTAACCCGGGTGATACAATTACGTTTAATGGAAAAACTTATACTATTTCATCTGCGCTGGACGATGCGGGGGTTACAAATCCAACAATTACAATAAATGGCAAAGTTTATAAACTGGGGCCTGGCAGTACCCTATTAAAGGGAACCTGTACCGGGGAAGAGGAAGAGTGTACTGATGTGTCTGATATTGCCATATATCAGGGTACGGACGGGTTTTATTATTTTAATACCACGGGCGGGGATACCGTTGACGGGGTGTATATGATTGATGAAAACAAGATATATGCACAAAAGGAATTAAAAGATATTGATATCAAGACTTTTGAAGCATTATATAACATGCCAAAGGTTTATGAAATTGGTGATACAAATGGTTTGGCGTCAATTGCTGTAACTGTATTGAATCCAAAATCACGCGATATTTCATATATGAATGTGGGTGGGGTTGAATCGTATATTTCTGTTGCTGCGAATGGAAATGGCCGTACTGGATTTATGAATTTAGTTAATAATTATTATGAAAAAGATTCATCCGACCCGCAAACACAGGGACAGTATGCGAATGCTGTATTGGGGAATTACGTTGCTGGAATGCCAATATTAATTATGCCGGCCGGCGAATTTGAATATGGTTTAGGTGACGGTAAATCAATGGATGTATTGGATGCAACGTTTGAAAACTATGCGCCCGCAATTTATACTAATTTGGAACATTTGTTCATGACGGTTGTGGCGGTACAACATTCCAAGGGGACATCGGCCACGGACAGCATTGGTGATTATGGTAATGGCACTGGTGAAGATTTTGGACCGTTGTATTTATCAATGTGGACGGACAATAACGGTACGCCCGATGATACCAGTGATGATATTACATATTCTTCACGTAAATGTGGTATTGCAGGACTGGGGGTAAATGGTGTTGATCCGTGGTGTTTTTCTGCCGCCGGGCCGAACGCAGAAATGGCGACCGCGTCCGCGGCTGGTGCTGTGACCGCGTTAAAGGGGGCGTTCCCTTATATGAATAATGGTGATATTTTCACTTTGATGGCGTTGACTGCGGATGGGCCGTATTTGGGCACTGACAGTGCGGGCAAGGCGTTTACGATTGATGGGTTGGTTTCTTACTTAAAATCGATGTATTCATTGCCGCCTGATTATCATGCTGATCAATTAACAGGCCAGGATTATTTGGATGCCTTTGCCGAAGTTTACGGTTACGGTATGATAAACCTGGAACGTGCAATGACGCCCGGTAACAAGATTTATTATTATGACGGAAACAGCATTGTTTCTGGTAACGGAAATGCATATTGGCGTGCGGCGTCGGGTACAATGTTCCGGGCGTCGTCCGCGTTCAGTCCCAGTACCGCGACAATTAGCGCGCCGTTCTTTGACATATTGGAAAGTGTGAATGGTGATATGTCGATGCCGCGTGTTTGGAAAAATGAATTTGCGTTGGGTGTTACCGACAAGCGCGGGTTGTATATGGGTGACGTATTGGGTGAATTCAAAACTCGTAATGACGCCCCGCAACGTGTACAGTTTGGCAAATTTGGTTTTTCAATGGCAATATCTGAAAAGCCATATGCGGATAATTTGAATGGTTTGGATAATATTCGTTTGGATTATACGTCTGGCAATTGGAACTTTGCGGCCGGGTATCAACGCCATTTTACCGATGGGGCATCACGCTTTGATGGTATGTCTAATCCTATTTTGGGATTGACGTCAAATGCGGTGACATCGGATGTTGCGTATAATATGGGGCGTTGGTCGTTTGGGGCACGTGCGTTTTCGGGGGCAATTACCGATGAAACAATGTTGGACAGTGACCCGACCATTTCATCACAATATTTGCCTGCACGCCTGGGGTTAATGCAGGGGGCGCAATCAGATATCGCATGGCAGGGTGATAAATTTGGATTTACAACATCAATTGGTGCCGCGCACGAAAATAATACTTTGTTGGGGGCGATGTCTGGTGGTTTGTTGGATATGGGCAATGGGGATACAGTATATGTTGATTCTGAATTTCGGTACAGCCCAGCGGAAAATGTTATGCTGACCATGCGGTCAACATTTGCACGTACCACCACAGATGCCAGTGGCCAATTTATATTGGGAATGACTGACATTTATTCAAATGCGTTCGCGTTTGGTGTTGATGCCGGTAATTTCAGTTTCAGTGTATCACAACCGTTGGGGGTCAGTAATGGTAATTTGATGTATCCGCATGCTGAATATGAAATTATTGATTTAGGGGATGGCAAATATGATTTGGCAATAAATAATTTGCATATTGAAAATCTGGATTTAAGCCCAGATAAACGTGAAGTGCGCTTTACCGGTGCATATCGTCATAATTTTGGTGAATTTACAGATGGTGCAGTTGGGTTTATTTATCGTGTAAATCCTAATAATACAGATGTGTTTGGTAATGAATCCATATTTATGATGAAAATGACGCATCGATTGGGCATATAATATTGGTTGTATCCCCCCCGCATATTGTAAGTGTGCGGGGGGAATTTTTGTTAAATATATACTTGATAAACATTTTTTTTGGTGTAAGATATGTTGACAAAAAATAAAAAGGGTAAAATATTATGAAAATAGTACAAACAATCAAGGATTATTTTGCACCTGCATACAGTAAACGTTTCGCAAACCCTGTCGAAGATATATGTGTGTTGGGAAATTTATGTAGTAATTCTTTATATTTAACGGCAAACAACGGAAAAGGGTATTATTATTTTTTCCCAAAAGCACCAAGTCAAATCAAAGTTGCTAAATATTTGTTTAATAGAAATGGTGTTCCCGTTAAAATACATTACAGCAAATATTATATGGGTGTGCAAACAAAGGTGTTGCGTATTCAGAATAAACAAATGGCTGCTGATAAAAAGGTTAAAGATTTTGTTTATAACGTGGATATGGCTGCAAAAAATTCTGCAAGCTTTACGAAACAACAATTGGCTGAAAAATTGGTGTTATTAAATAAACAAATGAATGGCAAATCAAAATAAAAACCGCCCAACTGGGCGGTTTTTATTGTAATTTCCAAAATATAATTGACGTACCCTGGAATTTTTGGGTAAAATAAAATCGAACAAATGCCTAATACAAACCAACGATTGCATTAGGCATATTTATTTTTGTAACAATCCCGGATTTCTGCATTTTATTCTCCCCTTTCGTGCCTAATGCAATCGTTGGTTTGTGTGCGGTTGTTTTGGTTGGATTTGGGGTTACATCAACCGCGCTTGGGGCGGGCTTTCGCGATGGGGGAACCAGCAGTGTGTATACATGTCAGGCACCGGGTATGGGTACTGTAACGGGATGGGACCCAACCAATTGGTCCCAGGCACCAATTGAATATGGCGCACGCAGTGAATTAAGCAGTCAGGATGCAATACCAAATTGCAAAACAACAGAAGTAATTTCATATATATCAGATTCGCGCGTAGGCGCATCAAAGAGAAATTCTTGTGCGAAATGTAATACTGGATACCGTTTGGTATCGTATACCGCGCCATCAATAAGACAACCCGATTGTATCGTTACATGGGAAGAATGTGAAAAGGATGAATTACCAGACGATCCCCTGGAACTGTGTCCAGATGAGTGTAAAATGTTGGGGGGCTGGATGGATGTGCCCAAACAAACCGGCCTTCAAACGCAATGTGATCCACTGGAACAAAAGTGTTTATACAGATGTGGCCCAGGTTATTATAATGCGGCTTTATCTATTGGGACAATGTGTCAGCCGTGCCCAGATAATGTGCTATCCACATCTTGTGCTGGTGGTGCAGATTACAATTCTGTATGCTGTGAACGTGGATATTACAGACAGACCATAACAAGAAACACATCAACTGGGCTGATAATTAGGTATAAAGATGTTACATGTCCGCGTTGTCCGTCGTTGGGTGGGGTGTATGGAACAACACCGATGAATCAGTGTGTGTCATCTATTACAGCATGTTATATTCCGGCAAATACACCAATAAAAAGCACGCCGGGAACTTATGTATTTACCAATGATTGTGATTATTCCACGACTGCTGCTGGCACAGGTACTGTAACGCCAGTTCAGCCAGATGTGGCAAATCCATAGTAAACAAAATAAAAATATTTATGTGTAATTTTAGTTTGTGTAAATAATAAACCGCCCCGCATTGCGGGGCGATTTATTATGCAAATATTATTTACACACAACAACCATTGCCGTGCGTAAAACAGTGTCGCCAAACATATATCCCGGTTGTAATTCATCAATAATAGTATTTGGGGCAGGTTTTGGGTTCGCGTCCGCCGGGGCGTCTGTGACCTGAATCGCATTGTGAAATTTCGGATTCATAATTTGCCCAATCGATTCGATTTTAGTAATTCCGACCTGGGTAAATGCGTCGTTCATGGCCATTGCCATCGATTTTATGCCGTCGTCATTTGGGGAATGTTTTTGGGCGGCCTCTATGGCGTCCATGACCGGTAAAAACTTTTTGGCAACGGACATTGCACGATTGCGTGCACTTGATTCTATATCCAATGCTGCGCGACGACGTGTGTTTTCTAGTTCCGCCGCCAGGCGCAAAAATTTATCAGTTAATTCAGCAATTTGTGCGTTTAGTTTTTCTGTTTCTGATTCTGTTTCCGGCGTTTGGGTGGTATTGTCTTTATCCGCATTATCATTTGATACAGGCGTTTCATTTTTATCTGTATCTGAAACGGAAACAGTGTCTATTTTTACGTCTTTTTCGTCCATTGGTTCACCTGTTGTGTAATAGCCCCGGGAAACGCGGGATACGCGCGCGCCCCGGGTCTGTTTTAATATAAACTTATTTTACGCTGGTTATTATAGGTATGAAGTCGTCCGGTTTCAAGGATGCACCACCAACCAATACACCATCAACATTTGCAATGGACATGATGTCGGCGGCATTGTTGCCCTTTACACTGGCACCGTATAAAATGGGCGTATTATGCATTCCCATATCTGCCAATGTATCCGCAATTAATTTGTGGGCTGTTGCGATTTCCGCCGTCGTTGGGGTTAATCCCGCCCCAATTGCCCAACGTGGTTCGTATGCAATGATAATATCGCCAGTGGTGTCATTGGGTACTGATTCACGTACACCCGATTCGATAACAGACATTGTTTGGCCAGATTGTTTTTCATCCATCGTTTCGCCAACGCATATAATCGGGGTTAATCCAGCCGATAATGCAGATGCGGCCTTGGCATGGACAATTGCGTTCGTTTCACTGTGATATTGGCGACGTTCGCTGTGCCCGACAATAACATATTTTGCGCCGGTGTCTGCAATCATTTGCGCGGAAACTTCACCAGTATATGCGCCATGGTCGTGGGCACTGACATCCTGGGCACCCAAATTGACGCGGCCGCCGTCCATGCACAACATGGTATATGGAACACACAAAATAACGGTGTTTTCGGTATTTATGGTTTGTAATGCTGTAATCATTTTAACCAGGTCTGTGCGTGAACCGTTCATTTTCCAATTGCCGGCAATAATTTTCATTGAAAAATCCCCTTTTTTTCATTGATTTTTTTGATATTGTTTTGCTATGGTATCGCAAAAGGGGATTAAATGCTAGAATATTTACGTAATGCGGCGGATAAACCGCTGGCAAAGATTTTGATTGGAATTTTGGCGTTTTCTTTTGTCGGATGGGGTGTTGCCGAATGGATTTTTGGTGGCAGTGCCAGTGATACGACTTTGGTACGCGTTGGAAATTCCGATATCACAATACAGCAATTTAGTTTGGAAAAATCGCGCGAATTGGCGTTAATGACGCGTGATATGCAACGTGAAACATATGCCGATCCGGAATTAATGGATGCGCTGAATAATAATGTTTTGTCCACTTTATCGGGCCAGGCAATGGCCGATAATCGGGCGGATGATTTGGGATTCGTGGTATCGGATGCACAAATTGCACGTGAAATTCGTGAATTTCCAGAATTTCAAATAGATGGGCAATTTTCCACATACGCATTTGACAATGTTTTGATGAACAGCGGATATAGCGAGGCCGCATTCGCAGACGTTCTGCGTCGCCAGGTTTTGCGCGGGTACACATTGGGTGCGATGTCCGTGCCATTGAATGTGCCTGATTTTGCCGTAATGGCCGCATATAATGCACGATATGGGCAACGCCAGATAGATTTTGCAACTGTTGATTTTGACGATTTTGATGTTGGTACCCCAACTGTGGAACAATTGCGGGCTTTTTATGATCAAAATCCGCACGTTGTCCCGGAACAACGTACTGTTTCATATGTTCTGATTCCGGCGGAAATGGATACACCGGACAGTTATGATGCCGCGTATGAACGCGCCATATTGGTCGAAGATGATATTATCGCGGGTGATACAATGGCTGATGCGGCGAAAAAACATGACGCAAAATATGTTGCGCTGGGGACTTTTGATGCGGACAATCGGCCGGTGGATGAAATTTTAACCGATAAAATGATGAACCGTATTTTTGATATGGAAGAGGGTCTGGAAAGCGAACTGTTGGAAACCAAACAGGGATTTTTGATTGTGCGTGTTGATAAAATAATTCCATCGCATAATGCTGAATTTGACGCGGTGCGCGATGAATTAACCGATGGATGGCGTCGTGCCGAACAGCGCAAGCAGGCATATGTGCGTGCCAATGAATTATTGGTTGATTTGAATAAAACTGGTAATTTATCTGGTAAAAAAACTGTAACTGTTACACGTACATCGGGGGCACCATTGGATGTGTTAAGTGCGGCGTTTAATTCGCCAATCGGAAACAATCAAATTGTAAACGGAACTGATAAGTTTTATGTATTGCATACCGAAAAAGAAATTGCCCCAACCATTGATGATAAAAAAATGGCTGATTTAAGGGCTGAAATGGAAAAGGTTTCAAATCGTGATATTGCCGTTGATTACGAATCGTTTTTAAAACGTACGTATCCGGTAAAGGTAAACGAAAAAGTATTTAACCGTTTCTTTGCACAATAATAAATGTGGATTAGTAAAATCGCCGCCCATTTGGGCGGTGTTTTTTTCATAAACTTTTATTATTTGTGAATGTATAATGTCCCCAGAATGAAATTGGAATCAAATGGAATTTTAATTGCATTGCGGCCGTTGGGTGAACGTGATTCGATTGCGCGTATTTTTACGCCAGATTTTGGATTAATGTGCGGAATGATGCGCGGGGCCCAGGTCGCACGAAAAAACAGGCCATTGGTCGGGCAATTTGGTGTGGTTGCATGGAATGCGCGGCTGGATTCGCAATTGGGGGTGTTCCATTGGGATGCGGAAAAAAATATGGCTGCTGTGTTAATGATGTCGCATGAACGGTTGGGATATATGAACAGTGCATTTGCATTGATTGCGGCGATGGTGCCCGAACGTGAACAGTATCGGGAATTATATAATGAAACTTTGGATTTGTTGCTGAATTTAACAAATGATAATCCGCATGACGCGTATTTGCAGTGGGAAATTATGTTGTTGCGGGAATTGGGGTATGCGTTAAATTTGAACACGTGTTCTGGGTGTGGAACACATGCTGATTTAGAATATTTGTCGCCACGTACTGGTCGGGCGGTGTGTAAAAATTGTGCCGTACCTTATATTGGGCGTTTGTATGAATTGCCAATAAATCTGGATATTACACGTGCGTTTCTGGAACGTGTGTGCGTGGCCCAGGGAATTGATTTGCCACCGGCACGAAAAATGTTGGGGCGGATATAAATTGGTTCAATTTATTCCTTGCACAAAGATAATTTTTTGGGTATCGTGTTTTCGTTCAACAGATAAAGGAGAAAAACTATGACTTGGACAATATTGGTTCTGGTGGTGGGTGTTCTGCTGTACCTGTTTGGCGGTATGATGCTGTCAAAGGGTGATGGTAAAAATCCATCTGCTGGGAAAATTGTTGCAAAAAAATGCATTTCAGTGATTGCTATTATCCTGATTTCGGGCAGTATGTGCCGTTTGTATATGCCTTATTACCTGACCACGGTAAATCCGGCAATTGTTCAGGAAATGGTTAACGGCATGCAGGCACAGCAACAGGCTGAAAAGAACAAACAGATTCGTAAATATGTTCGTTCCGAAGGCGACAAAATGATGCGTGATGCACCGGTTTTGGGTAATCGCGATGCGAAAAAGACAATTTATGTTTGGACAGACTTCTCTTGCCCATTCTGCCGTCGTGTACATGGCGAAATCGAACGCGTATTGGCCGACCGTGACGATACACGCGTTGTGATTAAGAACTTTTCTATCCATGGGCCATTGTCTGATGCACCGGCCAAGGCCGTGATTGCAGCAAACTTGCAGGATCCTGAAAAGGCCGGTGAATTGACAAATATGTTGATGACACGCGATTTCTATACTCAGGACGACCTGAAAGACCAGGCCACATTGGCAGATAAAGTAGAAGCCAACGTTTTGAAAATGGCCGCAGAAGCTGGTTTGGATACAGAAAAATTAAAGGCTGATATGAATGGCGATGTCGTTGCACGTGAAATGCGCAATGTTCGCGATTTGGCCCAGCGTTTCGAAATCACAGGAACACCGTTCTTGATTATCGGTGAACAGGCGTTCCCGGGTGCAATTCCTGCCGCACAAATCGAAACAGCACTGGACGAAGCAGAATAAGTTCTGAAATCCTAAATGCATATTTTCAATCCCGTCCGAATCGGACGGGATTTTTGTTGTTACAACTGTAAATAATTTTATATGTGCACTATATTATATGGGCAGTTAAATAGGAGGTTTTCAAATGGGGGCAATTATTATTTATTTTTCACGGGCCGGTGAAAATTGGATTGATGGCGGTATTCGTCATACGGATGTTGGAAATACGGAACGTGCCGCGCAAATTATTCACGATTTAACAGGTGCTGATTTGTTTAAGATAGAACCAGTTGTTCCGTATCCTGAAAACTATGACGAATGTACCGCGGTTGCCAAACGTGACCAGCAAACAAATGCGCGTCCAGAAATAAAATCATATCCGAAAGATTTAGATAAATACGATACCGTATATTTGGGATATCCCAATTATTGGGGAACAATGCCGATGGCGGTATTTACATTGTTGGACGGATGTGATTTTTCTGGCAAAGTTGTAAAACCGTTCTGTACGCACGAAGGCAGCGGTCTGGGGCACAGTATGTCCGATGTTCGTAAAATGTGTCCAGGTGCGGATGTTCGCGACGGGTTGGCTATTGTCGGATCGGCGGCTGGCGACAGTGTTGAATCGATTCGTAAATGGTTGAATAAATAAAATAAAAAACGGGGTGTATACCCCGTTTTTTATTTGCTTTCCAGTATCGCAATGCCGGGCAGGGTGCGACCCTCTATAAATTCCAGAAATGCGCCGCCGCCGGTTGATACGTATGTTATGTCATCCTTTACACCACAGGCTGCCAGTGCGGCAACGGTGTCGCCACCGCCGACAATACTGTCCAATTTGCCGGCGCGTGTTTGTTCCGCAATTGTTTTTGCAATCGCGAATGAACCATATGACCACGTCGGTTGCCATTCCGCCATACCAACGGTGCCGTTCCAGATTACTGTTGCGGCATGACGAATGGCGTCAATGTTACGTTCGGTTGTTGCAATGCCGGCATCAATGATGATGTCGTCGTCGGCGATTTCGGTAAAGTCCTTGTTTGTGCGGGTGGCGGTCGGGGTGAATTCCTTGGCCACGCCCTTGTCCAATGGCAACAGTACTTCGCAATTATTTTGTTTTGCGTATTCCAGAATTTCCAGTGCGGTATCTTTCTGGTCGGCTTCGAACAATGAATTGCCGACCTTGCCACCCATTGCATAGTTAAATGTTGTGCCCAATGCGCCACCGATAATCAATTTGTCGGACAGTTTGGCCAATGCCTTTAACACGCCGATTTTGGTGGAAACTTTACTGCCAGCGACAATGGATAACAGTGGGCGTTTTGGGTTTTCCATAACCGCAGTCAGATGTTCTATTTCCGATGCCAACAGTTTGCCCGCATATGACGGCAGAATTTCTGCAACGCCAACGGTGCTGGCGTGTGCACGGTGCGATACGGCAAACGCGTCATTGATAAAAATATCAAACCCGTTGGCCAGTTTTTTTGCAAATTCGGGGTCATTTTGTTCCTCGCCCTGGTAAAAGCGCACATTTTCCAACAGAACCACGTCGCCGTCGTTCATATTTTGCATAAAGTCACGATCCAGGCAGTCCGCAATCAGTGGCACTTGCATATATTCCGCAACTGGGGCCATGGTGTATTCCATATTGCGCGTGCCCTTTGGCCGGCCCAGGTGTGCACAAATTGCAATACGTGCGCCACCCGCCCGCAGGGCGTTTATCGTTGGCATACTTTGTTCAATACGAAATGCGTCGGTAATTTTACCGTCCACGATTTGTACGTTGAAATCATCGCGCAGCAAAATAAATTTGCCACGCACGTCCAGATTTTCAATTGTGCGCAGTTTCATTTTTCCTGTATCCTTTCTTTGACGGGTTTATACGTTTTTCGATAATGTTCGTTTATACCATATTTTTCAATTGCGCGCAAATGTTCGGCGGTTGGATAGCCCGAATTTTTATCCCACCCATACATCGGATATTGTATGGCCAATTCGTGCATAATTTTATCACGCGTTTCCTTTGCAATAATTGATGCGGCGGCAATTGACAGTGATTTTGCGTCACCACGCACAACGGCGCGCCCAGTCAAAAGTGGCGGCAACCTGTTCCCGTCAATTAAACAAAACTGGGGCGTGTGGGACAGTTTTTGTACCGCACGTGTCATTGCGGTCAGCGATGCGTTCAAAATGTTCATTTCGTCGATTTCGGTCGGACTGCATGCGCCAGTTGCCCAAATGGTGTTATGTGTTATCCAATCCAATGCGGCGGCGCGCATATGTGGTGTCATTTGTTTGGAATCGCGAATAATAACTGGAATTTCAATGTTACGGTGCGGAAATATAACGGCCGCCGCAACAACCGGCCCGCACAGGGGGCCACGGCCGGCCTCGTCCACGCCGGCAACGATGTCAAAGCCTGTTTCGTTTTCAATATCAAATGTAGGACACGTTTTCATAGCGATTAAAACCATACCATAAATTTATGGCAAATGGAAAAGTTTTCATATATAATATATGGTGTATCAGCGCGTTGCTGGTATGGGGTATCACAACCCGATAGTACGCGTTTCGTGTGAACGAAATGAAAAGTTCTCCAATCCCGGGGTTGGAGGGTGCTGAATATCCAATAAAGCACGCTATTCGTACTAATAGTTGTGAACCTCCAACCCACCTGAAAATATTTTTAGGTGGTTTTTTATTATGGGGGGATTTATGGGCGGAAAAAAACACCGGGTGTGTGAATTTGATATTTATGTTGGACGGGTTATTATGATGCTGCGTACCCGTATGGGAATGAGCCAGCAAGATTTGGGACAACAGATAGGTGTTACTTTTCAACAGGTACAAAAATACGAATGCGGTGAAAACAGATTAACCGTTGCGCGATTGAATGATATATGCCGGGTATTTGATGTGTCGCCGGCATTGTTTTACAATGAAGCAAACCAGTCATATGTTCATGATAAAAATATGGTGGTTTTGATAAATACAATTTATAAATTACCAACAGAAAAAAGAAATATTATTGCTGTGATTGCAAATGCGCTGTGTTCTGATAATTAAATCGCCATGCGGTTGGCAATTTGTTGCTGAACATATTCGTCTTCGCTGTTGTACAGGGGCCATTCACCGTTGGCTAAATCCTTCATCGTGGTCAATGGTTGGTCCAAACGGGCACGATATAACCACAGGTTTGACATGACGCGTTTAATATAACTGCGGGTTTCGTATGTTGGGAAACTTTCGATATATAATAATGGGTCGTATGTTTCAAACATGTTTTCAAATTCAACCAATGTGCCCATGCCAGCATTATATGCAGCCAACATTTTGATTATATTATTATTTATGTTTGGATGGGCCAACAGGTCAACAATATACTGTTGCCCCAGGAACATATTGTGTTCCGGATTTAACATATCTATATCGGACATGTTTACTTTGTTTTCACGCGCAACACGTTTGGCAGTACTGGGCATGATTTGCATCAGACCGTTTGCACCGGCACCTGATTTTGCGTTTGTGCGGAAACCACTTTCCTGTTTAGTGATGGCCAATAACAGCGCGCGGTCAATTGACCACCCCCCCATTGGTTCCCAATCGGGCAGGGGATATTGCGCCGAATAAATAATATTGTCATCGATTTCCAAAATACCGCGGTCTTTTATTAAACTGGACGCCTGAATCGATACACGGGGCAATCCGTATGCCGTCGCAACTGAATTAATTGCGTGCAATGTGCGGTCAGAAACCTTGGCAGTAATCATGTATTTCAGGTATTGTTCCGCGCGGTCTTTCTGGCCAACTTGTAACAGGGCCAGGGCCCTTTTGCCATATTTTGTTTCACGCAGGGTATCTATGTCATCATCGGTACAATCCTGTTCAAAAAATTCATATTTTGGCGTGCGTCCCAACATGACCGACGACAGAGCCCCATAAAATGCCATTGGGTGTGCCGCAGCAATTTTCCAATATTTTTTTGCGGCACTGCGATTACCGTTGGCGTCCGCCGCACGACCAGCCCAGAATGCGGCCTCGGTCTTTCTGGCGTTGTTTATTTGTTCTAAATCCAGGATTGCACTGAAATATTTTTCACTTTCGTGATATTTTTCTTCCTTGAAATACAATAATCCCATTGCCCACAGGCCGTATTCTGATTTTGCATCAGATGCGACAAATCCCCATTTTTTCGCCAATTCAAATTCACCGTTCGTATAATATATAAATGATAAACGTCCCGCCAAACGGCCATAGTCCGATTCGGTCAGGCTTTTTTTCAGGGCGGAATCTTCCAGTATTAAACGGGCTGTTTTTGTTGCGCCACTGCGGATTGCGCGCTTGAATTTTGTAATTTTTGTGTTCGTGGCACCAGTATATTTTTTTTCCGTCCAATTTTCAGATTGGGGTGTTTCAATTGATGCGCCACCGCTGATTGTACGGGGAACGGATGCCTTGCGAACGGTTGCCTGTTTTATTTTGGCCAGTTTTGCCATGCGTTCCGCACCAGGCATATCATAATATTTTTCCATCCAAGATACCAATTCGCGGCCACGGGTGCGATACGTTTTGGATATAAAGCGTTGGTATAAAACCTCGTTCATCAGTAATGGATCGGACAGTTGCTTTTCCAGTTTTTGTGCCGCGGAAATTTCTTCTTCGCTTTGCAGCAGGAATATTTGAGTGTACAAACTGGCGTCCGCATCAGACAGTACATTGATATCAGGCCGATCCGCGGCAATCGCCATAAACGGCAAAAATATTGCTATTAAAAATGTGAAGATTTTTTTCATATGTTTTTTCAAAATAGTGATGTTTTCGGCAGTGCGCATACATTGGCGTTGTCGTCATCCGCAGGAATTTGCGCCAATATTTTTTTGAAATCCGAAATGCGCGAAAATTTACGATATACTGATACAAAGCGCACAAATGCAATCGGATCCAGGTTTAATAATGAATCAGAAACCATTTGACCAACCATTGCGCTGGTTACCGTATCGTCGGCGGTTTCTGTTTCCAGTCTGCGGTGTATGGATGTTACCAATTTTTCAATCTGTTCGTCGCCAACATCGCGATTGCGACACGCCAATTTAATACTGCGACGTAATTTTTCGCGGTCAAAGGCCTCTAACTTTCCACTGTTTTTACGCACCATCAGGTCGCGCATTTGAACGCGTTCGACGGTTGTAAATTTTGCCCCGCATTGATTGCATACGCGACGACGCCGAATAATGGCGTCTTCGGTATCTGGGCGGGAATCGGTCACCCGACTGTCAGTAGAGTTACAATATGGACATCTCATACCCATATACGGTAGCAAGCAAAAACCCAACTGTAAAGTAGAAAGTGATTTTCGCCCCATTGGGTAAAAAATGCGTTTTTTATAAAAATCAAGCACTTTATTTATATGCAAATCACTGGGGTGAACTTTTTAATGGGGTCGTTTTGTGATAAAATGTAAATCGAGACCAGAGAGAGATGGAAAAATACCTGAACCAGATTTTAACCGGCGATTGTGTGGATGTTATGCGCGGAATACCAGATGCATCGGTTGATGCGGTATTCGCAGATGCGCCGTATAATCTGCAACTGGGGGCAAAAACGCTGTATCGCCCCGAAGATCAAACCGCGGCGCGTGCCGTGCGTGATGCGTGGGATGCATTTGAAAGCCCCGCCGCGTATGACGAATTTACACGTGCGTGGTTGACCCAGTGCAAGCGGGTGTTGAAACCTGATGGTGCATTGTGGGTTATCGGCAGTTATCATAATATTTTCCGGGTGGGGGCTATTTTACAGGATTTAGGCTTTTGGATTTTAAATGATATTGTATGGGTGAAAACAAATCCTATGCCGAATTTCCGTGGAACGCGGTTTACGAATGCGCATGAAACGCTGATTTGGGCAACCCCGCGTAAAACAGGCAAGTACACATTTAATTATGAAACAATGAAAAAACTGAACGGTGGCAAGCAAATGCGTTCAGATTGGAATATAAATATTTGTCTGGGCGAAGAACGGGTCAAGGGCGCAAATGGCAAAAGTTTACATAATACGCAAAAACCATTGGATTTATTGCGTCGGGTGATTTTGGCATCAACCAAGCAGGGTGATGTTATTTTAGATCCTTTCTTGGGCAGTGGCACAACCGCCGCCGCGGCCAAGGAATTGGGGCGTAATTTTATCGGTATTGAACGCGAAGAATCATATGTTTCTGCGGCGCGTGCGCGTGTCGATGCGGTGACACCGATTGATTTATCACAGATAGAAGTTGCCACCCCAAAACGGGCCGAGGTCCGCGTTGCGTTCAAGGAACTGATAGAAGCAGGCCTGTTGTATGTCGGACAAACGTTGGTCAGTCCGCGTGGCGAACGTGTGATGATTACGCGCGATGGCCAGTTGGCGCATTCTTTGCATGGCAAGGCGTCAATTCACGTTATGGCCGCGCGTCTGCAACACAGTGTCAGTTTTAATGGTTGGGATTATTGGTCGGCTGAAAAGCGCGATGGTTCATTGGTTCCAATTGATGAATTGCGCAAATATGTGCGCAGTGTAAAGCGTGATATAAAGCAGGCTGCATAAAATAATCAATCTGGATTGATTGTTATCTGGTGCGTTTGAATAAATTTATCAATTTATTTCCGATTTTGTTGTAATGTTTTTGATATGCAATATCCATGGCGGATTGTATGGTGCGGCCGTTGCGTGACATTGATATGTGCATTTGGGCGTCGGCGCAATCTGATTCCAGTGCCAGAATTTCGCTGTGTAATTTATGGGCGTCTGTGATTGCCTGGGTCCGTGTTTGCATATCGTATACCGTGGCAATCATGTCCAGATTATAAAAATAGTGCGGTTTGGGCATCAGGTTGCACCCAGAACGTGCAAAATCATATATTTCAGTACGCTGATTTATCGCACGGGTCGTTTCATTTTGTAAACGTGCATATTCCAGAATATAAAAACCGTTTGTGTGCTCGTTTTCCATATTAATATAAAACCTTTTATTAACAAGTATATGTCAAAAATAATATTTGTCAATATTTGATAGTGGCCTTGTATTTTTGTTATATGGGATTATATATATCATAAATTCGCGAATCGGGTTTTTGTGTGATATAGTTTTATTTGTAATAAAGTAAGGGATTTATATTATGGCTTTGATACCTGTGGTTATAGAGGAATCACCCCGTGGTGAACGTTCCTTTGACATATATTCCAGATTATTGCGCGATCGAATTGTCATGATAAACGGTCAAATTGAACCAAATATGGCAAGCACGGTTGTGGCACAGTTGCTGTTTTTGGAATCAGAAAATCCAAATGCAGAAATTTCTGTTTATATAAATTCGCCCGGGGGTGATGTTTCTGCGGGGTGGGCCATTATGGACACAATGCAGTATATTAAATCGCCCGTTTCAACAATTGGTATGGGGTTGGTTGCGTCAATGGGATCGGTGCTGTTGGCCGCGGGTGAAAAGGGCAAGCGTTTCGTTCTGCCAAATACACAAATTATGATACATCAGCCATTGGCCGGGGCCGAAGGTCAAATTACTGATATGGAAATCCGTATGGCACAGTATTTGAAAAACAAGAAAACATTGATAAAACAAATGGCTGCCTTTACCGGACGTAAAGAAAAAGAATTGTTTGACGCAATGGAACGCGACAATTGGATGACGCCTGACGAGGCCAAAGATTTTGGCCTGATTGACGGTGTATTACAGCGTAAATAATTTTATCCGTTTTTGTGGGGGATTATTGGACATGAGTGACGATAAAACAAAATCTGCTGATGAAGCACAGGCAACCACGCCACCACAATTTTGCAGTTTTTGTGGCAAAGCAGTGTACGAGGTTAAAAAACTGGTCAGTGGACGCAATGTTTGCATTTGTGACGAATGCATAAATTTATGTAATGACATAATGGCCGATGATATGCGGACGGAAATGGGTGGGGATACGGCAAAATTACCAACCCCGCACCAGATTTACGATTTCCTGAATGAATATATCGTGGGCCAGGACAGTGCCAAAAGGACACTGGCGGTGGCGGTATATAATCATTATAAACGTCACAGTGTTGCTGAAAATACCAAGGTTGAAATACAAAAATCAAATGTGTTATTGATTGGGCCAACGGGTACCGGGAAAACACTGTTTGCGCAAACATTGGCGCGTATATTGGACGTGCCGTTTGCAATTGCGGACGCAACCACCCTGACCGAGGCCGGATATGTCGGTGACGATGTGGAAAGTGTTTTAACGCGTCTGTTGCAAAATGCGAATTTTGATGTTGAACGTGCCGGGCGTGGAATAATTTATATTGACGAAATTGATAAAATCGCCCGTAAATCTGAAAATCCATCACTGACACGTGATGTTTCCGGCGAAGGTGTCCAACAGGCATTGTTAAAACTGGTCGAAGGCACCGTTGCCAACGTGCCGGCCGGCGGGGCGGGGCGCAAGCACCCGGGCGAGGCCACCGTTCAATTGGATACATCAAAGATTTTATTCATTTGTGGTGGGGCGTTTGATGGCCTGAACAAGATTATTGGTGCGCGTACAAATGAACGCGCAGGTATCGGATTCGGGGCAAATGTTCAATCCAAAAAGGAACGTGAATCTAAAAACTATTTGGACGATGTTCAACCCGAAGATTTGGTTAAGTTCGGTATTATACCGGAATTGGTTGGGCGGTTGCCAGTTGTAACAACTTTACAGGATTTAGACGAAGATGCGTTGGTAAAAATTCTGACCGAACCCAGAAATGCAATTGTAAAGCAATATTCCGCCATGTTGGAAATGGATGGTGTTAAATTGACAATTACAGATGATGGGTTGCGCGAAATTGCGAAAAAGGCCGCAGAACGTAAAACTGGGGCGCGTGGTCTGCGCAGTATTTTGGAAAAAATCTTGCTGCAACCGATGTTTGATGCCCCGGACAAGGATGATTTAATCGAAATCGTTATCGACAAGGATGTTGTTGCCGGGCGTAAACCGCCGGTTGAAATATTACGCGATGCGAAAAAGGTTGCATAAAAAATCGGGGCGAATGCCCCGATTTTTTATTATTCATCTTCGGTATAATTACACTTTTGGGTAAACTGGAATGTGCCTTCGGTCATACGTATACTTGTATTCGGGGGTATATAACACCTGGTTATATGCGATGGTGTCGGTGCAAACATTGGACATTCTAGCAGGGTTGTCCCATATACCAAGGGAAGACCTATCCCAATTGATGGACAACGCAAACAATCATAATCCTTGGCGCGGACCCCCGTTATTCCACCACCGGATTCAACGTAATTATTATCTATTAAATAATATCCAACATCACAACATGGCATAATCGTACCGGCAGGACAACCGTCCATAGTATGATCTGGACACGCCTTGCAATTTGGTCCAGAACCGGCTACCATCATACCACCTGCATTATAATAATTGGATTTACATTGATATTCGCATTTGTTGGTGCTGGTGTTACAACGTGTTTGATAATTTTTACCGCTAACATTCATCCAGGATGTTCTACCCTCGCACGCCAGACCATCGCATGGGGTGTCCTTTACACATTCTTCCCATGTAACAATACAGTCCTGTTGTCTTTGTGACGGCATTGTGTGTGATACCAAATGGTATCCAGTATTACATGCAGAACATGTATTACGTTTGCCCCCACCAGACATCATCCCACCGTTGGGTTTCGCATAATATTCTATGGTTGTTGTTGTTTTACAATTTGGTATGGGATCGTCACTGGCCAAATCACTTTGTCCGACATATCCATCGACTGGTACCGACCAATCTGTTGTGTCCCAACCCACCATGGTGAAGCCGGGATCCTGGCACGTATAAAAACTGTCCGTTCCCCCATCGCGAAAGCCCGCCCCAAGCGCGGTTGATGTAACCCCAATTCCAACCAAAACAACCGCACACAATTGAACGATTGGATTAGGCATATTTATTTTTGTAACAATCCCGGATTTCTGCATTTTATTCTCCCCTTTCGTGCCTAATCCAAACGGTGGTTTAAAAACAGTAAAAATATGATTGACGCACCCCAGAATTTTCGGCTAAAATAGAAACAAACAAATGCCTAATGCAAACCACCGTTTGGATTAGGCACGAAAGGGGAGAAACATGAAAAAATTTTTTATCATATTGGCAATTAGTGTTGGAATTATAACAAGTGCTGACGCTACGTCTACGGTATCGCCTTGTACATCGATGTTAAGGCCATACGATTGTGGTAATAATTGTTGCGCTGCAAATGCGGCCAGTTGCAAAACGCAATGTCCAAATATAGTAATAACGGAATGCGAAGGTTTGGTATGTGAAAATAAAATGACATGGACCAATTATGGTGATCCTGGAAAGCAGATAAAGTGTAATACGGCTTCAGATACCTGTGAATACCGTTGTAATCCAGATGGTTATTACAGAACCAGTGTTGGTGGTGGTTCGGCCATGCGATGTGCAGAATGCCCAGACAATGCAACATGTTCACAAGGGACAAGTGTATGCTGTAATCAGGGACATTATCCTGTAACAAATGTTTATATGGCCCCTGGATTGACCGGCCAGATAACAGAATATACATGTCCATCTTGTCCAGGGTATTTGCGTTATTTATCTGCAACTTCACCAGCTGGGACGTATGTGCCTGGTACAACGGATGCCGCTTCATGCCCTGCTGCTATAGGTGCGTGTTATATCCCCAGTGGGACATATTCTGGTGATATAACTGGCAGATTTCAGCTGACTGGTAAGTGTCACTATAAAGAATCATAATATGATACATGATACAGAAATCCCCATATTATGGGGATTTTTAATTTAAAATCACCCACAAAATTATACAATTTTGCGGGGCCCGACAAATCACCCACAAAATTTTGCAATTTTGCGGGGCCCGACAAATCACCCACAAAATTTTGCAATTTTGCGGGGCCCGATGCTGGTCGGACTCTTTCTCGTCCGCCCATGGCCAAATAAAAAACACGCCAAAAGGCGTGCTTTTTATTTCTGGTGGCCCTGGTCGGACTCGAACCGACACTCCTTGCGGAACTTGATTTTGAGTCAAGCGCGTCTACCAATTCCGCCACGGGGCCAAAACGCGTTACGACAAATTATTTTGTCGCCGCTGTGCGGGCCGCAACCTTTTTAACCAGGCGTGCACTGCGGTTCGCCTTGTGCGCTGGTTTTTTCGCGGGTTTTTCGCCGGCACCAATTTTTTTGTTTATCGCTTTTTTAATCGCCGCCATTTCCGGTGTTAAACGGGACGGGGATTTTGACATTACGTACGCGTCCAGTCCGCCATGCTTTGTCAATGTGCGCAGACCAGCCGTCGAAATACGCAGTGAAAAATCGCGATTTAAAATGTCGCTGTGAAATTTTAATTTTTGCAAATTTGGCAAGAATGTACGCTTTGTATGGCGTTCAGAATGGGATACATTCATACCCACCTGTGTCTTCTTACCTGTAACTTTACATACGCGTGGCATATTATAATCCTTTAATAACTGCGGCATAATTTATACCAAAATTCCCGAAAAGTCAAGAATTGTTTTACATATTTCTTGATTTTGGGATAACCGTTTTATTATATCAGATTTTTTTTGAAAATCTAATATTTTATGAATAATCAATGTTTTGATTCCTGTACCTTGAATTTGTAAAAAATGCTACTATATATAGTAACAAATAAAAGGAGATTTTAGCATATGAATCCAGAAGAAATGCAGGAAACGCCAGAACAGGCGATTGCAAAATATACCACTGATTTTACAAAATTGGCGGCGGATGGAAAATTGGATCCTGTTATCGGGCGCGATGAAGAAATTCGCCGCACTATTCAGGTGTTGTCACGTCGTACAAAAAATAATCCGGTGTTGATTGGTAACCCCGGGGTCGGTAAAACCGCAATAGTAGAAGGTTTGGCCGAACGAATCGTGTCGCGTGATGTTCCAGAAAATTTGTTAAATAAAAAATTATTGTCGTTGGATATGGGCGCGTTGATGGCCGGGGCTATGTTCCGTGGCCAATTCGAAGGACGTTTCAAGGCCATATTAAAAGCGGTCAAGGATTCCGACGGACAAATCATTTTGTTCATTGACGAATTGCATACCCTGGTCGGGGCAGGCAAGGGCGAAGGTTCAATGGACGCCGGTAATTTGATAAAGCCTATGTTGGCGCGTGGTGAATTACACTGTCTGGGGGCAACAACATTGGATGAATATCGGCAATATATTGAAAAAGACCCCGCACTGGCGCGCAGATTTCAGCCTGTGTATGTTGATGAACCAACCGTTGATGATACGATTTCGATTTTACGCGGGTTAAAGGAAAAGTATGAAGGTCACCATGGGGTGCGGATTTCTGATGCCGCATTGGTGGCCGCGGTGCGATTGTCAAATCGTTATATCACCGACAGATTTCTGCCGGACAAGGCAATTGATTTAATTGATGAGGCTGCCGCACGCGTGCGTATTGAAATTGCGTCAAAGCCAGAAAAATTGGATGAAGTCGATCGGCATTTAATGCAACTGAAAATAGAACAGCAGGCGTTAAAGAAAGAAAAAGACGAAGAGTCTAAGAAACGACTGAAAGAATTAGATGCACTTATCAAAGAAACCGAGGCTGAATCAGAAAAGTTAACCGCACAATGGCGGACTGAACAGGATAAAATGCGCGCACTGTCTGATGCAATGGCGGCGTTGGATGCGGCCAAGGCAGAAGTTGCCGCCGCAATGCGTAATGGCGATTATGAAAAGGCGTCCGCACTGCAATATGGCAAAATCCCAGAACTGGAAGAACAAATCCGTAAAATGAATGCGGATGCACGGGAATATAAAACTGTTTTGCCAGAACATATCGCGGCCGTGGTTAGCAAGTGGACCGGGGTGCCAGCAGACAAGTTAAGTGTCGAAGAGCAATCTAAATTATTAAATATCGAAGATGAACTGCGTAAACGTGTTGTTGGCCAGGATCATGCACTGACCGTGATTGCGCGGGCAATACGACGCAGTCGCGCGGGATTGGCGGATCCGCATCGCCCAATGGGCAGTTTCATGTTCCTGGGGCCGACCGGCGTCGGCAAGACCGAAGTTGCCAAGGCGTTGGCAGAATACTTGTTTAACGATGATACCGCGATGACCCGTATTGATATGAGTGAATATATGGAACCGCATTCTGTATCACGTCTGATTGGCAGTCCCCCGGGGTATGTCGGTTATGAACAGGGTGGCGTTTTGACCGAAAGTGTTCGCCGTCGTCCGTACCAGGTATTGTTATTTGATGAAATCGAAAAGGCAAATCCTGACGTATTTAATGTATTTTTACAAATACTGGACGATGGGCGTTTAACCGACGGCCAGGGACATGTGGTGAATTTTACAAACACCATTATAATTATGACCAGCAATCTGCCTGATATGGCGGCGGTAAAGAAACATTTCCGTCCGGAATTTATAAACCGTATCGATGAAATTGTGTTCTTTAACCCATTGGGCAAAGATGTAATGGCTGGGATTGTAAAGATTCAGTTGCATAATCTGGAAAAACGTCTGGCAGATAGACGTATCGGACTGGAAGTATCGGACAAAGCGGTTAAATGGCTGGGGGACAATGGATATGACCCTGTATTCGGTGCGCGACCGTTAAAACGACTGATTACATCAGCAGTAGAGGATAAAATTGCAGATTTGATTTTATCTGGTCAAATAAGCGATGGCAGCACCGTATACGTTGATGTTCATGGCAAGGATTTGATTGTTAAATAATAAACGGGGCGTTTGCCCCGTTTTTATTTATTATAATTATTTCTTTTGCTTGTTCGCGGTGAATTGAATATCGCGCAGTTTTTTATATTCGCCATTTAATGCAACCAGTTCTGCATCTGTTCCCTGTTCAACAATATGGCCGTCCTTTACAACACATATTATGTCGGCGTCCAATATGGTTGACAATCTGTGCGCAATTACAAATGTGGTGCGACCGCGCATTAAATCACGTAATGCAGATTGAATTTGTTTTTCGCTTTGCG
Organism: uncultured Alphaproteobacteria bacterium; assembly: GCA_944393245.1. Lineage (GTDB taxonomy): Bacteria > Pseudomonadota > Alphaproteobacteria > Rs-D84 > Rs-D84 > Enterousia. Next base: position 147,411 of record CALXZM010000003.1, read on the forward strand.
TGTCCAGTGCGGATGTGGCTTCGTCCAGTAATAAAATTGGTGCATCTTTTAATATTGCACGGGCGATGGCGATTCGTTGTTTTTGCCCACCAGACAGTAATGCGCCCCCTTCGCCGACAATGGATTTATACTTGTGCGGAAATGCCATTATGAAATCGTGGGCGTTGGCGGCACGGGCGGCGGCCATTACTTGGTCTGGTGTGGCGTTCGGCGCACCATATTTTATATTATCTTCGATTGTGCCGTTGAATAAAAATACATCCTGGGATACTTCGGCAATGTTATTGCGTAATGAACGCAGGGTGTATTTGCGTATATCTGTGTTATTTATTTCTATGCGGCCACGTTGGGGATCATAAAAGCGTTCAATTAAATTAAACATTGTCGTTTTGCCACCACCAGATGGACCGACCAAGGCGCATACCTTGCCAGCGGGGACATTCAGGTTTACGTCACGCAAAACCGGTTCGTCGGGAACATATGAAAAATATACATGGTTAAATTTAACCGACATTTTGCCCGGCTTTAATTCAATGGCGTTCGGGGAATCAACAATTTCAGGTTTGCTGTCCAGGAAATTAAACAGAACTTCGGCCGCCAATAATCCGTGTTGAACAGTGTTGCTGGTGCTGGTAATGCTGCGCGCGGGTTTGTATGCCGCAGTTAACGCCAATAAAAATGCAGTAAAATCACCGGTTGTTATCGCGCCATTTACAATAAAATGACCACCCGCAATCAATGCCAAACACAGACCAATTGAAATCATTAATTCCAATAATGGCGATTGCAGGGCAAAAGCCTGGGTGCCTTTGTACGAATTTACCATTGAAGAATTTAATACTGTTTCAAATTTTTTGGTTTCTGTGTCTTCGTTTGCGAATGCCTGAATGGTTTTTATGCCGTGCAATGTTTGGTTCAAATGTTGGGATACGTCATTTGCGATGCCAAATGATTCACGCGACAATTTGCGGCGCCGACGCATAATTAATACCATTGGAATCATTATTGCCGGCACCAGGAACAGTAATACCGCACATAATTGTGGGGCATAATAAATCATCAATCCCAATGTCATGGCCAGCGTGGCGATTTGCTGAACCGTGCTGATAAGTGTGCCGGTAACCAGATTTAATACGGCCCCAGCCTGGACACTGAAATAATTTAGATGTTTACCAATGCCGTCACCATAAAATTTTGCAATGTTCATTGTTACCATGTGACTGTATATGCGTTTTTGCAAATCAGCACTGGCGTTCAGGCCGGCCTTGGCCATTAATAATGATTTGGCGTAACTAAATACGCCCTTGAACCCAAATGCGGCGATAACTTGCAGACCAAAAAAGTATATGTTGGCCATGCTTTTTTGAATAAATGCCTTGTCCACAACCTGTTGAACCAGGGTAATGGTGTATGCTTCGGCCCCGGCGGCACATATTGTTGCAATTATGCCAGCCAACAGCCATTTCCATTGTGGTTTGCCAATTTCACGCCATACACGTCCGTATAATGACCATTTTATGCGACTGTTGTTTTCGTCGCCCTTGACAAGTTTTTTTATATTTTTCTTTATATTCTGTAACATAACAGCCATTATAAAATGTACATTATTTTCTGTCCAGTGAAAGATTTTTGTCACATTTTTGCATTTTTAATTTGACAATATTATCAAAAGTGTATAAAATTCGTGGGCTTTCAAAGAAATTTGTGGCAAAATTAAATTGTAAAGTTTTGGGGTTGTAGCTCAGTTGGTAGAGCACCTGCTTTGCAAGCAGGGGGTCGTCAGTTCGAGTCTGATCAGCTCCACCACAAAATGCAGATGCGTTAAAGGGGGTGAATATACGATGGTGAAAGTTCTGGTTCGCGATAATAATGTCGAACAGGCGTTGCGCGTTGCAAAACGTAAATCTCAGAAAGAGGGCCTGTACCGCGAAATGAAAGAACGTCAGCGTTATGAAAAACCAACAACTAAACGCAAACGTTTAAAGGAAGAGGCCGTACGTAACGAAAAAAAACGTCAATCGAAACAGCGTATGGTTTTCGGATTCTAATAAAAATCGCCCATTTGGGCGATTTTTATTTTCGCTGTTTATATGATATAATACCCATATAACAAAGGATGTTTTATGCCAGCAAAAACAAAAAAATCACAAAAATCGTCCAAACAAATTTTAGACAGTAAAAAATATACTAATATGTTGGAAGCATATGGTGCTTTCTGGCGTCGAGGCTTTACTGAATGGGCCGGTACCTCTTCGCGTTCCGAATATTGGTGGTCGTATTTGATGACATGGTTGATAGCGGCTCTTTTGGCAGTACTTATCATTATTAGCACATTGTCTTATTCATCATTAGAAACAGAAATTGTCTTTTCTCCTATGTCCGCAATTTTGTCTTTTGGTTTGATAATATTTTTGTTGGCGTCACTTATACCATCAATTTCAATGACTGCCAGACGTTTGCATGATGCTGGTTTAAGTGCATGGTGGTTGTTATTGCTGTTGTTAAACCTGATATGTGAACCGCTTAGCATAATCATCAGCATTGTATTTTTTATCTTTGCTGTTTTACCAACAAAAGCGGAAGGAAACCCGTATCACAAGTTCAATAAAGAAAATAAATAAAAAATCCGGTCAACAGACCGGTTTTTTATTTGCCCCAAAATTTGCCGATTACATAATCTGCCGCCAATGGAACTGATAATTTTGAAACGGTTTCCATGGTGTTTTCTATTTTTTTTGCAAATTCGTCGGCCATGTTTTCATCGCATTCAAATATGATTTCATCGTGTACCTGCATAATCATGCGAATTTTATCGGCGTTTGGTTGTATGATGTCGCGGTCCAGATTTACCATTGCACGCCGCATCAGGTCGGCTTCATATCCCTGAATTGGGGCATTAACCGCGGCACGCATGGCGTATGCACGTGTGCGGGGATTTTTTACTTCTGGTAATTCTATTCTGCGGCCCCATGGGGTATAAACACATGCATGTGTCATTGCAAAATTTTTTATGTATTCAATATATTCCTGTATTTCCGGCAGTCCAGCCATATATGCGTCGATTATTTTTTGCGCATCGGTGCGTGATATGCCCAATTGGTTTGCCAATCCAAACGATGATATTCCATATATAATTGAAAAGTTTACAGTTTTGGCGGCGCGCCTTAATTCTTTTGGTACGGGCGAATCGTTTGGAATGCCAAATATTTGACGTGCCGTTTGTTCGTGAATATCTGTGCCTGCATTGAACGTTTCTTTGAAAGTATGAACATTTGCAACGTCCGCCAACAAGCGCAGTTGAATTTGTGAATAATCGGCAGATATCAGTACGCGACCCGCCGGCGCAATAAAGCATTTGCGGATTTCTTCGCCCAGTTCGGTTTTTATCGGTATATTTTGCAGGTTTGGATCGCGGCTGGACAGACGGCCTGTATTCGTGCTGGTTTGTAAATATGTTGTATGAATGCGACCATCAGATGCAATTTGGCGCGGCAATGCGTCGGCGTATGTGCCAGCCAGTTTTGCGATTGAACGCCAATTTAGTATTTTTTCAATTACTGGGTGGGTATCAATTAAATCATTTAATGCGTCTGCATCTGTGGAACGTTTGCGATTGGCCGGCAATTGCAATTCATCAAATAAAACAGCCCCCAGTTGCTTTGGACTGGCAATATTAAATTCGTGACCGGCCAATTGCCATATATCTGATTCTAGTGTAGTTAATTGTTCATGGAATACATTTGATAATTGTTGCAGACCATTTTTATTAACCAATACCCCAGTGCGTTCCATTTTCATTAAAATTGGCATTAACGGTAAATCACATTTGTCATATAATTCATGTAATTTTTCGTTTTTATCCAATTGGGGCCGCATCAGGTTATATAACGCCATGGTTATGGTTGCATCTTCGGCGGCATATGGGGTGGCGGTTTCAATGGGCAATAAATCAAAGTGCATATCTGCATCCCGGGTTTTGGGTGGAAACAGTGATGCAAATGATATATTTGTATGTGCCAGATATTTTTGTGCCAATTCATCCAAACCGTGCCCATGCAATGTCCCATGCAATGCATATGATAACAACATTGTATCGTCAATCGGGGCGATTTCTGATGTGTTCCATCCTGCATTTTCAAACATGTGAAAATCGTATTTCAGATTGTGCCCAATTTTTACTATATTTTTATTTGTAAATATTGGCCACAATTTTGCATGTACTGTTTTTATATCTAGTTGATTTGGGGCGATTTTATTTTCTGTGAATAAATCATTACTTGCCGTGCGATGACGCAGTGGAATATATACACCATGTGTGTCGTTTGTGGCCAATGATATTCCGACAATTTGCGCATCCAGGTAATTTAGACCGGTTGTTTCTGTATCAATGGATATCTTGTTAGTTATGGTTTTTATAAAATTATCCAGTTCGTCTGCTGTTGTGATTGTGTCATATGTTAATTTACGTGTTGTCACATTTTGTGGGGTGGGTTGCGATTCGTCGCCAGTTTCACATACAGACCCGGCAAAATCAAATGCCGCGGGGTGGGGGGCACCATTGAATTTTTCCAATGGAAACAATTTTTCTATTCTGGCCGCCAAAGAATTACTTTCCAGTTTTTCACGCACAAATTGTAATGCGTTTGGCGTATTGAACACAAACGGTTCTATTTTTAGCCCAGTTAAATCAACATCTGTTTTTAATGTTACCAGTTTTTTTGATATATATGCGCTGTCGCGGTTGTCACGTAATAAATTGCGGGTGCGTTCGTTTTTTATGTCGTCCAGGTGGGCGTATAATTCATCCAATGATCCAAACTGATTTATCAATTCAGACGCCTTTTTCGGCCCAATACCAGGGACGCCAGGGACATTATCAGACGAATCGCCCATTAAACTTTGTACGTCAATAACCTGGTCTGGGCGAACGCCGAATTTTTCCAGTACCTGGGGCGCGCGGATTTCACGTTCCTTCATCCCGTCATACAAAAATACGCAATCTGATACCAATTGCATTAAATCTTTGTCACTGGTAATTATGCGCGTTGCGTCATGGCCAGTACAATTTTCATGTGCCAGGGTTGCGATGACGTCGTCGGCTTCTACCCCTGGGATACATAATACAGGGATACCCATTGCGGCAACACCGGAACGTACCAAGTATGATTGTGAAATTAAATCCGCAGGTGTTTCGGTACGATTGGCCTTGTACGCGGGGAAAATGTCCTGGCGAAAGGAAATTCGCGATGCATCAAAAATACATACAAACGAATCGTTTGGTTTGGCCGCCGCCAGTATTGGTAACACCATATTGAAAAAACCGTAAACCGCACCAGTTGGTGTGCCGTCGCTGCGTGTAAGACGACTGTGCACACCATAATATGCACGAAATAATATGGAATTTCCATCAATCAGTGTCAGCATGTTTGCCCCGCGTGTGTTATGGTGTTGTGCTAGAATACATAGCGCAATTTCAGGCGTGCTTCGTATTGCAGAAAATCAGGTTTCAAACCCGCAACATCATAAATATCGGCGGCGTACAGGGCGCGACCCTCTATATCCACATCAATTGGTAATACGGGGATGTCAAACGTTACACCCAACATTGCCTGGTATGCGGCGACAGAATCAATGTCAACAAAATCTGTGTCGGTGCCACTGAATATGTTACCAATACCAACACCAATGTATGGCTTTACCGCAGGCAACGGCATTTTCGCATACAGATTTATCATCCCCAGGTGCATTTTTATGCTGTCCGCATGCATATAATCATATTCTAGTTCAAAGCGAAATACCGGTATATCAATTCCAACAACGGCACCATACGATTGGGCCGAGTGAGTTTTATCAACATCTTTTGCGAACATTGTGGCACCACCAACACCAACCATTGCGCCAGCATACACGTCAAACAGTGCATTTGCATTGGCCGCACCAGAAAAGCCAATTATTGCGGCGGTAAAAAGACCCGCATATTTTAAATTCATATTTTTCTCCTTTATATGATATTATAATAAAAAAAAGAGATATATATGCAAGAAAATAAACCAATTTTAATTGTTGGGTTGGGAAATCCAGGGGCGCAATATGAAAAGACGCGTCATAATGTCGGATTTATGGCTGTGCAGCATTTTGTACCCGATGATGCGACGTGGCGTAATGAACATAATGCGTTGACTGTGTCTGAAAATATAAATGGGTGCCGGGTTATATTTGCGTTGCCCCAGACGTTTATGAATAACAGTGGGATGGCTGTTGGTGCGCTGGTGCGTTTTTATAAAATTCCGGTGGAAAATGTAATTGTTATTCATGACGACATGGATTTAAAGCCGGGGGACATACGTGAAAAAACAGGTGGTGGCAGTGCCGGCCATAATGGGATAAAATCAATTGATGCGGCAATTGGGGTAAATTATCGTCGTATCAGGATTGGTATCGGTCATCCACGCGATTTTGATTTACCGATAAATCCGGCTGATTGGGTTTTGGGTAAGTTTTCTGATAATGAAATGAAAATAATAAATGATGTTATTTCGCAAATAAAATTGTTTTAAGTAAATTTCTGTGATTAATAAACAAATCCCCATAATTGTTATGGGGATTTGTTTATTGGTATGTAATTTTGAAGTTTGTCGGTGATTGATTTTGGCATTGGGTTTGACCGTTCAGCCATGACCAAGCATCACCGCCAAATGTTCTTACACATGATACATTATCACCAACCTCAACAGATTCATTGTATGAACATATTGGGTTTTGTGGCTGGGGGTCTGGTATATTATCCGGTACATTGTACAGGGGCGCCATATATTGTCCGTTTTTGGTAACAATGACATATTCGCCGTTACAATGTACCTTTTTACCAGATGGATACGCGGCGTCTGCGTCTGGTTCAGAAACATCAGATTTTTCGCCGATACAAAATACGTAACCTAGACCATCGTTGCCGTAATAATCACCACTGACCTGGAATGACATAATGAATGTTGCATTTGCAGGTAAACACAAGCCACCGTCAGCGGTTGGGGCGGCACCTTCGACAGAACCGCCGGCGGGACCTATGGTGCTTGGGTTTTTGACATTACCCCAATAGGCAGTTGTTTTTCCCCAATCCAAATTATTAATACGATTCTGTAATCCGCCCAGGCAGCAGTTTCCAAACGTATCGCGTCCACCGTTGGTGCTGTCTGATGTTTTGCAGCAGTTTGTTGTATTGCCAACATTTACACGCCAGAATTTGTCCGTTGGGCATAAATCGCCATCGCCAGATATTCCAGATTGTGATACGCATACTGTTGCCTGGGCCGCCGCATCCCATGTTGCAATGTATCCAGGGCCACATGATGTATCGCGACAACTGTCCAGTGCGGTATCTGTTCCTGTATTTTTGGCGAACCAGGACAGTAATGTTTCGTCGGATGCCACGGTTGGGATTTTGATTTGGTTATGTGAATTTTCTGCGGACAGATTTGTTGCAGGGTGCACTTCGCAATTGCCCCATATCTTTTCCGCCAAACGGCATACCTGGCATTCGTCTGATGATGCATTATTGTAACTGATTGTTGTGCCGTCAAACGTAAATCCACAATCGTCGGCGCATATATCAAATATGCAATTTGTTGTGCCAGATTCATCCAATATGCATGATGTGGACGTAAAGTTAGATGATAATTCATCATTTGTTATGTCGTCATTTGTATATTGACCATAAATTGATGAATAAAATGAGCCGTTGGTGTCAATCAGGCCGTCAGCCTGTTGTAATTCTGTTATTTTATTAATAGATGTTATACCAGCGTCAGCAACACAATTTAACACTTCGTCCCAACATGCGGTACGGTTGATAATGGCCTTTCTGTTAACAGAAGTTTGGATGTTTTCACACAAACCAAAGTTGCCAGAAATAGATTTGCATGATTGGATAATGCAGTTACGGCCAACTTCGCGACAGGTTTGCATAATGGTTTCGTATGTTTTGTCGCTGGCGATTTCTGTCATGCCAGATGACCAATCTGTGCCACCGTCAACAGTGTCTAGTAATGCGGTACAGGCATTTTGAACCTCGGAACACATTTGTTTGACGGTTTTGTCGGCCTCTACACCAAAAACAGACAGGGAACGTGCATCAAATTCTTCCAGTGAATCATAGGCATCGGTCAGGCATTGGGTGGTCAAAGTGGTGCAACTTTGGCGCACTTCTTCTAATTTCTTTTCCTGGGCTAATTTTATTTGCGCCAATGCATCTTCGATAAAACTGTCCCATACGTAATCGGCAATGTCCTGACATTTTTCGGTGGCTGATTCCAAAAACATCTTTTTTGATGTTAAATATGATACGAATTTGGCGTTGCCCGGCGCGCCAGTCCATGTTTGATTTGGCCCCGGGCGGGTTATTAAATTTCCTAAATTGACCAATTCTGATGTTAAAATGGCTTCGCCGGTGGATGGATCTATGTATTGACCACTGATGTCCAGGCATTGTTCCAGATTTTCACCGCAAACAGATGTGTTTGTCAGCATATCCAACATTTTCTTTTTACATGTTAATATGTCATCTGAATTACGCTGTTGGTATGTGTCCAGACGGGATATGTCCAACAGGGCACTGCCTTCACGGATTTTTTCACGGGCCAAATCCTGTTGTGTTTGATATGCCTTGGCCACGGTATTACAATCTTGTTCAATGGCCATTTGATATCCACTTTCCACTATATCCAGTTCGTCCTGGGTACAAACCTCTAATGCCATTTCACGGCATATTGGTAATGCGGATGCGTATAATTCTGTGCCGGATTTTGCCGTTGTGGACGCGCCAGCCAATGAATCGACATTGTCAAATGCGGCATCCACATTCAATGATAATGATATTGGTGCCAGGTTGGCATCAAATGAACTGGTGTCAAATGTGTCATTTAACTTTTCAGAAATTTCATCCAGTAATTTTTTAGAATCTGAATTATCGTCCTGTTGAAATGCTATTTCGCCCTCGGTCGGTTTAAATATAGCCTCGGCATCTTCTTTGTCCATGTTTACGGTTAACAAGCGTTGGTTAAAATCCAACAATTTATCTTCTACCTGGGCCAGTTGCGCTTTGACATCATCAAATTCATTTATGCGTGACGAACATGCACAACGTTTTAACTGGCTGTCCTTGTTGGCGCAAAATTCGTCCATGCAACTGTAATATACGTCGCGACATGTTGTATAATCGCGGTTCATGATTTCTTCGGCGGTCATGGTTCCCGCACGCGACAGACGGGCACCAGATGATGTGGTCCTGCGTGCTGTGCCTGTATTTGCAGCAGTTTGAATTGCGTTGCGTGAAACCGTTGCGGCGCGGGATACTGTTGCAGTGCCACTGCGCGCACCAGATGATTGGGTCGATGGGGTGCGTGTTATTGTCCCCGTTCGTGATGTTGTTCCAACCGTTCCGCGTGAAATGGTCGCACGTGACGGGGTGGATATAACCGTGGATGTGTTTGTTGTACCGCGTGGCAAAACATTTGTTGCCGTGCGCGCGGAAACGCCGTTGGTGGCGGTTTCAGTGGTGGTTCGGGCCCCTGTGTCACGAACAACAACATTATTTGTGCGTGATGTTGTGTTTGTTGTCGCGCGATTACGCACAGATGTCCCAGATGACATTTGTGTGTCGTACGTATTCGTTGAACGTGAAATTCCAGATGTACCAATTGATTGCGTACCAGCAGAATTGGCAGTTTGGGTGCGGGACACGGTTGTGGTGGCACCACGCCGTGTTGCGGCGCGGGCAACACTGTCCGCGTCATCAGCATGCGCAACACCGATGAAAAACAAAAGTGCCAGTGTTATGCAACCTGAAAAAAATTGTTTGATTCCTGTCATTCTGTCTGTATGTGTAATGTTAGCAAAATTTTAAAAAGTCGGGCAAGTATTTTTATTACAGAACGATAACAGATTTTGTGGGGTTGGTGCGGACGGGGGGAATCGAACCCCCATGGATTTTATCCACAGCATCCTTAGTGCTGTGCGTCTACCGTTTCGCCACGCCCGCAGTATGTATTAAATGTATTTTTTCTTTGCTAATTCTTGCAAGAAGCATTTTTATTTTCAACCTTTTTATGATACAATGGCAATTGATAATAGTGATGTAGAGAGGATAATAAAATGAGAAAAGTTTCTTTGATTGCATTAATGTTGGCACCAATCGCTGCAAACGCGGCTGGGACATACTATTCTGGATATACGAATGCGTATCAATCACCACAAACAGGGTATTCAACACAAACATATGCCCAGCGTCAGGGCGGATATGCAAATCAGTATAACCGATATGCGGCACCATCGTATGCCAGTACACGTTATAACACGGGCAGTGTGGCAAATACTGCCACCATGGCACAGCAAAGCAATACCCAGGCAAAAAGCAATAATTCTAAGAAAACTGGTTTTTGGTTGGATGCCGGAATTACGCATGAAATGGCGCAGTGGCAATTTGAAATGGCACAATCTGGCAGTATTTTAAGTTATGATAATGTCGGTTGGAATGTTTTTGATATTACTGCGGGGTATGCATTTGATGTTGGCAGTACAACGTTACAATTTGATGCTGGGTTTAAATACGGTATGCAGTGGGGCGAATCAACCATGTATGACGATGATATTTCAAATGGTGGGTTTTTAGTAACCACGTGGGTTGATGCCGGCGATAAAAGTACAATTGGTGACCAAATTGGGCATGCAATGTCAATCGGTACCAGCAAGGGCGGTAATATGTTGGGATTTAACGTCGGGTTTGGGCTGACTGATATTTTCAAGATTGGTAATGTGACCATTACACCATCTGTTGGTTATCGGTATTTGAAATACAAATTAACAACTGAAAATAATTTTGGGTTGTCTGTTGATACAACGGCCTGTTTCCAGATAGAGGGCAGCGATGAAATTCAATGCGATCCAGCAATCATTGTTAACTTGGGTGACGGAAAGCAACAAATTATTTGGCGCGATGATATTAATGGCAGTATGGATATCCCCAGTGGGGCGACCGACATAAATACAGGCAGTACATATTATTATCATCAACCGGGGACCAGCCATTCTTATGAAACAACATGGGCAGGACCATATATTGCATTGGATATGGATTATGTAATTAATCAGTATAATGCTGTTAATGGTCGTGTTGAATTTGGATTCCCAGGATATACGTCAACTGGTGACCAACCATATCGTTTTGATTGGGCGCATCCGAAAAGTGTAGAAGATGAAGCCGGCATGTTTGGGGCATTCCATTTTGGATTGGGGGCCAATTGGACAACGTCCATAACAGATTATGTTGCATTGTCGGTTGGTTTAACATATGATTATTATACCGTCAGTGGGGCTGATGCCAGTACGTATTTAAATATGGATTATTATAATACTTGGTATAACATGATTCTGGATGCGTGGAAAGAACAGTATCCTGATAATACCGAAGATTATATGTTGGGCAAGATAGAAGATGTCGCCGGTGACCCAACCGCGATAAATATCAAAAACCTGGAAGCGCAATGCCCCGGTGGTGTTTGCACAACTGACAGTGAAATAGAATCTTTCTATAAATCATTGGGGATACGAATTGGTATAAACGCAAAGTTTTAATATAAAATGAAGTTGAACAGGATTTTATTTGGAATGTTTCTGGCAATCGCACCGTTTGGTGCGATTGCGGTTGATTTGTCTGGAACGGCATCGGTAAATGTTACCAGTGATACCGCCGCCGCCGCAAAAAATATGGCTTTTGATGAGGCCCGTCGTCAAATTATTAACGATGTGTTGGGACAATACGCCATTCCTGATTTGTTGGCCGATGCGGTAAAAAATGCCAGTGCAGATGATTTGACAAATTTGATTGCTGCGTCGTCAATTGATGGGGAACAGCAATCCGATACAACTTATTCCGCAAATATTTCCATGACAATTGACCGTGATGCAGCGCGCGCATGGATGACAGCAAATAATGTTCAAAATTGGCTGACCGATGGTAAATCGGGTGATACATTTGTTGTTCAAATTGTTATGTCTGATAAATTGGCCGGTTGGATTGAATTAAACAATATTGCACGCGCCGAAGGCATAAATATGGACACTAAATACATAAATGGAAACAGGGTTACTGTTGAAATTCCTGTGTCCAGTCGTGGGGCATTCACCATCGCAATTGGCGAGGCTGGATGGCGATATGCCGACCAAAATGGTGTTTTACACATAATAAAGTAATTTTGTCTTGAAACGTTATTTGGCTGTTTTAATTGTTATGTTATTGCCGTTCGCGGCCGTGGCAGATGATGCCAATAATGCATTGTTTGGGGTAACGCATGACGACAGTAAATTACAATTGTCTGTGCGACGCATTGGCCTGGATTTATCAAAAACACAGGTACGCAATGCCGAAGAGTATCAGGATTCACCAGTTGCGGCCCTGAATGCCACCAGCCAGGATTATATCAAGGCTGTTTTTGATACTATTTTGGAATACACAAAAAATAAATTTAAATGGGATAACAGTTTGTTTATGGAATATGGTAAAACAACACTGAAACCATATGATGCGCCCGCAACAACCGATGAAAACGCTGACAAGATTTTGTATTCCAGTGATTTATCTTATGAATGTTGGGAATTTGGCGGATTAAAATTTGGACCGACTGTGCGTGGGGCGTACGAAACGCAGTTCGCAGACAGTACTGATTCACCACGACAAAATATTATTCGTGCCAGTGCCGGTATTTCTTTGTTTGATCATAATATAATAAAAAGCCTGTATATAACTGGAATACACGAATATGATTTTACATATGCCGGGAATCAAAACAGTAAATTGGGTGCTGAATTTGGATGGCGTTTGGAATATAATATTCGCCAGGGCGTAAAGTTGTCTTCGGATGGATATTATCGTGAATATTTTTCATATTCTGAATATGTGCCAACTGATTTAGAACGGGATTTAAGTGCCGTTATCCGATTGGATACAAATTTGTGGGGCGATTTTACAATGGGGCCGTATGCGCAATACAGATTGGCCAGGGCACGTGGGGCTGACCATTATGGCAGTAATTTGATATTGGGAATTTCGTTTAATTATATTACAAAATTCTTGTTATAAGTGTGCGTCAATTTGTCCACGTATTTACTTTATCACACTGAATGTTATTGATGTCGCGGCACCCATTTCATCCATTATTCTGACAATATGGTCACCGATGGGTACATTGTACGTAATTGTTTGGCCTGATATTGTTGTGCCAATCATGTTGTCGTCCAAAAACCAAAATATTTTTGCGTCTGGCATGTCTGATACCGCGCGAAAAGCGATTTGTTCAGTATTTTTATCTGATAAAATTACTGTTCTGGTGCCGTCCAGTGGGGATATTATGACCGGCGCGGCGCGGGTTGATGTTACATCGTCCAGGTTACAGCCCGGCATAAATGGGGGCGGGGTGTTACGTGTAATTCCAGCACGACGAAACATATCCAGATATTCTGCATCCCAAAATTCGTATACCGCCATGTGCGTGGTTGCAGGATTGCGGGTGCATGCACGCAGGCCTGTTTTATTATCAATTGGTACCGCACGATAAACTGATGATGTGTTTATCGGGGATTTGCCAGGAATAAAGTATGCCATGGTGGTTTTGGGACAATACTTGCCGGCCAGTCCACCAACGTCGGCGCACATTTCTATTTCTGATATATTCATGTCGTCGCGCAGAAAATTATTGTTTTTTAATGGGGTGCCGCGTGCTGTATAATATTTTTCAACCGTTTCAGCCAGTGAAAAATATATTGGTGCGGCCGCACGGGCACCACTGAACGCATTGTTTGGTGTGCCATCAAAATTACCAACCCATACGATTAATACAAAATCGCCAAATATTCCCGCCGTCCATGCGTCACGAAATGATGACGATGTGCCTGTTTTCCAATAATGACGTAATGAATTTGTTTGATGTTTGGCAAATGGAATTTTTTTAGTCGGGGTGGATTGATGCGATAACATATCCAGGGTGATAAAGAATGCTTCGGGGGTTAAAACGTGTGTCGGTGAAATTTGTGTATCGTTTATGTCTGTTTTTATATTGTATCGTGCGCCCAGGTTGGCCATTGTTGCATAAATGTTTGCCAATTCAAACATTGATACTTCGGCCCCGCCCAGGGCGATTGATATCCCATAATAATCCGGCGATTTCAGGTTTGATACGCCACAATCAGACAGTATTTTATAAAAGTTTTTTGTGCCGATTTGTTTTAATAAATTAATCGCTGGTATATTTCGCGAATGGGTTAATGCATCGCGTGCCAATACTGGGCCAAAAAATTCACTGTCTGAATTTTCAGGGGCGTATACGCCAAAATTTATTTTAGAATCTTTTAATAATGTCATCCCATGAATATAACCCATATCAACCGCAGTTGCGTATATTAATGGCTTTAACGTTGAACCTGGGCTGCGACGGGCCTGGACCCCGTCATTTTCACCAAAAATTGTTTTATCAAAATAATCAGCCGAACCAATATATGCCAATGTTTCCATTGTTTTATAGTTTAATAATATGGCCGCTGCATTCGTGATGCCAATCGCACGGCGCGCATTTATTTCATTTGCAAGTGTTCGGGTCAGCGCATTTTGCAAATCTAAATCCAGTGTCGTTGTGATTAACGAATCGTGTTGGCCAATGTCATTCCAATAATTGGCATTTTTTGATATTTCGTAATTTATAAAATGTGGCGCATTAAATGGTAAATCACGTGTTGTACGCGTGCTTAATGGCATGTCGGCCAATTGTATCAGGGTATTATCAGATGGATTTTCATCAACCCATCTGCGAACTAAATCGCCACGCATGTTCATTATGTTGGATAATCCGGTGGGGGTATTTAATCCGCGCTTTATTGGATTTTGCGGTATTGTTGCCAGGGTAATCGATTCGATTTTTGTTAAATCTGATGCGGGTTTGTCAAAATATATTAACGATGCGGCACCAATGCTTTCGATATTTCCACCATATGGGGCTAAATTTAAATAACATTCCAGAATTTCGTCCTTTGGATAAAACATATCTATATAAATAGCCGCGGCAATTTGTTTCAGTTTACCCGCAATTTCCCGCGTGTTCAGATTGTATTTTATGCGGGCAACCTGCATCGTTATGGTGGATGCGCCAGCAGGGTGGGGAACACCCATAAAATAATTTATTGTCGCGCGCACTAATGATACAGGATTTACCCCAGGATGATATTTGAAATATTTATCTTCGTATAAAATAGTGGCCCGTTGAATGTCTGAACTGATTTCTGATAATGGCGTATATAATCTGTATTTATCGTCCGCGGATAATGTTATGCGTAACAGTTTGCCGTTTCTGTCAAAATATGCCCGTCCAAAATGTGTGTCGTTTAATAACGGTGGGGTAAAAAATATTTGTATAATGGAATATAGTATTATTAATCCGGCAATAATTCCGTATAAAACCCGATGGCGGCGCATGTGCGTCGCCAATTGGGGTATTATATTGGTTAACTGATTATTTGGACGCGTCATTTTTTACTGTGAACGTTCCAGTATCGCCAGTGGCTGAAATCTGTGCGTTATACATTGATTCCGCATGTATTGCCGGTATTGCAAATGTGCCAGCATTCCCAACCGTGGCGGTATATGTAAATGTTTGTTCGTCGCGCGTTAAATCAGCATATATCATCACGCGATCTTCACGGACCTGGGCAAATGTCATGTCACCAGATACCGAATCAGAATCAGCAGTTAATCCACCAGGCAATAAATCAGTAATTGCAATATTTTCAGCATTATCAACACCACCGCGGGTGCGGGCAAAAATTTTAACTGTTATAATATCGCCGGTCTGTGCGGATGTAATCCGGTTGCCATTTGCATCATAGTATTCGCGAATTATATCAATACCATCATAATGTTCATGTGTTTGCGTTGGATAGCCCTGTTGTATCAATGTATAGAAAACTGGGGCGGTATCACAATCGCCACAGGTGATTGTTATTTCCGTGGCATCGTTTGGAATTGTTGCCTGAATTCCAGTATTTGATGTACGAACAACCGGGGTGGTTGACGCATTTGCTGTAATCGTAATGTTCGCGGGTTGGGCCGCATTGGTATTGCCAGCCAACGCCATTATTACTGTGGCGGACGTATATGCGTTGTATTTACCAGATTCAATATATCCACGTAATAAATTTGATTCAGTTGGATTTTCTGGGGCAAAATACTTATTAGCCAAATAATAATACAGCGCATCGTTTGCAACGTTGTTTGTGAACATCGTGTCATATTTGAATTCTGATGATTTTGACGGGGTGTATTTTGATATTAAATCACGTGCCAAATCATCCTGTTTCATAATTTTATATGCAGATGCGATATATGCGCCCATTAATTCAGATTGCCAATTTTTTATATTTTCGTTGGCATATTGGGTCAATGTATCAATATAACTGGTGGTTATATAGTCATTTTCTGAAATAACATATATTGCGTACGCCATTGCTGACGCATATGCATTATCAGTTATTGTTCCGCCGGCAAAAGTGCGCAGGTAACCAATCGCGCGTGACAACATTTCGTTCGGAACATTAAAACCATTTTCGTGTGCCATGGTTAAAAACTGGGCAACATATGCGGTTAAATATGCGGTGTTTGCATTATGTTGATTACTGCGTGCGGTCGCACCGCCAGACCACAGTGCAAACGAACCATCAGAATTTTGACGATTGCGTAACGTGTTGATTGTTTCTGTGATTTTTTCTGATGATTTGTCTGTGGTTGTACCCAAAATTGGGTCGTTTGGCATAAATACGTACGGCATTGCACGTGAAACCAGTTGTTCTGTGCATGGGTATTCATATTTTTCCAAATATTTAAACAGTGGCATTATCATTGCAGATGCACCACGTGATATATACAATGTCCGTGATGAATATTCTGGATACATATCAATACGAAAATCTGATATTTTCATATCTGTGGAATCCAACAGCCCAGAATTTACACTGGTTACAAAAGTGGTTGCCGGGCGTACAGACAATGTCGTGTGATTTATGCGTGATGATAAATTCGCACCATCAGATGTCAATGTGGCATGCAAAGATATATCAGCATTGCCCGGTGTATTGTTGGCGTGTGCATTAAATGTAAACAAGTGGTCTGCATTTTGTGGCAGTGTTGCAGTGGCCGTCGCAGAATCTGTAATACTAATTCCGCCGGTTGCAGTTGCCGATACATTTAATGTCGCGTTTGCACCACTGTTTTCCGTCATATTTGTTATTACTGCATTTATGCTAAATTTATCACCGGGGGCAACCACCATTGGGGCGGATGTTGATATTATAATTGGTGATTGAACCAGTGTTTCTGTATCTGCTGCACCAACGGCATTTGTGTTTGCTGCAACGGCAAAGACACGTACAGAACCGTTGAAGTATTCCGGGATATCAAAACTGATTGTTTCGGTCGTACCGGCGCGAACATTTAATATTTTTGAATAAAATGCAACTGGGGCCTGGGTTTTGCGGCCAAACGGATTGCGTGCAATCAGTTCATCCGCCATGCCACCACCATAATCGCCACCACCTGTTTTGGCATATTCACGTAATATGTTGTATTCAGGTAATAATAATGACAGTATTTGGTAAGTGTTTACCTGTAACGCGGATTTCTGGAAAAAGTGCGCCAACGGGTTTGGTATTTGATATTTTGCAACCTGTAAAATTCCAGTATCAACCGCAAAAATCATCATACGGGCGTTTTTGTCAGATGTGTATTTGATTTCTAGTTTGTTGTCCCGTACAACATCTGGCACGTCCAGTTTTATTCCTATTTTGCGTGCAGATATATCGGCTGAAAACGGCGCGACTGCGTATGCGTATGGCGTGGTAAATATGTCGCGACTGTTTATATCGCGCACAAATGAAACGTTGACGTATCCAGTGCCCTCAAATCCAGCGGGTACAGTTATGTGTTGTACCGACGATGTGGAATTGGTGTTGAACCATTTATATGCATATACTTTATCGCGTTCAATTGTTATCAGGCCGGCACCAGTATATGGGGACGTTATGCTGATTTCAATTTTATCACCGGGGGCAAATTCATTATCATTCAGTTTAATTTGCAAATCCGCATTTGTGTCTGTTTGCATTGTGGCGTTTGTACCACCAGAAACAAAGTATTGTACATTTGCCAGAATTTTATCAGACGCATCCAAAATTTGAACAATATACGTGCCACCATTTTGGGTATCCAGTGTTATATCTGTGCCATTTTCAGAAATGTTCAGATTTTGTTGTGAAATAATGCGGTCACGTGAAACAGTCTGGTATTTATAGAAATTATTATAATCTTTTACCAGGGTTGTTTGATTTTCACGTTTTACCAATCGCATGGTCAGGTTGTGTGCTGTGATTTGATTTGCAGTATGGTCAATCGCAACCAGGTTTATTGTTCGTTTGGCATTGCGATTCACATACGATAAATCCCCAGATGCACGCCACCCAACCAAATATTTTGCATCTGATACGCGTGTGGTCAGGTTTGTTTGAACGTTTTTACCAGAATTTGATTCAAAACCGCGTATGTTTAATGCCAAATTATACGTGCCTGATGGAATTTGGTTGTCAAATTTTATATCGATGGTTGCATTACCGTTTTCATCTGTGCGTACGTCTGGTAATTCAACAGAATATGTTTGCGCGCGCGTGACAGTGTTTTCTGATAATCCCGTGCCAGCAATAAAGTTTGGTGTAAATTTATACCCGGAAAATTTATCGAATGAATATTCAGACGGGGTTAATGTTGCGTGTGCTGATATGCGCTTGTCCGTTGCGGGGGTGCCAAATAAATTCCGCAATGATACATTTGCAGATAAATTATCCGGCGCAATCCAACCGTTTGCGTCATCCCCAGGAATATTGGCTGTTATTTTTAATGTATCTGGGACGAATTCCTGGACATCAAAACTGGTTGTACCCAAAATATCAGATAATTTGTTGTTTGATGTTAATGAATACAGGTATGCATTCCAACCACCCAAAGTGGCATCGTTTGGTATTTCAAATTGTGTATCAAACATGCCGTCCGCGGTCAGTGAAAATGTTTGTTCTGATACCGTACGACCACGCGAATCGATTATTTGTAAACGTACTGGAATGCCGGCCAATGATTTGAATGATTTGTTTTTTACTATACCACCCAAAACCAAGTTTTCACCAGGACGGTATATACCGCGGTCTGAAAATATAAACGCATTTAATGGCGTTGATGCATATGAATATACACCATCTATATCAAATTTAGAATATTCAACGCGCTGATTATTTGCATTATATGGAATAAAAGATACGTCGTTACCATTACGTGCGACAACTGCAACCGGTTCGCGGGCGTTTCTGTATTCTGACCATGGCAGTGCAGGGATATTTGCGTGGCCATCGGCATCAGTGCGTCCCGCCCAAACGGCGTTACCATTGCGACCCAATACAGATATTTCAACATCGCTGGCTGGTTTGCCATCAGACAGGCGTGATACGAATACATCAGATGAACTGTCTGAATTGATTTTACGTATTATGCCTAAATCAGTTAACAGTATCAGGCGTTTATCATTGTATTCTGCCGCATTTTCTGATGCACCAGTTTGTATTATAAATATTCCAGTGTTGTCACCATATGTACGATCCAGATAATCGCCCAAATCAATTGACGCATAATTTGCACGTGTCATTGACGGGTTGGAAAAAGAAATTTGTTTTTGAAATACAACGGACATGTCATACGCACCAAATGACCATGATTTGAATTCCATGCCAGATGCAAAAACATTATATGTTTGTGAAATCAGGTGATTTATTTCAGATGATTTTACTTTATACAAATTCACATATGCCGTATTTACACCGCCACGTGCGACAATCCCCAATTCGCGACTGCCCGCCAATGACAACAGTGCGCCAGATCCCGCGATTTCAACTGATTCAGACGGATATGGAACGCGCATTACGGATGTTGCACCGTTTTTCATTATAAAACCATTTGCAGATTGGGCACCATTTTGTACAGTCACATATATATAACGTGTTTGTTTATCGGATACACTGAATTCAAAAGCATATTGATAAACACCATTTGGGGCCGCAAAATCCATTGGATTTAATTCTAGTTTTTCTGATTCAGATAAAACGGTATCTGTTATTTCATCAGGGGCCCATGTATGCGGACGTTTGTTATCACGTTCGTCATCGGTGCGATATGTTGGCAACAGGTATGCGGATACATATTGTGCCAGATTGGTATTTGATTGGGCCGCAGATGTGGTATTTAATAATATTAACTGTTGTGCGTTGCCGTCCATGTCGTCCGCCACAGTTGTTTCAATTGATGATATTTTGAATATGTTATCGGCGGATTCCAATGTTGCAGTGGCTGATATTTTTTTTGTTCTGGAATTACCGGCTGCGGCGGGGACGCGGTTTACCTTTACACGCATGGTGCGTGCTGAATCCGTGATTTTTACCGGGTCAGATATTATAAATGCAGTGCGATGAAATTTATCAAATTGTACAGAAAAATTCAGTTTTTCATCGTCTAGCTTTACAGATACACGGTCGCTGAAACCGGTTGTGTCAATGGCGTAATTAAATGATATTACTGCAACACCAATAACTGATTTTTTATCGTCTGGGGCCGGATACAGGTTAAAATTATTAACCGTGGCGGTAATTTCAGGCGTTTGAAATGTAACGCGTGTTGTATCAATATCTGTGTCGTCGTTAAACAGGTCAGGATTTATTTTTATCGTAAATTTTGTTTCGGCGGGCCATGCGCTGTCTGGTATAAACATAATGGCATTGCGTCCGCGTAAATACCATTCGCCACGAATAAAAGGCTTTATTTGTATATTATCGGGTAAATCAGTATTCATCAGGTTCATTTTGAACGCCGGTGCATAATTGCCTGATTCAACGTTATATGAAACAGTTACGCCAGATGGGGATGACAAATCACGTGCGTTATTTGGTTCAGGAATGCTGGTTGGGGTTGCAAAAAACATCGTGTTGTCGTTTGAAAATTCCGCAATGCCAGGGGCAGATACATTTGCCACCATTTGTGTTTTATCAGAATTTTGGGCGACAATACGCCACCATATAATGGCAATTACACCAATGACTAGTATTGCGGCACCAACCCATATGGCAATACGTTTCCACCGATGTGTTCCGGATGTGCGTGTAATATGTGATGCACGGGGTGTCGATGATGTGGCTGATGTATTTTTGGATTGTTTTTTGCGTTGCATAGAAATATCCCTTCCTTGGCAATAATTATATTAATGTTAGATGCGAAATATTAAAAATACAAGTTAATAATTATTTATTTATATCGGCGTTTTTCCTTTTAGGATTTTTTCATATGGGGTGGCCGTATCACGGCGGAGAGATCCGTATTCGCCAAATAACCAAAAGGAGTGAACGTGATATATGGATATATACGTGTGTCAACAGACCACCAGACAACAGAAAACCAGCGGTTTGAAATTCAAAAATTTTGTGTCCGCCAGGAATTGGTAATCGACTGTTGGATAGAAGAAACCATTTCATCAACCAAGGATTTAAGTAAAAGAAAACTGGGGCGGTTAATAAAAAGAATCCAAAAAGATGATTTAATAATTGCGTCTGAATTATCGCGGTTGGGGCGCAATTTGTTGCAAATTATGAGTATTTTACATCACTGTATGAATATTGGGGCCAGAATTTGGACAATAAAAGATAATTATCGTTTGGGATCTGATATTACCAGCAAAGTTTTGGCATTTGCATTTGGGCTGTCTGCAGAAATTGAACGCAATTTGATTTCCCAGCGCACAAAAGAGGCCCTGGCACGCGTAAAAGCCGAAGGAAAACGTGTTGGACGGCCACATGGCAGTCGTAACGCATTTAAATTAGACGGGCGGGAAAAGTACATATCGCAAAGACTGAATGGGGGCAGTAATAAAAAAGAAATTGCACGCAGATTGCGGGTACATCGTGATACTTTAACGCGATTCATAGAAAAACGCGGGTTAATTTCAGATGAATCAAATATTGAATAACGGATTGTGATATGATTGTTTGGGGACTAGAATACTATGCGCCCACGGGCTAGTACAAACAATTGATTTGTATTCAGGGCATTTAATGTCAGTTATAAATGTAGCATATGTTTTATATGGTCTGATTGTCTGTAACAGATATGAATACTAATAAAGAAATTGTCAAATATTGTAATCAAGGAATGCTTGGTATAAATGTTTAAATTTTGCTTGATTTTTATGCGTTGTTGGTCTATTATCAGGCTACACGTTTTTTACGTGAATAACACAGTCGTTCAGTAAACGATTTTCTGTCCAAATGAAAATTTGGTTTTCCCGAACGACGAGGATAACAACAGAAAACAAAGGATGTATAAATGGCTCTGCCAACTTTTACAATGAAACAATTGATGGAGGCCGGTGTTCATTTCGGTCACCATACACGTCGCTGGAATCCGTTGATGACACCGTATGTTTATGGGGTCAAGGATAAAATTCATATCATTAACCTGAATAAAACTGCGCCGTTGTTATATCGCGCGTTGGTTGCGTTGGAAACAATTGCCGCCGCGGGTGGTAAAATACTGTTCGTTGCAACAAAGCATCAGGCCAAGGATATTGTCAAAGATGCCGCAGAACGTTGCGGGCAATTCTATGTCAATAATCGTTGGTTGGGTGGAATGTTGACAAACTGGTCAACGGTTTCACAATCCATTCGTCGCTTGAAAAAAATGGAATCTGATATTGAAAATGCTGAAAAATTGGGATTGACCAAAAAAGAAATTGGTGTCATGACCAAGGAAGTTGCCAAAATGCGCGATATTTTCGGTGGTATTTTGGAAATGCACGGCACACCACAGGCGATGATTGTAATTGATGTACCACGCGAAATGAATGCAGTTCGTGAAGCTAAGAATTTGGATATCCCAACAATTGCAATATGTGATACAAATGCAAATCCTGAATTGGTTGATTATCCAGTGCCGGGTAATGACGATGCGGCACGCGCGACACAACTGTACTGTGATTTGTTCGTTGATGCGATTTTGTCTGGTATTGAAAAACGTTTGGGCGGTGCGGCCGGTAAAAAGGTTGAATCCGATATGGCCGATGAAGCCGCTGATGATTTCGAAGCCGATATCAAAGACAAAGAAGCACAACAAAAATCTAAAATGTCCGAAGCACGCGCAGAACGTCGTGGTAAATTGATGGACAAGGCCGAAAAGGCAGATAAATAATATCTGGTTTTGTGCGGATATAAGTCGGGTTGGGTGCGTCGTAATGATGCACCATAACCCAAAATAAAAACATACAGCATAATAGGGGAATATAATGGCAGAAGTTACCGCAAAATTAATTCAGGAACTGCGCGAAAAAACGTCCGCAGGCATGATGGATTGTAAAAAGGCTTTGATTGAAAATAATGGTGATATAGAGGCTGCATCTGATTGGTTGCGTCAAAAAGGTATTGTAAAGGCCGCGTCAAAGGCCGGACGTGTTGCGGCATCTGGGTTGGTTACCGTTGTAAAATGCGACAATATGGGTTGTGTGGTAGAAGTTAATGCAGAAACAGATTTCGTTGCTAAAAATGACAAATTCCAGAAATTGGTTTCTGATATTGCCGCCAAGGCCGCTGAATTACAGGGTGATTTCGAAGCAACCGCCAATGCAGTACGTGATGATGTTGCCGCCGCAATTTCAACAATTGGTGAAAATATGAATCTGCGCCGTATTGCCAAGGTTAACGGTGACCATATTTACACATATATTCACAATGCGCTGGTGCCGGGTATGGGCCAGATTGGCGTTGTGGTCGCAATTGATGGTGCGTCTGACAAAATTGATGAAATCGGAAATAAAATTGCAATGCATATCGCGGCTAATAAGCCTGAATATATGACAATCGCAGATGTTGACCCGGATGCTGTGGAACGTGAAAAGAAAGTGTTTATTGAATCTGGGGCAACTGCGGGTAAACCAGAACAGGTTGTTGAAAAAATGGTTCAGGGTCGTATTCATAAATTCTATGCTGAAACTGTTTTAGAAGAACAGCCGTTTGTTATGGATCCGTCCAAGACTGTAAAGCAGGTTATAGAAGAAGCCGGTGGTAAATTGGCGGGTTTTGCGTATTTCGTATTGGGTGAAGGTATTGAAAAACGCGAAGATAATCTGGCCGATGAAGTCGCAAAAATGTTGTCATAATTGGCAAGCATTTGGTTATAAAAAATCCGGCCGTTGGTCGGATTTTTTGTAATTGGTTGATTTATTTTTCTGGAAAAATTGCGGTTTTGATGGTATTTTTGTTTTGTCGAGGAATGTTATGAAAAAATATAAAATTTATAATATAAAGCAAAATGCTGATGGCGCGCGCGTGTGGATGCGTGCGTCGGATAAATCTGAGACCAGTTTATTCGCGCCGGACTATTTTGCAGATGGTATGAAAATCGGGGACAAAGTGCGCGCGTTTGGTAAAATTCCAAATATGTATGTCGCGTGGTCTTATCGTAATCGTGTAATGTTAAGTGTGAAACCGCTTAGTGATTATGCTGTGCAAAATTTTGTTGCAAATTATATGGATGGTCGGGATAAAATGTATTTCCAATACATTTTGGTGCGTGCGTTGTCTGCGCGCGGAATTACGCCGTCATTCAGGGTTTCTGAAAATTTACGGTTGTTTTTACATGACCGAATATCCAAAATACGTTAAGGAATAACAAAATGAAAAGTGAATTATTACAAGAACTTGATGCACGCGGTTTTATAAATCAATCGTCTAATCTGGATGGTTTGAATGATGCACTGAATGCTGGACGTGTTACGGCGTATTGGGGTACTGATCCAACGGGGGATTCGTTACATGTTGGGCATTTGGCGTCACTGATGTTGATGCGCTGGTTCCAGAAATATGGACATCGACCGATTGCGTTGGTTGGTGGGGCGGCAGTCCGCTGTATGAATCTGCGGAATCATCGGTTAATCGGTTTGCGTATGCGGTTGGGGCTGGAATTAGTTTTGGTTTAACACCAAATATGAATTTAGATTTGGCGTATAAATATACTAATTTAGGAAAATATGATGTTGCAGATACCCAACGTGATTATTCAATGCATGAAATTACGTTCGGTGCACGTTGGGAATTTTAATATTTTTTGAAAAATACTTGACCTGGATTTAAGTCCAGGATTTATAATTGTCCCAAATCAAATGGGGGACAGAATGAAGTTCTTTAAAATCCCAATGATATTTGGGGTGGTTTTATCAATTTTTTCAATAACAAACGTGGGGGCAGCAGAAATGAAAACAGCACCAATAAATACTGTATTTGGCCAGGGCAGGTATCAGGAACGTGGCGGTGAAATTCAGGTGTTAAATGCCGGGGATGTTGTGAAAATATTGCCGGATGTGGAACATTGGCACGGTGCGGCACCAGATGCATGGATGGTGCATGTGTCCATTGAACCAAATATTCCAAATAACCAGATAACATGGTTGGATGCGGTTACTGCAATCAATGAATTAACCGTTGGTAAGAATTAAAATAACAGCAAAATATTTAAACGGGGCGATGGCCCCGTTATTATTTTGTGGAAAACGATTGGTTCTGGTGGTATTTTGTGTATCACAGGGGTTTAAAACAAGTATGAAAAAATTTATCGTAGATTATATAAAAAATAACGATTTTTATTCGTCACTGTTATTGCGCAATGGAAAAATGGTGTATAATCAGACTGTGCCATCAAGTTTTGCGCGCGGTATTGCGTGTGGTGATA
This sequence comes from uncultured Alphaproteobacteria bacterium, assembly GCA_944393245.1. Taxonomy (GTDB): domain Bacteria; phylum Pseudomonadota; class Alphaproteobacteria; order Rs-D84; family Rs-D84; genus Enterousia. The sequence continues at coordinate 173,296 of CALXZM010000003.1, forward strand.
TTGTGCGTGGATTGGGGCGGTCGGATGTTTCTTTCCCTGTTGCGTGCATGTATCGTAATCGGTTGTATTTGGTCATAGAACCATGTAACGATTACGCCGTCCGGAATTTTACAAAGGAATATTTTAGTTTTACAGATGGATTATATTTTCAATATGCGGTGGCACGGGCGTTGGCGGCACGTGGTATCAGGCCGACTTTGAATGCGGTGGATAATCTGCGTATGTTTTTGAACAGCATGAATAATAAAGCACGTTAAAAGGGTGAATGTATGCAAAATGAATTATTGCGCGAATTGGATGCACGCGGTTTTATAAATCAATCGTCTAATCTGGATGGTTTGAATGATGCACTGAATGCTGGACGTGTTACGGCGTATTGGGGTACTGATCCAACGGGGGATTCGTTACATGTTGGGCATTTGGCGTCGCTGATGTTGATGCGCTGGTTCCAGAAATATGGACATCGACCGATTGCGTTGGTTGGTGGGGCGACGGGGCGTATTGGGGACCCGTCCGGTCGGGACAAGGGACGGCCGATGTTGACCGATGAACAGATTGAACACAACTGTGCGGGGTTGCGTAAATCTATTTCAAAGTTTATACACTTTGGTGATGGTGAAACTGATGCCGTTATGGTTGATAATAATGATTGGATGAAAAATTACAGTCATATGGAGTTTTTGCGTGAATATGGAACTGATTTTACTGTGCCGCGTATGTTGTCGATGGAAAGCGTGCGCAGACGTTTGGAAAATGGTATGACGTTTTTGGAATTTAATTATATGACGTTCCAGGCGGTGGATTTTCTGACGTTGTATAAAAAATATGGGTGTACGTTACAGTTTTGTGGTGCTGACCAGTGGGGTAACAGTGTTATGGGGGTTGAACTGATACGTAAAAAACTGGGCAAAGAGGCATTTGTTCTGTCTACGTCGCTGATTACAGATTCGCGTGGTGAAAAGATTGGCAAATCTGCGGGGAATGCAGTATGGGTGAATGAAGATAAAACATCCCCATATGAATACTATCAATATTTCCGTAATATTCCGGATGATTTGGTGGAAAAATTTTTAAAGATATTTACTGAAATTCCGTTGGATGAAATTGCGCGACTGGCAAAATTACAGGGGGCGGAATTAAATTCAGCAAAGAAAATATTGGCATTCGCGGCAACTGAAATTGCACATGGGCACGATGCGGCAGTGGCGGCGGAAAGTGCATCAAATGCATTGTTTGCAGGTGGCGCAAATTCCGAAAATATTCCGTCGATTGATTTGGAAATGGTGGGTGATGTTAATATTGCTGATTTTTTGGTTGCGGTGAAATTATTTTCATCTAAATCCGAAGCACGCAGAATGATAGAACAGGGTGGCATTCAAATTGATGGCAAGAAAATAGTGGATTGGAAAACGTCAATTAAGCCGGCCGATGAAATTATGGTGCAAAAGGGTAAAAAAACATTTTTGCGTGTGAATAAAAAATAAATAAAAACGGACTGTTTGGTCCGTTTTTATTTTTTAGTTTACCGGGTTTGCAATCGTGGTCAATTTTGTTACAATATTATTGAAATGAAAAAAGGTTGGCGGGATTTTCTGTGCATATTTTGCACTGGTGTTTTTTTGTTTGGTACATTGTATGTGCCACGTGCGTACGCGGCCAGCGAATTGGATAATATTCAGGCACAGATAAAAAAAACAGAACAACAAAATAAAAAATTAACCCAACAGGTTGATACATCAGACAGGGAACTGGAATCAACAAAAAAGAAATTGGTGCGTGCCGCTGACCGGGTCAGTACATTAGAAGAGCAACGCAGTGCAGTTGCAAAAAAGATAGACGAATTAGATGCCCAGCGCAAGCGGTTAGAGGCTGAATTACAGAAAAACCAGGAACGAATTGCCGATGCTGCTGCAACGATTTTGTTTGTTGCATCGCACCCCAGTTTTGATTCTGAAAATATGCGTGAATATGTTTTGACGTCTGCGGTATTATCCGGTGCGGCAGACAGTTTCGATGCTGAAATTAAAACGGCCACAGAACAAATCAAGGAATTGGCAAAAATTCGTGAAGAACGTGCCATAGAAAAAGAAAAATTGGACAGAACCGCAAAGCGATATGCCAATGAAAAAGATGAATTGGATAAATTGTTGCGAACGCGTTCTGCACAAAATCAAAAATTGCGCAGTCAACAATCTGCGTTACAGAAAAAATTGCGCGATTTGTCGGCGCGTGCAAAAAGTATTTCTGAATTGATGGCCGGCGTGGGGAGTTCTGAAATGTCGTCAGATTCGCGTTTTTCTGTTCGTAAATTAAACAAGCCCGTGCGTGGGCGGGTCGTTGTACATTTTGCTGAAAAGACCGCGTTGGGATTAAAATCTGATGGGTGGCGCATTCGTGTGCGTGGGGATGCGTTGGTTATGGCACCCGCCGATGGCCAGGTAAAGTTTGCCGATAATTTTAAAGGATTTGGCAAAGTTGTAATTATGTCACATAAAAATGGATATAATACAGTGATGACTAATTTAGGCGAAATAAATGTTATGTTAGGCCAGGAAGTTTTGGCCGGTGAACCAATTGGGCGAATGGACCCAGACAAGGCCGAAATGTATTTAGAAGTTAGACGTGGAAACAAGGCTGTGAATCCGGCCCAACTGTTCCGCGAAGACGATTAATATATTTGTGGGTAATCAACCAGAATTAGCGATTCATTGCGTGGTTTTTTAGTATTTTTATGATGTCTTCTTGGGTTCTGGTCAGACATTCCAACATATAACGATTATATGAACGACAATCATTTTGTGCCCGTGCAATTAATGCGTGGGCATAATTTTTATAGTCTGATTTACGGTTGAACAAAATCGGTTCGCATTTGTGTTGTAATAAAAACCAGTTCATTACTGTGCGGGCCGTACGTTTGTTAAAATCATCAAATGGTTGTGCGGCGAACATTTCATAATGAAAATCCAGCGCGCGGGTCAGATAGTCTTTGGGCGATGTATCGTTATTCAGGCGAAATACGATGTCATCCATTGTTGAATCTATTCTGTTATAATCAGGTGCACTGATGCCAGTACCCATTAAATATACACCATTTGAAATGCGATAACGGCCCGGGGCAATGTTTGTTTTGTTTGCCAGGCGACGATGAATATCAATTACTTCCAATCTGGTAATTTTGCGATTAACGACGTGGCGGCTGCTGATGTATTCGTATGTTTTTTCCTGATTCTTAATATTTGTGTAATCCAACCACATGTCTTTATCGGGGGTGGGGCCACTGGCATACGGAATACGCATTAGTATTTCAGCCTCTTTGCGTAATTGGTATCGAATCCAGTCCACTTCTAAAAAAGGCTTGGCGCGTTTACGCAATAAATCACAAATAGTTTCATGGTTTTGTTGAATAATACAACGTATGTCATGCGCCTTTTTGACAAGGTATTGTTCGTCTTTTATATAATTCGGATTCTTTTTTACCATGGACTGTTCTTTGTTTTGGTGTTGTTTATGTATATAAATATATGTTCTAAAAACGTATTTGTCAATATTTTGTGGACGAAAAATATTATATTGTGTGTTAAAAACGCGCTTGCGATATGTGGGTTTTTGTTTTATGGTATTTCTTAATGAATTTTTGGTTTTTATGAAAGGAAGCAGAATGCTGAAAAGATTATTAGTATTGGCAATTTTATTTAGTCCGGTTGTTGCGTTTGGTGCGGATAAGGCCAAGGATGAACCTGTTGAACATTTAACAGATGAACAAATTTATGAACAGTTGAAAAAATTGGCCCTGGTGTTCGAAGCGGCACGTGATAATTTTGTAGAAGAAGCAGACGAAAAGAAAATGTTAGAGGCCGCAATGAATGGCATGTTACAGGCTTTGGACCCGCATTCGTCATATTTATCTGCTGATGATTTCAAGGAATTTAACGATAAATCGTTGGGTGAATTTGGTGGGTTGGGAATCCAAATTACCAGCGATCGCGGTGCTGTGCGTGTTATATCCCCAATTGATGATACGCCCGCAGAAAAGGCCGGAATTAAGGCTGGTGATTATATAACGCATATTGATGATGAACCTGTGTTTGACCTGACATTGAATCAGGCGACTAAAAAAATGAAGGGACGGCCGGGGACAAAAGTAAAATTAACCGTTATATCAGAGGGCGAAGAACCGCGTACAATTACACTGAAACGTGCAATTATCAAGGTGGAATCCGTAAAATTTGAAGAAAAGAAAATGGCCGGCATGGAAGAGGACGAAGATGCCGACAAAATCGGATATATTCGCATTTCTGATTTTGGTGCAACAACATCCAAAGAATTGAACAAGGCATTGGAAAAGTTAGAAGACAAAGATGTAATCGGTTACGTGTTGGATGTTCGGAATAATCCAGGTGGATATTTGACTGCGGCAATTGATGTGGCTGATGCATTTTTGGATGCAGGGGAAATTGTGTCAACCCGTGGAAAACGTCCAACGGATATCGAACGCAATTTTGCGAAACCAGGGGATTTAACAAATGGAAAGCCTGTTGTTGTTTTGATAAATCACGGTTCGGCATCGGCATCTGAAATTGTGGCTGGTGCGTTACAAGATAATGGGCGTGCGCTGGTCATGGGGTCGCAATCGTTCGGCAAGGGCAGTGTACAACAGCAAAAGCCATTGGGTGACGGAACTGCAATTCATATTACAATTGCACGGTATTATACCCCGTCTGGTCGGTCCATTCAGAACGAAGGTATAACCCCAGATATAGAAGTTCTGCAAAGCAAAATAGAGGTTTTGGAACGGCGTGAAAGTTTATATTCCGAAGCATCTTTTAAAAATGCATTGAAAAATGAAGAGGCTGAAAAAAAGTCTAAAAAATCCGATGATGACGATGAAGACAAGGAATTGACGGACGCAGAAAAAGATGCGTTGGATTATCAGTTGCAACGTGCGATGGACATGGTGCGCGCAATGTCAAAATTACAGGAACGTGCATCTTTTGTGCCCGCCACAGCCGAAGATATGGCCGCCCTGGATGCCCAGAATGCCCATGATGCGGACCAGGCCGATGCAGATGGCCAAAAATCTGATAAAAAATCAGATGATAAAAAATAAAATCGGGGTAATGCCCCGATTTTTTAACGCGTCCCTTGTTCCTGACGAATAAATTTGCCATTTATGGTTAAAATCCAATCGCATATTTTTTTGTGCAGGCATTCTTTGGCCGATAACATGCTGTATTCTGTTTGTTGTAATTTGTCTAATTCTTCTTTTGTCAGGTTGGTAAATTGCAAATATGGGGTGAAAAAGTTTTTACGCATTTCTTTTTCATATTTGGCAACTTTATCTATTTCTGTTGGTCTGTCTATGTTATACCGCGAATGTCCATAATGAATCATATTGTATGATTGTTCATACATAGTGCGAAAGCCTGGCGTGCCCTGAATTGCGATAAGACTGGCGCATGATGCAGCCGTGCCCATGACCATTGTGCGAATAATTGCACCCTTGCTGCGTGCCATGTTTAACAGGGTCATAATGCTTTTGGTTGTTGATAATGCGCCACCTGGCGAATCCAGATATACGTCAATAATCGGCCGTTGTGCTGGGTTGGGACAAAATAAATATGGGTTGGTTAACCGCTTTAAATCTAGATCATATACAGGAACCCAATCAAATGCGTCCACCAGGTTACTTAAATTGCCAATTAATTCATTGCATGATGTATCGTCGATAGACCCCAGAATAAAAACTTTATTTCCGGTTATATAATTTTGTTGGCCACTTTCATTCAATATTTCTGGTATGTTTCGTTTGTTTGTGTTGATGCTTGATTGTGGCATGATAACTCCTTTATTGATGACTATATTAGTACAAAATATTTGTTTGTCAATGTTTTTATAAGTCTTGCCTTGTGATAAATTTCGGGGTATTATATAGCCTGTATGATTTTTTTTAAGGGAATAAAAAATGGCAAATTTAATTGTTGATGGTAACTGGGCCGCGGCTGATGTCGCGTACAGATGTGTTGATTTTGCGGCTATTTATCCAATCACCCCCAGCAGTACAATGGGGGAACTGGCTGATGAATGGTCGTTTCAGCATAAAAAAAATATTTGGGGTGCAATTCCACAAATTATAGAAATGCAATCCGAAGGCGGTGCCGCAGGTGCTATGCATGGGGCATTGCAAATGGGATCGTTGGCAACAACTTTTACTGCGTCCCAGGGATTGTTATTAATGATTCCAAACATGTACAAAATTGCGGGTGAACAAACCCCGTTTGTTATGCATGTTGCTGCGCGTGCATTGGCAACACACGCGTTGTCAATTTTTGGCGACCACAGTGATGTTATGTCCGTGCGATCAACGGGTTTTGCGTTACTGTCCAGTCATAACGTGCAACAGGCGCATGATTTGGCGGCAATCGCACATGCGGCAACGTTGCGGGCACGTGTGCCGTTCCTGCACTTTTTTGACGGGTTTCGTACCAGTCACGAAGAATCGCGTCTGGACAGATTAAGTGATGATGTACTGCATGAAATGATTCCTGATGATTTGGTTTTGAAAAACCGGGCACGTGGAATGACGCCAGATAAACCGACAGTGCGTGGTACCGCACAAAATCCTGATGTATTTTTCCAGGGACGTGAAGCGGCAAATCCATTATACGCCAAAACCCCAGAAATCGTCCAGGAATGCATGGACAATTTTGCAAAATTGACGGGGCGTCAATATCATCTGGTTGATTATGCCGGCGATCCGAATGCCGAAAATGTTATCGTGGCAATGGGCAGCGCATGTGAAACCATTGAAGAAACAATGGAACATCTGCCGGATGGTTTGGGGGTGGTAAAGGTACACCTGTATCGTCCGTTCCCGCGGGATGCGTTTTTGGCCGCGTTGCCGAAATCTGTAAAACGTATCGCTGTGTTGGACAGATGTAAAGAACCGGGCAGTTTGGGTGAACCATTGTACCAGGATGTTAAAACAGTCGTTGGTGACAGTGCAGAAGTTTTTGGTGGCCGTTATGGTTTGGGATCCAAAGAATTTAAACCACGTGATGTCAAGGCCATATATGAAAACTTGATGCGTGGCACATTGCACCATAATTTTACAGTTGGTATTGAAGATGATTTAACTGGATTGTCACTGAAAACAGACCCGGCCTTTTCGGTCCAGGATCCTAATTTCAAAACCGCGATTTTGTATGGAATTGGGTCTGATGGTACGGTTGGTGCGGTTAAAAATATCGTAAAAATTGTCGGGGAAAATTCTGATTTATACCCACAGTCATATGCCGTGTATGATTCCAAGAAATCAGGCGGTTTGACCGCGTCGCACATCAGATTTTCGGATAAACCGATTAAAAGTCAGTATTTGGTAGAAGTTGCAGACTTTATCAGTGTGTCCAATTTTATGATTGCACAACGTTTTGACGTTTTCAAAGGACTGCGTGCCGGTGGTACGGTTATGATTAATACGTCCATGACGCCAGATGTTGCGTTTGCAAACCTGCCACGTGATGCCCAGGAACATTTGATTCGTATGCGGGCGCGTGTATTCTTTTTGAATGCCAATGCGGCCGCGGCAGAACTGGGGTTGGGGAATCGTATTAATACGTTCATTATGTTGAACTTCTTTAACCTGACGCGCGTTATTGACCCGGCGGTTGCCGCCCAAAGTGCCAAGGTTGCAATTGAAAAAACATACAAAAAGAAGGGAATGGATGTCGTTCAGGCAAACTGGGCCGCAGTGGACAAGGCCGCGGATTATTTGCATGAATATAAATTGCCGTCGTCTGTATCAAATTTTGCACCGGATTTTGTGCCGGCGATGACATTGGATGCGCCGGCTGAAATTGCTGGGACATTGGGTGAAATGGCGGCACAACGTGGTGACGCGTTGCCTGTGTCACGTTTCCGTGTTGATGGTGAATTCGGGGCAGGGCAATATCCAGTTGGAACCGCAAAGTATGAAAAACGTGCTATTTCTGAACGGGTTGCGTCAGTGGATTTGTCAAAGTGTATTCAATGTGGAAAATGTTCAACACTGTGCCCGCATGCCGCGATTCGTATCAAGGCAATGACCGCAGATGAAGCCGAACGTGCACGCGCAGATGGGGTTATTGTCGTTCCGATGAAAACACCTGAATTGGGGCCGGATATGTATTTCACACTGAATATATCGCCGGCTGACTGTACGGGATGTAATGTATGCGTGAAAAATTGCCCTGTCCAGGCGTTGTCTATGATTGCGCTGAATGACGCAGGCGAAGAGCAGAAACGTTTTAATGCCGCCCAGAAAATCCCAGATATTCCGCGTGAAAAATTAAATCTGAATGTTCCAAAGCATGTGGAATTATTGCCGCATTACTTTGAATTTTCAGGCGCATGTGCGGGATGTGGCGAAACACCGTATATTAAAATGATGGCGCATTTGTTTGGTGATCGTATGGTTGTCGCAAATGCGACGGGATGTTCGTCTATTTATGGGGCGAATTTGCCGACAACACCGTGGACTGCGGACGCGAATGGTCGCGGGCCAGCGTGGTCTAATTCATTGTTTGAAGATAACGCTGAATACGGTTTGGGTATGCGTGTTGCACTGAACCAGAAACGCGAAACACTGAAAGGGTTATTGTTCGAATTAAATATTCCGAATATAGAAGAAATGTTTACAGAACGTAATCCTGATAAACAGCGCGAAATAGAGGCTGAATTGCGCAAGCAATTGGAAAAAATCGATTCGCCACGTGCGGAATTGGCGCGCAGTTTGGTTGGTGAAATCGTTGATAAATCTGTTTGGATTATCGGCGGTGATGGTTGGGCATACGATATCGGATATGGTGGTTTGGACCATGTTTTGCACAGTGGGGAAAATGTAAACATCCTGGTTCTGGATACCGAGGGATATTCCAACACCGGTGGTCAGCAGTCCAAAGCGACACCGTTCGGTGCCAGTATGAAATTTGCCATTGGTGGCAAAGAGCATGCCAAGAAAGATTTAGGGATGATTGCAATGATGTCGGGTGCGTATGTTGCACAAATTGCGTTGGGCGCAAATCAGGCCCAGGCAATTCGCGCATTCCGTGAAGCAGAGGCGTTCCCTGGACCATCAATCATATTGGCATATGCGCCGTGTATTGCGCATGGATTTGCATTGCAAAATGGTGTTGAACACCAAACGCAAATGGTCAGCACTGGGGCATGGCCGTTGTATCGGTTCGACCCGTCATTGGTATTGGCCGGAAAAAGCCCATTGGTTATGGATTCCAATGTAGATAATCCAACACCATTGGAAGACTTTTTAAAGACCGAAAGTCGTTTTGGTGCGGCGCGTGCAGCAAATCCGCATTTTGACCGTTTGGTCGAAGAGGCCAAGGAAAACAATCATTATCGCAGTGAACTGAAAAAGTATATTGCGCACTTTGCGATGATGAATTCGCCCACGGCCAAAGAAAACGGCGAAGGGTAAAACAAACGGGGCAAACGCCCCGTTTTTATTATTTATACTTACAATCATGCGCCGGGGGGCCGCCCCCGTTACAAACGGTTATTACAGGGGCGGACTAATTTTGGGGCTGCGGTTGCTTTTTCTGTTGCATTGGCGGCGCAGGTTGGTGTAAATTTGTGGTATGAAAAAAATAATTCTGATTTTCGCAATGATGCTGACCGCGTGTACGTTCCAGGTTAAGCATCGTGGATATGTATTTCCGCCTGATTTGGATACTGTTGTCGCAGATATTAAAACAACCAAGCAACTGACACGTGAAATCGGTTCGCCCCAGGTTAAAACCATATACGGGGACGAGGTTTGGATTTATTACGGTGCGGATGAAAACTATCGCGGGCCGTTGGCATTAAAGTATGATAATAAAACTGTATTGTTGGCATGGGTTAAGGGTAACCGTGTTACAGATATTCGGATTTTACATGATGATGATTTGCCTGATGTCATTATTTCCGAAGATGAAACACCAATTCCAGCGGCAGTTGAACTGAATGCCATACAGGAATTATTCAATAATATCGGACGTTTTTCGCCGGCTGGATTGGGACAATAAAAAGGTATTTGCAAAAAATGGGCAAAAGGTGTAAAATAAAAACAAAAGAGAATGGGGAATGAAACAGATTTTACTTTCTTTGTTTGTTGTTAATTGTGCTGTGTTTGCGGGTATATCCGTTGCCCAGGCCCAGGATTTTTCCTGTGGGCCAGGATATGTTTTGGTTGAACACAGCGATATTGACGATATAGAGGCCGCAGAATGCCAAAAATTATGGTGTCGCGATTTGGAAAATGGTAAAACCATGGGCAGTGGCGACCGGGCAAATACTGGGTATAAATCAACTGCGTATCCAATGGAATTGTGCGATGCCGATGGCAATTGTGTGGAATGTTTTGGTGATCGTAAATGGTGCAGTGGCGAACCAGAAGGATATTGGAACCCCGAATATGGTGCATACACATATGGTGGCGATGATAATGCCACATTTACATCATATCAACGTGGCAGTTGTTTTGCATGGACTTTGGAAAAACCAGATTGCCCAGACGGTCAAACGGCCATATTACAGGGTGGTCAGTGGACCTGCGCCGTGTCCCAGGGTTCTACAACTGGTGGACGCGAATCCAGTGTTCGCAGAACGTCGGGTTCGTTGCGCAGATCAATCAGATAACGGTTTTAAAAATGCCCTGAATCAGGGCATTTTTATTTTTTATGTGGATTATTTGTTTTTCGTGTTTTTTGTGCTATAATATAGGGGATAGAGAGAATGGCAACTGTAAAGGGTATCCATATTATGCCAAGTAAAAAACTAGATTTTAAGACGGGTCAATATGTCGTTTATCCAACCCAGGGTGTCGGAAAACTGGTGCGGGTAGAAGAGCAAACAATCGGTGGCCAGAAAATAAAAATGCTGGTCATTGATTTTGAACGTAATCATATGACGCTGCGTGTGCCGGTTGAACGTGCGGAAATTTCTGGGCTGCGGCCATTAACGTCCATTAAAAAAATGGATGAGGCCATCGCATCTGCCAAGGGCAAGGCCGGCGCAAAGCGTATGATTTGGGCACGACGGGCGGCACAGTACGAAGAAAATATTAATTCTGGCGACCCCATGAAATTAGCCGAAGTTGTACGCGACCTGCAACGTCGCAATCCGACGGACACAATGACTTTTTCAGCGCGCCAGTTGTATTTGCGCGCCCTGGAACGTATGGCCCAGGAATTCGCCGTTCTGCATAAAATTGATATTGATGTGGCGTCTGAAAAAATAGAAGATATTTTGGGCGTTCCAAAGGAAATTGATCTGAATGCCGTTGATGTTGACGACGACGATGATGACATCGATGATGAATAAATAAAAACGCCCCAATCGGGGCGTTTTTGATTACATTACAAAATCTTCACCCAAATATACTTTCTTTACCATTTCGTCTTTGACGATTTCAGGGGTTGTGCCGTGTTTTAATATCCGCCCGTCGTGCAGAACATAACTGCGGTCTGTAATACCCAATGTTTCACGTACATTGTGGTCGGTTATTATTACGCCCAGACCGCGATTTTTTAATTGGGATACCAAATCACGAATTTCGTTTACTGCAATTGGGTCAATCCCAGCGAACGGTTCGTCCAACAATATAAATTTTGGGTCGTTTGCCAATGCGCGCGCAATTTCAACGCGGCGGCGTTCGCCACCAGACAGGGCCGTTGCAGGGCTGCGACGCAGGGCGGTTATGGAAAATTCATCCAATAATGCGTCTAATTTTTTTTGACGTTTTTTCTTGCTGGGTTCGACTACTTCCAGAATTGCCATGATGTTTTGTTCAACCGTCAGACCGCGGAAAACACTGTTTTCCTGGGGTAAATATCCAATGTGCAGGCGGGCGCGCTGATAAAAAGGCAGATGGGTTATGTCCTGGGAATTTAAAAATATCTGGCCACCGGTGGCACTTAATTGGCCGGTTATGCAATAAAACGCAGTGGTTTTCCCAGCACCGTTCGGACCCAACAGGCCGACCGATTCGCCCTGGTGTGCTTCCATTGAAATATCTTTGATAACCATACGTTTGCCGTATGTTTTGGACAGGTGTTCAACACGCAATACTGATTGTTTCATAATTTTATCACCAATTCATCTGTTCTGATTTTGTCGCCATTGCTGGAATCAACGCGAACGTTGTCCGTCAATGTTATTGTTTTATTGTTCCGGTCGTATTCGCCGGCATTTGCGGTTATGTTATCAGTTATTTTTTGCCCGTTTGACATACGCGTTGTTGTTCCAGATACATCGTTCAGCAAAATTACGTTGGGTTTGTCGTATTCCTGGCGACCACTGGCGGCATGTATGTGAAATGGTTCGCCGTTTTTGTCGGTGCCAGAAAAAGATGCGTTTGACATTTTAAACTGATTACTGACAATGTCAGTCATATTTATTGCCGATATCGGGGTCCATAATAATTGGCGGGTGAATAATGAACCCGCAATCAATGCGGCCACCATAACCAGCCCCCATCCGGTAAAGAAAAACTGCCACAGGCGTTTTAAGCGTCTGTGTTTTATAAAAATAATAAAATTGCGTTTGTCGCGTTGCACGCGGACAGTTTAGCGCGACATTAAGCAAAATGCAATTTTTATATTTATTCTAAAAAAAATTTGTGTTATAATCTTTGGCAAGAGAGATGAAAAAACTTTTACTAATTTTTGCGGCTTTTTTTGTATGTGTGGCTGATATGCCGGCGGGGGCCGTTACAATAAACAAGGCTGCACCCGTCGCACCCCAGGAATCGTCGTCATCCACAACGGTTAGCAGTTTGGTGCCAACTGTGTTGGGGATTATTAGTAATGTTCAGCAGTTAAGTGCCCAACAAAAGCAATTAACCGCAGAATGTATCCCAACCAGCCAGGAAATAACATTTGTTGACAATATGATAAAAGAATGGGCCAAAACAGGTTCCATGACCGCGGACGAGGTAGAAGATCGCTTGGGCCGTAAACGTTGCCGTGTCGCAGTTGGGGGGTATCAAAATTCTGTTCAGATTTCTGCTGGGACCGATATGACAGAAACGATTTGTTATGATTATTTTGCCGGTGATGGAAATATGGGAATGGTGTGGGAAAATTTCCCAAAGGTTGGTGTCGCAACATATTGCGCCGATGGGTCACTTACCTGTGCATCCAAAGATAAAGTAACTGTATCTGATATTTATGACATATTTAATCTGATTGATTTTGATGAAAATGATTATTCTAAAACTGATTTGACAATGGCAACAAAGTTAATGAACAAGATAGAAAGTTGTTCTTATGCCAGGTTAAGCGCAAAGAAAAGACAAATGTGGGGTGAATTTTTAGGGGAAACGATTAATTCACTGGGTGAACCAACAAATACAGGCAGTATTATACAGGCGGTGTCTGGGATTACAAGTGGCGGTGGCGTTGGGTCAATTGGGACGTTGGCGACATCTTTGTTGGGGGTATAAAGCGATTTGTGTAAAAGGGGTTGGGTTTTTACGCTGGGGCGTTTCTTTTTTACTTTACTCATGTATCAAAAAATCGTATAATACAAGGGATTACAGAAAGGAATTTTTTATGAAAAAATCGTTGTCTTCTGCATTTGTGGTTTCACGTGTGTTGGGCTTGGTCGCGGTGGCGTCTTTGGCGGCCTGTGCCGGCAGTAGCACTGGTGATGAATATGAACCGGTGGCAACGCCAACGGTTGATTATGTGGAAAGTTTGGATGTTTATTCCGCACCGCATCAGGATTCCTTTTTGAATCAGTTGGCAATGAATTATCGTTCGTATGCAATTTATAACGCACGTACCAGTGGATATCCTGATATGGGTGAATATTTTGCACAAAAGGCTGTGGCCGCATTCAGTGGTGAATTGCCATATCCTGAAACGCTGGAAAATTGGCCGGTGGCAGATGAACAGGAATCTTTTGAATTATATACGGCGTATAATAATCTGTTGGAATTGTTGAAAAATGACGCCAGTATGACAAAGCCTGAATTGGCGGCAGAGGCACAGGCCAAATATGATTGTTGGGTTTCTGCATCATCCAGTGGCCAGGCGGGGACTGCAAACGAATGTCGCAGCAGATTTTATAATACAATGAATGCATTACAGGAAGGTACGGGTGGAAAAATATTAACGGCCAGTGTCACTGAAACAACCAAAACAACGGTGACAACAAATGGTGACACCATGGTTGCGGTTGAACGTAATGCAAAGCAACCAGCACAGAAACAGTCTTATTATCCTGAAACACGCAGTATGTCTGCCATGAATGGTACGGGCAAAGCGCGCGAGGGTGTAATTATTGTTAACAATGTAAATGTGCCGGAACACTTGATTAAACCTGTGCCGGTTCAGCCGATGGTGTTTAATCAGAATATTTATGGCGGTGATAAAACCATCAGCGACAGTAACAATAATAACGGCAATGACAGCAGTGTGACCAAATGCACACGCGAAGGCGATGTTAATTGTGTGCCTGATGACAAGACTGAATCGGTTGAACCCGCGGCTGCCCAACCGGTGGATAATAATATCCCGCAAATCAGCGATGAATTAGTCACGCGTGAAGAATTTATTAATATGATGATGGCCATGCGTGCAGAATTGGCCGCAATTAACGCCAGATTGGATGAATTACAGAAAACAACGAATAATACAACCGAAAGAACGTATGAAAAAACGTTTATCAAGGTTCAACAAATTCCGTTGGAACCAAAACAGCACGTGATGGAGGAAGTATTTGAAATCTTGTTTGATTTTGACAAGGCGACAATAAAGCCTGAATATGAAGAAGTTATAAAGCAGTTGGCCACCGCGACCCAGGGCAGCAAGAATATAAAGGTTTCAGTAATTGGACATACTGATACAATGGGAACGGCAGATTACAATTATTCATTGGGCGGTCGTCGTGCCGAAGCCGTACAGAAAATGCTGATTAAATATGGCATACCGGCCAGCCAAATTGTGGCGGTTTCCGCCGGGGAAGAAGATTTGGCCGTGCAAACGGGCGATGGTGTGGCAAATGCCGCTAATCGTCGTGTTCAGGTTATCAAAGAGGTGCACTATACCGAAGAACCAGGGCGTCAGGTACAGGTTCCAGTTGCAGTAGTAGAAGAATATGTTGTACCACAATCTGATGGCGTTTGCGGAATGTATGGGTGTGCAGAATAGATTTGATTGGTTGATGTTTGGGAAAGGACTTGACAAAAAATAAATCTTAGTATATATTTTGTTTGTCAGAGAGATGTTTGTAAAGAGGCATTTAATATGACGGAAAATATTAATAAAGTTTCAGAAACAGCCGGGCAATCGCGTAACAGTTCGCATGCCGCGGGCTATAAAAAGGGTGTCGCAGTATTTAAGCTGAGAGAGGCATTGGCATCCAGAATTCCTGAATTAAAAGAACAATCCAATGCCAAATAGTTATAAATGTTGTTGTGATTATTAAGGTGCGGGGGAACCCGCACTGTTTATTTTTGCAAACGTAAGCCCGATGGATGTAGACAACCACAATCTTTTATTTTGTATCTGCGGCAGGATTAGACGAAGGGGCTGTGCGTAAGTATATAGAACAGCAGGGCAAAAAAGATTGCGGACAAACGAAGTTTTTATTTTTAACATAAGGTCCCGGGCGTAAGCCCGAGGGTGTTTTACCTTTTACAGATGTATAATAAAAAATCGCCCGATTGGGCGACTTTTTATTTTTTTGATGACCAAAATAATGACCACAGCCACCCGATACCAGTCCAACCAAACAGCCAACTGGCCAAACGGACCAGAATCATATCCTGTTTGTTTTTGCCGGTTTGGCGTGCCAACCATGCCGGTGCCAATATGACAACCGTCACGATGCAAATGGCAATCGCGTATTTTATTACCAATAAAATATCTGGTGCTGTAATCATTTTTTATTTTATATACCGTATTTTGCGTTGGAACCCAATTCTTCCTGAATACGCAACAGTTGGTTATATTTTGCCATGCGGTCTGTGCGTGACATGGAACCAGTCTTGATTTGTCCCGCATTTGTTGCAACGGCCAAATCCGCGATGGTGGTATCTTCGGTTTCGCCACTGCGGTGTGATATAATAACACCATATTGGGCGTCCTGGGCCATTTTTATTGCGCGCAGGGTTTCCGTCAGACTGCCGATTTGGTTTACTTTTATTAATATAGCGTTTGCAACGCCCGCGTCAATACCTTTTTTCAGGCGTTCTGGGTTGGTTACAAATAAATCGTCACCAACCAATTGACATTTGTCACCGATTTTTTCTGTTAATTTTTTCCAGTTTTCCCAATCTTCTTCGGCCAGGGCGTCTTCGATTGAAATAATTGGATATTTTGAAATTAAATCAGCGTAAAATTCAATCATTTGATCGGCGGTGTATTCGTGGCCTTCGAATTTATAAATACCGTCGGCATAAAATTCAGATGATGCGACGTCCAAACCGATTGATACTTCTGCGCCTGGTTTATAACCGGCCGCTGTTATTGCGGAAATGATTGTGTCCAATGCTTCGGCACAGGAATGAAAGTTCGGGGCAAAGCCACCTTCGTCACCGACATTGGTTGAATTACCGCCACGCTTTAAGATTGATTTCAGATTATGGAAAATTTCGGCACCCATGCGTATAGCGTCTGATTCTGACTTTGCGCCGTTCGGGATAATCATAAATTCCTGGGCGTCCAGACCATTATCTGCGTGTGCACCACCGTTTATGATGTTCATCATAGGGCGGGGCAGGACACACGGGTTCGAATTGCCGTATATTTCAGCAATATATTTATATAATGGAATGTTGCGTTGGTTGGCAACTGCGTGTGCGGCCGCCATGGATACGGCCAAAATTGCGTTTGCACCCAATTTGGCTTTGTTCGGTGTGCCATCCAGTGCCAGCATTTTTTCATCCAGTGCGGTTTGATCTGATGCGTCCATGCCTGAAATAGCAGGGGCGATGATTTCATTTACGTTTTGTACGGCTGTTAAAACACCCTTGCCCATATATGCAGAACCGCCGTCACGCAGTTCTAAAGCCTCGAACGATCCGGTTGATGCGCCTGATGGTACGGCCGCACGACCAAATGCGCCCCCGTCCAAAGTAATATCGCATTCAATTGTTGGGTTTCCGCGACTGTCCATAATCTGGCGTGCGTGAACGCTTTTAATAGAAAACATACTTTTTTCTCCTTATTCCTAAAAAATATTTACTTTTAATACAGTTCCATCTTGTGTTAATTGAGGAATTGTGTAATAATATAATCATAAAATTGGTTGGAAAGAAACAGAATTATGATGAAAAAGACAATATTTTTTATGTTGTGCCTGGCGCCGTTGGGTGTACAGGCTGCCCCGTTTACTGGTGGTGAAGCGCCATTGGTCAGTGGCGGAACGTTCGAAGACGGTGTAAATGTTACAAATATCGTCGTTGGTCGGGATGTCGGCGAACACGAACCAAATGCTGCGACCACTTTGTGGCGCGGAACTGACGCCAGTCCAAAGTTTTCAGTGCTGTCTGGGGGGAATATAACCGTTACGGACAGTATTAATATTTTAAGCGGGTACCATTTGGGGCTGGGGATGGCATCTGTGCCGGGCAGTCCGGTTGATATGACGTTGGGTGCAATTAATGCAGAAGGCAGTTTTGCCGTCAGTGGTGCGACAACCCTGACCATTAATGGAAATATTAATTCTGCGGACGCATTGTGGATTAACAGTTATATTTTGGCGGATGGTGCTGGGTATGATATCCCAGGCGATGTCGATATTAATGAATACGTTGGCGCAAACACCATGAAAGTAACGGGTGTTATTAATGTTACTGGTGGAAATGCATTTATTTCTGTGGCTGATACTTTAAGTATGGCCAGTTTTCATAATTCTGGGACTGGGGATGTTGCGATTTTTGCCGGTGGTGATATATCGGTTACTGATGGGGCCGCTGATAGTGGCATAACCAATGGGATAAATGCCGGTGAAATGACTGTTAAATCCGGTGGAACATTAAATGTCGCGGGCAGTTTGGAAAATTCTGCCGGTGCAACGATGACTGTGGCGGCGGCGGATGCCATTACAGTTGGTGGAACAATTAAAAATGATTCCAGTGATGGTACCATGATTATTAACGCCGGCAGTTTGACTGTTTCTGGTGGTGATGATGAAACCAATGCATCATTTATTAATAATGGTAATTTGGATATTAATGTTGCCGGTGAAACAAACTTGGCACATGGTTTTGATATCAGCGGTATGGGGGTTGATAATACGTTTGAATTAATGACCGGATCATTGGTGTTGGGTGATGGTGCCGACAGATGGGCGAATGTATTTCATAATAAGTTAAAACAATTTTCATTAAATATAACAAATGATAAATTAGACATATCTGGATCCATCGTAAATGGTGCCAGTGTCGGCGATAACCCGGTACAGAATGCCGCAGCAAATATGGATATTTCTGCCCAGGCAATAACCGTTGATTCCGTAACGAATCGTGGGAATAAATTGGTTATAGAGGCCACTGAATTATCAGGCGAAGGTATCGTTATTGGCGGTGGAAATGGTGAAGTTGTTGGCGCGGAAAATTCAGTAACAGATATAAAATCCGCCGCAATATTAAAGGCCGGTGATGTTTCCAACAGCGGTACAATGTCGCTGAATGGGACCCAGGTTGAATTGGCGAATGTGTCAAACAGTGGGGGAAATCTGGATATTACGTCACT
This sequence comes from uncultured Alphaproteobacteria bacterium, assembly GCA_944393245.1. Classification (GTDB taxonomy): domain Bacteria; phylum Pseudomonadota; class Alphaproteobacteria; order Rs-D84; family Rs-D84; genus Enterousia. The sequence goes on from CALXZM010000003.1 coordinate 192,033, forward strand.
GACCAACGATATTGGGTCTGTTAATATTACTGGAAATGTTACAAACGAATCGGGTAATACATTAATTAATGCCAAAGATATTGTTATTGGTGGAACATTAACAAATATTGACGGTGGAACCGTTATTGACGGTTCTGATTCCGCAGGCAGTGATTTGAAAATCGGTGCGATTGATGTTCAGGGTGGAACATTGGATTTAACGGCACTGGTTGGTGGGGTTACTGTTAATGGTACTGTTAAGGTTACCGGTGGTTCAATGAATATTGATGGTGCCACGCATTCGTTGACAGCCAATGGTACAATTGATATTGATGGTGATTTTGCATTAGAAGGTCAGGAAACATCCACGCCGGGTAATGTAAATGTAATGGCGTCTGGGGATCAAATGTTTACATTAACATCTGAAACGGGCGCAATTAATATTGGTGGTTCTGTGTTGGCGACGGCAAATGGCGCGCACACGGCACGTTTATCCGCAGAAACAATTACAATAGATGGCGATGTGACCGCGTTGGGGACTGGGAACAAATTGATTTTTGGTGGCAGTTCCGATGAACTGTTAACTGTTAAAGGGAACATGGATGCAACAAATGGCGCAACAATTGAAATTGCGTCTGATGATGCAAATCTGGGGTCGCTGAATATTGATGCAGACAGTGCATTGGTGGCGCATGGTACGCAAATTACGGCGGATACCGGTTCCATCGATATTGCGGGCAATTTGTGGTTTAATGGTGTCGGACAACAACCAGGTGTTGGAACAACGCCTTTGTTGGGAATGGTTATCAGTGGCACAAATGCAATGGCATTGAAATCAGACACTGCCCAGGTTGAAATTGGTGGTGCAATTGATTTAGGTACAGACAATACCCTGTCATTAGAGGCCGCAAATTCCGCCGTTATGGTTGGTGGTAATGTTTTGACGGCCGGTACATTAAACGCAATTGCGCAAAATATTACCATGGGGAATATCACAAACACCGGGACCATCAATTTTGATGCGTCTGAACGGGTTACAATTGGTGATTTGGCTGTAAATTCTGGGACGGTCAATATTAATGCAAATGGTGATACAATACCGAATATCCAAATGGGTGGAATGAACATTGCATCTGGGGCATTCGTAAATATTGATTCTGATAATGCCGCAAATATTGTTGCAGGTGGGGATGTCCTGGTAAACGGTGATGTGTCACAGGGTGACAATAAATCGGGTGCATTGAATTTGATGGCGTCTGATACGAATTTTTCAGCCGATTCGTTGAAAATAACAGGGAATTATTCGGCGGATGCCGGTAATGCGATATTTGATGTAAACAATGCAATCAGCATTGATGGCAATATCGATGTTGCGCAAAATGCGAAATTATCATTAAATGGCGCAAAAATTGGTGCAACTGATTTGGATAATAATGGTATATTGCAATTACGTGCTGATGATGGTATCGCATTAAAAACAATTACAAATACTGGCGATTTAACGTTGGATTCTGGGGATGGTATAACAACGGTTGATACATTTACAGCCGGCACAGTTGGCACGATTACGTTGGCTGGTGCGGGGTTGACAACCGGTGCAGATGGTGTGTTTACCACATCAGATAATACCGTATTGCGCCAGAATTACATTGGACATTTGGCCGCCGGTGATGTGAATATTGATTCTGCGTCCTATACAATTTCTGCGTCTGAATTTAGAGTGGCAGGCATTGAACAGGAATCTGGGGCATTGGTTGTTAATTCTAATAATATTGATGTCGCAGGTGATATTAACGCGTTGGATGTGCGCTTTGCTAAAACCGCCAGTCCCGATGCATGGATTGATGCCACAATTGGCGGCAATGTTTCAGGTGGTGTTGATTTCTGGGGACTGAAACGTTTGGATATTGGTGGATATTATACATTTAATAATGACAGTGATTTATGGGCGGCCATTATGCCGTATAATGAATCTGGAACAGGGAATACGTCATCTCAAAATTATTGGTCAACAGTTGAATTAACTGGTGATAATAATGTTGGTGAAATTACAAATGCTGAAAATGGCGCGGCCCTGATTACCGTCGGTGAACAGTTGATTTCAAACATTACTGGCGTTGCGGACGGCAGTGCATCGTCACAGCCCCAGGTCGGAATCACTTTGTTTGATACCGTTGATACTGGCACGGCGATTTGGCTGTTGCATGCGGAAAAAGGCATTAACGTCGCAGATGGTTTTGATAAACTGCGTAATTTGGATGTTAAATTCTGTAATGGCGATGGATCAATATGCATAAATTATGCAGATACATTACGGCCGTCTGATACGTTTAATGGAACGGATTCTGATTTGCCGATATATATATCTGAACGTGATACGGACGGTGACGGTGTCGCAGACAGTTTGTATATCGTGTTTGATCCGCGCTTTGGCGGGCCGGTCGAAGTATTCAAGATTCAGCCGATTGTTGCCGAAGTTGCCGACCATACGACTGGTGAATATGTATCCGCCGGTGCATTGGATAATTTGATTGCGGGACAATTATTAAATACTCAGTTTTATAATGGTACGCCGATTGAATTGATTCCAAAAATATTCAAGGGCACAAATTTGGAAATTATGGCCGGTGAATTGTATGATCGCATGGATTATTACAATATGACCGGTGAACGTGAATCTTTGGCGCGATTCAGCCGTTTGTTCCAGGCGCGTGAATTGGAACAAATTGCGGGCAGCATTGCGTTGAACGAACACACTAATTTCCGTGATTTCGAAGATCGCATGTTGGATGAATTCATATGGAATCGTAATCGCAATCTGAAAAAAGCATGGTTGGATGTTGATTACGGTATGTTCAGCCAGGATGTTTCTGATGGCAAGCGTGTAAAGGGTAATCGTTTCAGTGTTGCCGGTGGTTTTGATTGGCAAAATTCTGAAACAACAATTTTGGGATTAACCGCGCGCGTTTCCAATTCGTCCAGTGATAATTCTGATGCGGTTGAATTGGGATATTTACCAAATCAATCATTATTGGGAACTGTTGATATGACCGTTGAAGATTTAAATATCGGACTGGGCGGTTATATGATGAAAATATTGGGCGAAAAAACGCGTTTGTATGGAAATGCGTTCCTGGATATCCATTTGTTGGATACGTCACGTGATCAAACATTTATGGATCATATTGACGGCAGTGGTACTGCGTTCAGTGTAATCAGTGAATGGGGATTAATGCATGATTGGTTGAATCAATACATTGTTGGTAATGCGTATGCGCGTGTTGGATATAACTTTGGCTTTGATTTAACAGAACATGCAATGGGCCAAGATTATATGGATATGCAGTCTGATGGATATCTGATTTTAACGCCGGGGTATTCATTGATTGCGCAAAAACGTATATATCCGTCGGCTTGGTTCCAGATTCGCCCATATGCGTCAATTGGTATTGAATACGATGTGTTGGGTGCACCGGATAATGTAAAGTATAAATTTTCATTGGCGCACACATATACAAAATATGACATAGATATTGATCCGTTGTGGGCAAATATTGGTGGCGGTATTGAATTCCTGTCTGCAAATGGGTTGCAATTTGGGGTTGATTATCGTTATCAATATAATGACGCGATACAATTACATAATATCAAGGTTACTGGTTCATACCGGTTCTGATAATAAAAACGGGGCGAATGCCCCGTTTTTATTTGTTTGTTTGGCGTCGCTTGAATGCCAGTAAAGAAAATCCGGCGTGTATTAATCTGACATATATGTTTTCCGGTATTACTGTACGTCCGCGTTCAAATTTTTTGTATTCTTGGTGTGATATTTTTAGTAATTTGGCGGCATGAACGGAATCTAGTTTTAATTCCCGTCGGGCCCGTTTCATTGCATGGCCATAATATTTTGCATCGATTAAAGTAACTGACATCTTAGTTCCTCCGTGTTTTTTTTATTAAACAAAAACACCGCCGTGATGAATGGCGGTTGGAGGTTAAGAACTATCACATAATAGTGTCGCTTATTCTGATATATCACGACCCTCCAACCAATGCTGTTGGAGTTTTGTAAAATTGTGTTTTACAATGTGAAAGGTTCTTACACCCCGCATCGATAATCAATCGATGCGGAGTATATTATAGCACAACATATGCCGGTTGCAAAGAATTATAAGTACCGATATTGCATATTGATATGGACAAATGTGCCGCAATTTTGGATTGATTTTTAATTATGTGTTTTTGTGTGCTAATAAAAACCAACCATTGGAATCGGCACAATACAGCGAAAAAATCCCGGAAATTTCCGGGATTTTAATAAAATACGGCGCGTATCCTCGATAGTTGTTCAAACTGCGCTGACGCTTGTTTTCACATACTCTTGATTCCCTCGGCATATTGCCTGCGGGTATCCTCGTAGTTGTTTAAACTGCGCGATCGCTTGTTTTCACATACTCGGATTCATCACCGTGGCGATGCCATCCCATTAAAATGGGATGTCATCGCCAATATCGGCGACGGATATTTCTTCACGTGGGGCGGATGCCGGGGCCGACGGTTGGCCATAATCACCACCAGATGCGCCACCGTCCAGGCTTTTCGCGCCCGCCAAAATTACCATTTGACCCGCAAATTGATTCAGAACAACTTCGGTTGTATAAACGTCAACACCCTGTTGGTTTTGCCATTTGCGTGTGCGCAGGGAACCTTCCAAATACAACTTGGTTCCTTTTTGTAACATACGTTCGGCAACGTCAACTAAATTCGGGTTAAATATTACAACGCGATGCCATTCGGTTTGTTCCTTTTGTTCGCCAGTTTGTCTGTCGCGCCAACGGTCTGATGTCGCCAGTGAAAAACTGACCACTTTCTGCCCGTTTTGCATTGTGCGAACCTGGGGATCCTGGCCCACGTTACCAACAAGTATTACTTTATTTATGCTGCCTGCCATTGTCGTTTCCTTTGTTTATAATCTTGTATATCATTTGAGCAATAAAACCCACAAAATGCAAGGAAAATAGTTTTGGCCTGTGGCCCAGCGGTTTTTACATCTTTTGTTGTCGATACTTGACTTTTTGTCAAAAAAACTGTATAATAATAGGGTAAATCAATGTGGGGGCGAATTCTCGCACTTATTCCCATTTTCCAAAAGGATTTTTTATGCATATAAATGAATTAAAGGCTAAATCGCCACAGCAATTATTAAAAATGGCCGAAGATATGGGTATCGAAAATCCGGCACAATTAAATGTTCAACAGTTACGATTTGCGGTTATGCGCGTTTTTGCCGCAGATAACAAGGTTACTTTGATTGGTGACGGCGTTTTGGAACGTATGGCGGACGGTTTTGGTTTCCTGCGCGCGCCAGAAAGCAATTATTTGGCTGGGCCGGATGATTTGTATGTGTCGCCAGCGTTGATAAAAAAATATGGTCTGAAAACCGGTGATTATATCGAGGGACAAATCCAGGCACCACAAAATGAATCAGAGCGTTATTTTGCGTTGGAAACAATCGAACGGGTAAATGGTGGCGACCCAGAAAAACTGCGTCATCGGGTGTCTTTTGACGATATGACGCCGTTGTATCCAGACGAAATGCTGAAAATGGAGGTCGTTGACGACAAGGACAAGGGGCGCAGTTTGTCTGCGCGTGTTATCGACCTGATTGCGCCGACGGGCAAGGGCCAGCGCAGTTTGATTGTTGCACCACCGCGTACCGGTAAAACAGTTATGTTGCAAAATATTGCGCATTCAATTGCGACAAATTATCCAGACGTAAAGTTGATTGTTCTGTTGATTGATGAACGCCCCGAAGAGGTTACCGATATGCAGCGCAGTGTAAAGGGCGAAGTCATATCGTCAACATTTGACGAACCCGCCGCGCGCCATATCCAGGTTGCCGAAATGGTTATTGAAAAGGCCAAACGTTTGGTAGAAGCCGGCCAGGATGTGGTTATTTTGTTGGATTCTATAACGCGTCTGGGGCGTGCGTATAATACGGTTGTTCCGTCCAGCGGCAAAGTTTTAACCGGTGGTGTTGACGCGTATGCGTTGCAACGGCCAAAACGATTCTTTGGTGCGGCCCGTAATATAGAGGGTGGCGGTTCGCTGACCATTATTGCGACCGCATTGGTTGATACTGGTTCAAAAATGGACGAAGTTATTTTTGAAGAATTCAAGGGTACTGGCAACAGCGAAATTATTTTGGACAGAAAATTGTCTGACAAGCGTGTTTATCCGGCAATTGATATTACTAAATCCGGCACGCGCAAGGAAGATTTGCTGGTTGGCAAGGATACATTGGCAAAAATGTACGTCCTGCGCCGTATAATCAATCCAATGGGTACATTGGAGGCAATGGAATTCCTGTTGGATAAATTACGTTTGACGAAAACAAATGCTGATTTTTTCGCATCCATGAATCAATAGGCTGCAAAATCCCGCGTTGCGGGATTTTTTATTTGTTATACAGGAAAAAAAGTGCTATAATATATTGCGTGAATTATAAGAATGCCGAATGCAAAGGGACGTTTAGATTCGGCATTTTTTTTACCTTGAAAGCATAAGAATTACGCATTTTTCTCTCCTGGTTTCATGCCGAATCTAAACGTCGGGTTATTTGCAGTGTTGATGATGTTTATTTGCAATGGTGCATTTGGGATTAATATAGCAGGTATAAGTAATCCGAATGGTTATGAGCAAACGTCTCAACAACAGAAATTTACAGTTGGTCAGGATGGTAAATCTTTGATGAATCATAACAAAGATACGGGTATGCGGCTGAATACCCCGGGAACGCCAGGAAGTGAAATAATATCTATTGATAAAACTATTCCGAAAAGGCAACGTACTAAAAAGACAACGGGTTCTGGCAGTGGTACAAATGCTACATCATTGCAAGGTAAAGGAACATCAGTTGGAGGCAGCGCAACTACAGGTGGATCAACGTTACCCGCCACGACTGGTGGATCAAATTTACCTGCGGTTCGCGGTTCAACATTGCCCGCAACTACAGGGGGATCAGCGTTACCCGCAACAACTGGTGGATCAAACTTACCGGTGGTTCGCGGTTCAACATTGCCCGCAACTACAGGGGGGTCAGCGTTACCCGCAACAACTGGTGGATCAAACTTACCTGCAGTTCGCGGTTCAACATTGCCCGCAACGACTGGCGGTTCAGCGTTACCCGCAACTACAGGTGGATCAACGTTACCCGCAACAACTGGTGGATCAAACTTACCGGTGGTTCGCGGTTCAACATTGCCCGCAACTACAGGGGGGTCAGCGTTACCCGCAACAACTGGTGGATCAAACTTACCTGCAGTTCGCGGTTCAACATTGCCCGCAACGACTGGCGGTTCA
>CALXZM010000004.1 GCA_944393245.1 uncultured Alphaproteobacteria bacterium
ACTGGTGGATCAAACTTACCTGCAGTTCGCGGTTCAACATTGCCCGCAACGACTGGCGGTTCAACGTTACCCGCAACTACAGGTGGATCAACGTTACCCGCAACAACTGGTGGATCAAACTTACCTGCAGTTCGCGGTTCAACATTGCCCGCAACGACTGGCGGTTCAACGTTACCCGCAACAACTGGTGGATCAAACTTACCTGCAGTTCGCGGTTCAACATTGCCCGCAACGACTAGCGGTTCAACGTTACCCGCAACAACTGGTGGATCAAATTTACCGGTGGTTCGCGGTTCAACATTGCCCGCAACTACAGGGGGATCAGCGTTACCCGCAACAACTGGTGGATCAAACTTACCTGCGGTTCGCGGTTCAACATTGCCTGCAACTACAGGGGGATCAGCGTTACCTGCAACAACGGGTGGCGGTTCAAATGTACCAGCGCCCACAGGTGGCGGATCTGGTGGTAATACTGGTGGCGGTGGTGGTAAAGTAACAGGCAAGGGCGTGGGAAGCACCGTTGGGAAAGCACTGGGGGTCTTGGGCGGTGCCCTGATGGTTGTTGATGGTGCTGCAACTGTGTCTGAATCTGTTGCAGGTACAGATAAAGCCACTTGGAAAGATGTCGGGCAGGGTGCCCTGGGTGGTGCAGAGGCCGCGGGTGGTGTCCTCATGTTTTCAAGAGGAGGAAGTTGGCAGGTAGTGCTTGGCACATTGGCCGCAGGTGCAGTAATCGGTGCGGCTGGTGCGGGTGCAGAAATGTTTTCTGAAACCGATTGTGAAATGGACCCTGTGTTAGGAATGTATGCGTGTTGCAATATTTCAAAGTTAAGTAATATTGATGCATATCGGGCTGAAATAGGCGACAGAATGTTTACCGATACTTTCCCGTATGTACGTTACTGTGTACAGGGGAAAAAAGAATTCAAAGAAGAACAACCGTGGTTAAAGGGGCGTTTTTTGGATGACCACTGGTCTGCAAATACCGAGGTTGGTTTATGTCCAGGATATGATATGCCAGTAAATCCAGATATGAATATATCATTAATTGCTGCTGCTGTTGAAGGGGTTGGACACTGTTGGGCGTGGGAATGTGCCGAACCGGGGCGTGTGCGCAGTGGTGGAACATGTATCGGCAGTGATGTTGCGGATGCCAGTGAAATGGGGCCGTTTTTGCCAGAAAACTTTGAAGCGAATTCAAATCAAGATAGTGGCGGAAATACTGCTGATAATGTAATCGGCACAAATTGTAATGTCGCTGATTTACCACAATATGCAACGGCTGGTACCTATATTAATAATGGCGTCGGTGTTGTATGCGCCGCAACGGCATGTCAAAGTGGAACTTATTTGGTTGTAAATGCATCCGGTGTATCACAGGGCTGGTGTGTTGCATCAACATATTGTAATAATAAACCAAATACGCATTTGAATATTATTGATGAAACAAAAACCGATTTGCAGTGCGTTTCAAATGATACTGGTAATGCACCGGTTGTTGCAAATGCGCCACAATCGGGTGACGAAAATCAACCTGATGTGTCGCCAAGTAATGATGAACCGGCGGCGGTAAATACTGATACGCGCAACGAATGTGAACGTGGTGTCACAGGTTACGTTATGTTCGAAGGTGTTTGTATGCCAATCGCACAAATGCAACAAATTCAATCGCAACGTGCCGAACAACAGGCCGCACAGCAAGCAGCACAAGAATTACAAAACTTGCAGTCGCGAATTGACAGATATGCAGAAACAATTATGGATATAGAGGACGCGCATGCCGATGATAAAGTGTCTGCATGGAAAAATGCAGAGGGTAAATTTAATACGTCGCGTTTGTTGTCTGATTCCATTGCTGGAATTGCGCTGGGGACTGTTGGCGGGCTGGTTGTGAACAAGGTTGTAAAAGATAAACATGTTGAAACCGGATTCGAAGAGATTGGCTGTGCCATAGATGATGAAAGGGTTGCTGATTTTGATGATGTGTTCGTAATCAATGGCGCGGTTAATAAAAATGGGTGTGTTGGTAATAACACTGGGTACGGTAATGTATATGTGTGGGCGTCGCGTAACAGTGACGGCAGTGATTATACACGTATGGTCGAAGACGTTTCCAATCCGGCAAATAATGCATGTTGGGTGCGTGTTGATATAGAATCTGATAACCCGAATATTCGTGTGTCTGATGTGCCGTCACGTTGGTTTATTGTCGGACAACAAATTACATGTGGTAATTGGGCCGACAGAAACACTTTGCGGCAACGTGCGTTGGATGCACGAAAATCTGGACGCACGTGGGCAACTGTTGGTGGGGCCGTCGGTGGCGCGGGCGTCGGCGTTGGAATAATGGAATTGTTTGGTAATCGCCTGATAGGGGGCAAGGTTATGGGACAAAAGGCACTGGACGAAGTGGAATTGCTGTATTCGCAAATGTCTGAATCAGAACGGCGCGAATATGCAAATGCTGTTGAAAAACTAGATGAATTGTGCAGTGAATTGCATGCCAGGGGTGGTTTCCATTCTGCGTGTGGCGATTGAATTGGACAATTGACAGATTAACAAATTAACGGGGCTGTTTATGCCCCGTTTTTATATGGTGAAAATATGAAAATTTATATTTTTTTGTTCTTTGTTTTTATCGTCGTGGTGGCGGGTGCGTACTGGGCGGGGGAACGCGTGGCAATGCAAAAATGTAATACGCGTGTCGCATCAGTTGCCGTCAAAAAAAACCAGGAAATTATAAAAACGATGGGGGTGATAAATGAGAAAACTTTTAATACCGGTGTGCGTGATATTCGTCGCGTCCTGTGCGAAAAATACACCATTGCCGAATAATACGTGTCCGCCGTGTGTGCCGATTTATGGGCGCGCCAATGACTGGGACGTTATCAGCGATGATTTGGCGCGCAATATTTATCGGCATAATTTGATGTGCGCGGAAATAAATGGTGATTGATTGTAAAGAATATTATTCTTCGTCCAGCGCAATGCCGACCAATTTACGTACAATTTCCGCACTTTGCGAATCGCCATTTGGGGCGTATTCCACGAATTCAAAACTGTGTGCGTCGGGGGCAAATGCGCGTACAAAATATTCGGCAGCATCGGTACTGATTCCGTTTGGTTCTGGTACCAGAACGTCGCGGAATATTTGCGGATCAATCGCATCAAAATCAAATGATACAACGTATGGACGGGTGCCGATTTTGCGCTTTATTTCATCCACCGCGTGCGTATATGCGTCCGTGGTTGATAATTCCGATGCAGAACGTGTGTAAATATTTTTGCGACGTACAAAATTTATTTCCGATGGTTCATATGAACGGGCGCCCAGATAAAATACATTTTCCGGGCGCAGGGCGGGGCGACGCAGTTGCAAACCCAACCAACGTTCATCGCCATCACCCAACAGGGCGCGAACATTGGTGCCATGGGGGGCACCGGATGCCTCTGCCTGGGATGATTCTGGGGTATGAATATCCAAATGCGCGTCAATGTAAACCAGGCATAAATCTTCGTCCTGAATACGGTTGGCCAATGCGCTGAAATGACCAAAATTGACGGAATGGTCCCCACCAATCATTACATGGCGTTCAAACGGTGTGGCGGCCACAATTTTCTTTTGTATCTGAAAGCAATCACCAAACCTGTCGGTGGCGCATAATTCTGCATTATATGGATCGGCAATAATGGTTGTCCAATCTGCATCAGGATACATTGTCTTTACCGCCGCCGGTGCCAGTGCCGGCCCGCCATTTGTCACAATGTGTGCCGTTGCGCTGCGACCGTATTCAATGCCCATTATTGTTTTCATTTGTATGCCTCCACAACGCTTTCTGCGACGTTTTGTAATTGTTGTAATGAATTTTCGTATGCGGCACAATCGCGCGCAATATCAGAACGATATGCGTCCCGCATATTTGTTTGCATATATGCACAGCCAGTTAAATGTTGTACGCAATATTGATGCCCGATGGCAAATGCCTGTTGGCCACGGACCTGGCTTTCTGTGCTGGACCAATCAATATTTAATGCGTCATCCAGATTTTTCCACGAATTTTCACCAGTGTATTTACCAATGGTTTCCATCCAATATTCGTTCATTTCCTCTTCGGTCCAATGGCTTTTGTTTTGCAGGGTTAATATTTCCTTTATCAAACGGTCAATTTCTGGTTTGTATTTTGCGTCAATTTGGGCCAAGTGCGCACTGCAATAACAACGATTGTATTCTGTATTTTCGCGTTGACAATATGAATTCATACAATCAACATAATCCGCCATGCAACGCGCCGAAGATACCGCTTCACCCGTAGATGTGTATACCGCAGTGGATGATTGACGTGCCGTTGATACATTGCCGTCTGCACGTGATGTACGCATAATACCGGTTTGCATTGCCGTTGTGCCAGTGGATGTGCCGGCACGTGCAATAACGCGTCGGGTGCCAGATGCGCTTTGTGCGGATAATGATGATGTTGCGCGACGTGCGGTTGTGCGGCCACCATTTGTCGCGGCACGGGCCGTGGACGTGCCGGTTGATGTCGCGCGTCGTTGTGATACGCCACGTGTTGCCGAACGTGCGTTTTGGGCCGCTGTATTTGATGTTGGGGTCGTGCGTGCCGATGATGTGATTGCCGCACGGGCGTTGGTGTTTGTGGTTGTGGCGCGCCGCGGAACAACGGTTCGCGTGGATGAATTTGTTGTGTTTGTACGTGTCAGTACATTTATTTGTGCGTTGGCCTGGGATGGACTGACCCCCGGATTCAGGTTTGTACGCATGGTGTTGTTCATATAAGGATACAGATTGTTGTACGCATTTGCACTGACGTAATCAGACGGGCGTGTTGTGGCCAATGCCGCGCCAGATGTGATTGCCAGTGTCGTACAGATTACAAAAAGTATAAATTTCCTTGCCATTATTTATATTGTAAAAACTTTATCATATTCAGACAAGCATAAAATACATATAAAATTTGCATTTGTAAAAAATACTGATATAATGGGGTTCGTTTCGGGGCGTAGCTCAGTCTGGTAGAGTGCTTGCTTTGGGAGCAAGATGTCGAAGGTTCGAATCCTTTCGCCCCGACCAGAAAATTCAAACCGTCGCAAATGCGGCGGTTTTAATTTTCTGGGTGGCCCGTGCGGATTCAAACGACAAACAGCGGTTTGTCGGGCTTCGAATCTTTCACTCGATTTATCGTCAAAAGACGATAAATCTGCGTGTATCATCGTATTTATGCGAACTGCGCTGACGCTTGTTCTTATATACTCGGATTCCCTCGGCTTATGCCTGTGGGTATCCTCGTAGTTATTCGAACGGCGCTGACGCTTGTTCTCATATACTCGGATTCGCCGCGATTAAAATATGCTGGCAAGGCCGAAAACGCGGGATTTTATATTCAAAAATGCACGGTATGTGTTTTTACAATTGCCAAATCCGCCCAAATCTCAGATATGACATTTTATGACAGTCAATTTGAGATGTAGGGCGTTTTTGAGTTGACAAATGTACGTATTTGTAATAGTTTTTTTTGAAAAAAGAGGTAAAAATATGGGATTCACGCAGGAAAAGAAAATAAATACGGATGTTTGCGATTTTTGTACGGGGTGTGAAGAACATTGTAAGTTCGGTTTTGATGTCTATTATGATGAAGATGAAAAAAGGGTGGCTTGCCCAACCATAGGTGGTGAACAAATAAAAGAGTTTTTATGTAAAGATGGTACGTGGAAAATATCTGAAAAAGAAGAAAATTGCGTTTCTACGTATGAGTTAAACCGATTCCACAGCGAGATGATGCGTGCAGCACGTAAAATAGCGACACTTTGTGATAAATATAAAGCGCGGTAAGATAGGTTTCGTAATTTTAATTTTTATGTAAGGCTATCTAATAATCTCGTGTTTGAACCATTGTTCTTGGAATTTAGTTTTTTGTTCTATAAATTGGTTCGTTATTTTTAAGCCGTCCGGAACAACTATCAGTTTATCATCGTTATCGTTTGTACGGCGAATGATTGCTATACAACGTCCTGTGAATTCTTTTAGTGGTTTGTCTATGCCTAAAACATATGCGTCAAGCTCTTCGCCGTCACCAGAAACTGTGTTTGGAATATAGCCATAGTTTACTTCGTACACAAATCCATGCTTTGGGTGCTTTGTACCCAATGGTCTGTCCATGACGACAGATACAATTTTGTTCAGATAGTCAGAGGGGTTGGTCTGTTGCGGCATGTTGGGGCTCCTTTTTTCGAAAAGTATCACATATCGCCCAAAAAACAATGTAAAAATGGTTTCGCTGTTAGCTTATCAAATTCCCTGATGTTTGTTGATAATTCCCTGATATGTTCCAAAAAAATCCCTGTTATTTTTGCGGGGAATTTTGAGGCGGGTGGGGTGTAAGTGCTTAGAAAACTGTGGGTTGGTTCTAGTGCAGGTTGTGTGAGTTTTGATCAAAATGTCCGTTTTTTGCAAAAAATCCCTGTTTTTCCCTGTTTCTTATTGTGTGGTGTTATGTGTTTTAGTCGATTTTGCGTGGTGAAAATAAATAGATTTTAACATATTTTTTTGTTATCCTTTTGGCAAAGAGTGCTGCTAAATGAATATCTTACCAGATTATATAAAGGGTGAACGGGTGCAATTGCGCCGTTCTTTATCGTCGCATGCCAGTGCTGTGTGGCAATATGTCAAAGATAATCAAGATTTCTTTATGAAATGGCAGAATAGTTGTTGGAAAAGTGAAAAAGAAATTTTTGATTATTTTACCGAATTAAACAGTGATAAAAACCGCAAAGATTTTTATTATACTATTTTTCTTGGTGACAGAATCATCGGTACTGTAAATTGTTGGGATGTCAGTACATGGCGAATGGCGTGCCAGTTAGGGTACGAGATAAATCCAGAATATGCCGAACATGGTTATATGACAGAAGCGGTCAAACTTTTGGTAACAGAACTTATTAGAGCTGGGTTCGTTCGTATAAAAATAGAATGTGCAACAGAAAATATTCCAAGTATGAAGTTGGCAGAAAAAGTGGGTTTTGTTTGTGAGGGCATAATGAAGAAAGATGTATTTATGAAATCGGTAAATCATTTCTGTGATACAGCGGTTTTTGCAATTGTTAATGAAGATAATGCAATAAAATTGGAAAAAAACAGGTCAAGTATTGTGTAAAAATATTCTTTGACAAGGTTGTATTAAATAAAATAACGAGATGAAAATGTCTAATGCTGGTGCGTTGCTGATATTAAAATTATCTAGATTTTGTCTGTATTTTATGCCTTTGATACCTGTTATTACATTGGTGTATTTGGGCAAGGGTGTTTCGTTGGCGGATTTCTTTTTAATTCAGGGAATTTTCAGAATAGCGGCGTTTTTGTTTGAAATACCCAGTGGTTATTTGGCCGACGTTTTTTCCAGAAAGAAAATTATGGTTTTGGCCGCACTTTTACAATTTTTGGGAATGCTTTTATTGATATGGGCCCAGGGATTTTGGGCTGTTGTGGTTTGTGAGTCACTTATGGGAATGGCCAGCGCACTACTTTCTGGTACTGGTGAAGCCTATGTGTATGACCTGTTAAAGCGAGACGGTAAGGAAAATCAATATGTGAAAGAAAACGGTTCAATAAAGTCATTTGCGCAAGTGGGGACGTTTATTTCCATGGTCATAGGCGGGGTATTGTTGGCACGGGGCGAGAATGTATTGTTGGGTGTAGAGGCGTTTGTAGTATTCTTTGGATTTTTGTTGATGCTGTTTTTGCCGGAAATCAAAGAAGTCAGGCGTAAAGTTGTACCAGAGGCAAGCCCACTGAAAGATTGTCTTGGTATAGTAAAGATGTCTGTGAAACATCCAGAAATAAAGTGGTTGATGTTGTTTCCCGCGATATATTCAACATTTACGATAGTATTATTATGGTTGTTGCAGCCGGCGATGGAGTTGGCTTTGGTTCCTGTTGCATTGTTTGGGGTGTTTTTTGCCATCAATCAGGGAAGCAGGGTATTGTTTTCCAAATTTGCACATAAAATTCTGAATGCTTTGGGTGCCAAAAAGTTATTGTTGGGTTGTGTTGGGGCGTTGGTGCTGGGGTTTGCTGCGGTGCTGTTGACGATAAATTCAAATGGGTTTATGATGCCACTGGTGTATGCAATATGTGGAATGGTTGCGATTATACCCGCTGTTCAGACGATGTGTGTGTTGGTCTTTAATGATTATATACATCACAGAATTCAATCAAACGAGCGCGGCACAGTATTAAGTGTAAGTTCAATGTTTAATATGGGAATATCTGGTGTGGTGTTGATGGCGGCAAAGCCGTTGTTAAGTAATTTTGGTGTGGCGGCAACAACAATAATATTTTTAGTATTGGTGGTGTTTATTCTTATACCACTGAACAAAGTATTTAAGATAAAAAATTTATAGTCGATTTCGGATTTTTGTGGGGCGGGGCGTTATAATGCTTGACAATTTTGTTGTTTTGTCTAGACTGTTTTTAGTATAAAAATATGGTGGTGTTATGAAATACTGGGATGATAAAAAAGAAAATTTAATCATTAACGCTGATACCATTCGGCGCTTTAATAAAGAAAATCCGTTGAGTGGGCGGTATGCCTGTGATGAACGGGTGTTGGGTGATGTCGCGAATTCTTTAATTAACAAAAATTCAAAATTTGAAGACGTTTATCACATGGTCACGTTGATTAACTCGTTTTACAGTACTCGTATGGGTGGGGACGATTGTTATGCTTTGTCGAAAATTTTGTATAACCGCCATGGCGATATTTTGGGCGCAATGGACAACGGTAACAAAAATGTTGTTCAAAGCGTGATAAAAGACCAAGTTGATGCACGCGAAAAACATGATGAGCATGGGGCGCCAGTGTTGCGCAGTGTGGCGTTTTCATTTACGTCTAAATATTTTTCCATTATATCGCGGTATCGGTTTCATGATGATAAATTCCCAATTTATGACAGTTTGGTTGCCGGGCTGTTGGATTTTTGGTACAGAAATAAAGGCACGAATCTTGTATCAAAAACACGCAAAAATTATAACTATATGGAATACTGCAAATATATAAACAGATTTTGCAGAGTTGTGGAATATAAAGAACTGGATTCGTATTTATGGACATTGGGGCGAAAAATTGTTCCGTATGTAACCGATATTTCAGCAGAAGAATATAAGCGTCTGATGCCTGGGAAAGACTTAAAAACCGGCAAAGATAAATACACGATTGCGATTACATCCAGTCTGCCATCTGATACGATGGAAAGAATTTTGAAGGCAGTTGCGCGTGATGATCAAAAGTCGCGGTAAAAGTTTCCCATAAATGTATGGTTGAATTTTTTGGCGGATGGTATTATAATTCTTTGTGTCCAAGGAAGGGAGTTTTATGATGCCAAAATCAAAGTCTGAAAAAACAAAATCTGTAAAATCACGTCGCACGTCGCGCGCGGTGAATTATAATCCAATCGCGTCGTCGGTTAAGCGTTTGTATAACAAAAGTGCACCGTTGTTAATATGCGAAGCGTTGTTATTCGGTGTTGCGGCAATACTGATGGTGATTAAACCTGTTGCGATTTTAACTGCGCTGACGTTGGTGATTGGGGTGGCTTTGGTATTGTTTGGATTGTATCGCACAATCGCAGGTTTCGTTGTTTCGCGTGACATGGGCGGCGGATGGTTCGATGTAGTGTTCGGATTGCTGACGGTTGTGTTGGGTGTGTTGTTCTGTATATATCCGGTGGGATCGGTCGCGGCGTTGGTATACA
Source organism: uncultured Alphaproteobacteria bacterium (assembly GCA_944393245.1). Classification (GTDB taxonomy): domain Bacteria; phylum Pseudomonadota; class Alphaproteobacteria; order Rs-D84; family Rs-D84; genus Enterousia. Next base: position 9,766 of record CALXZM010000004.1, read on the forward strand.
TATTTGTAATACTATTTGCATTGCGCGCGATTTTGTCACTGATATTTTCGATAAATATGATACGCGCGCGGTTTGGCAATTATTGGTTTGATTTGATTATGTCGATTATATTGATTGCGCTGGCGGTGTTTTTACTGTTCTATCCGATGGCGGGTGCGGTTGTTATGGTTTATTATTTGGCGATAACTTTATTGCTGTATGCCGCGGCCGACGTATATATGTATGTTGAAATATTACGTTTAAAGAAATTAGTTACAGATTAATAAAAATCGCCCGTTTGGGCGATTTTTATTTTAAATATGTTTTGGCGCATATGCCTTATATAACAGTTTGATTGCTTGCATTTTGCCGAATGATGTTATAATATATGCCTGATGCGCCCTTAGCCCAGCTGGATAGAGCATCGGATTTCTAATCCGCAGGTCGCAGGTTCGAATCCTGCAGGGCGCGCCAGAATAAAAATATCACCCAACGGGTGATTTTTTTATTATGATGCAAGCCCCAGGATTTGAACCTGCGAAAAAGCAGTTCGAACCGCCGCAAAAAGGCGGACGGCAGTACGCCGGTTTGCGTTTAGCAAATTTTGCCAGGTGGCGCAGCAATCCTGCAGGGCGCGCCAGAATAAAAATATCACCCAACGGGTGATTTTTTTATTATGATGCAAGCCCCAGGATTTGAACCTGCGAAAAAGCAGTTCGAACCGCCGCAAAAAGGCGGACGGCAGTACGCCGGTTTGCGTTTAGCAAATTTTGCCAGGTGGCGCAGCAATCCTGGTAGGGCAATGAATAATGTTATACGCCGTGGGCGTTTTTTTATTGGGAAATCATACCTGGGGCATTTGTGGTGGGGCATATGTTATAATGGTCATGTATAAAACAAAGGGAGTTTTTTAATGAAAAAATTTTGGTTGTTTATTTTGGCGGTTGTAATATCTTTTTTGCCGGGTATTATCGGGATGCTGTTTTCGCCAGATGGGGCGTCTGATTTATGGTATAATGCCCTGAATAAGCCATTGTTAATGCCAGATGGTTGGGTCTTTGCCGTTGTGTGGCCGATTTTATATTTTATTTTAGGCATTGCGTTGTATTTAATCATTGTTGATAAGACGCGTTACAGCAAGGCGATGTCATATGGCGTGTTTGCAATACATATGGTATTAAATGCATTGTGGTCTTATTTGTTCTTTGGCGCGAATTTGATTGGGGCGGCGTTAATTGTTTTAATTGCGTTGATTGCCGTTGTTATATGGATGATGCGGGTGTTTTATCCCATCAGCAGATCTGCGTATTACCTGGTCTGGCCGTATTTAATTTGGTTGGTATTTGCATTGTATTTAAATGGAACTGTTTTATTCTTGAATTAATTGTAAATGTACAACGGCCACCAATGTGTGGCCGTTGTTTACTAAATCTTTAATATTTTAAACTGTGGATTGCCAATGTTCAGGTATTTTAGCCCCAATTCTTCGACATAGTCAGCACTGTATCCCTGTAATAATTCAATATGACGGCGTATGGATTGTAATTCTTTTTGTTCCGCGGCCAACTGTTCCTGTTCGGCACGTAAATGCCATGTGTTTATTATCAGGCTTTGCACGTTTACATCGCCCCAAAACATGCGTATGAATATGCCCACGGCGAATATCAGCATAAATGTGCCAAATTTACCACGCGCCCCGTCAGACCATGCACGGCCCAAAAAGCCAAAGAAATTTTTGATTTTTTCCTTCATCGGTGGCATTATATCATAAATGTTTAATGTTAATCAAATTTTTGCTGCACCGTTGGCCGGAATTACAGATAAACCATTTCGGCGTATTGTTCGTATGTTTTCGCCGAATACACCAATGTATACGGAAATGATTTCATGTCATTCGTTGGTGGGGGCGCATAAAAATTGTCTGCGTAATTTTGACCGTTATGATGATGAAGGTAACATAGGGACCCAGATTTTTGGTGCAAATGCACAATTAATGGCGGATGCGGCGCGAATTTTACAGGATGCCGGCGCCACATGGATTGATATAAATATGGGTTGCCCAGTACCAAAGGTTGCCACACGCAGTGGGGCGGGGGCAAACCTGATGCGTGACCATAAATTGGCTGAAAAAATAATGCGGGCGGTGGTTCGTGCCGTACAGATTCCAGTATCGATAAAAACGCGCCTGGGGTGGGATGATGCCAATCGTGACTGGGCTGATTTAATTAGGATTGCTGCTGATTGCGGGGTACGATTTGCCGCATTGCATGGGCGCACGCGGGCGCAATTGTATACGGGGGTGTCTGATTTGCCGCGGTTGGTAAATTCGCCGATACCCATTATTGGCAATGGGGATATAAAAACGTCGGCCGATGTTCGGCGTGTCGCGGATTTGGGGTACAGTGGTGCAATGATTGGGCGTGCCATGTTGGGGCGACCATGGATTTTTGGGGTGCTGAATGGAATTTGTGGGGTGCCTGAAAATGTTGGGGTGGTTGTATTGCGACACCTGCAATATATGGTGGAATATTATGGCGAAAAAAACACTGTCCCCATGTTTCGCAAGCATGCGGCCTGGTATTCCGCGGGTATGCCTAATTCTGCTGAATTCAGAATTCGTGTCAATGGTATTACGGATGCTGGTGAATTGGTGGATGAAATTTGTAAATTTTGGGGTTGCGAAGTAAAAGTATAGATTCTATGATTAGCATGATAAACAAGGGACTGGATAATATGAATGAAATTGATAAAACAGAAACAAATAATGTTGAAATGACCGTTGGGGAAATTTTGCGTAACGCACGTACAACTGGCCGGCGCAAGCGTGAATTGCAAACCGTGGCAAAGCAGTTATGCATACGGGAAGAGTTTTTACAGGCATTAGAAGATGGAAATTATTCCGTTATTCCAGAAACTGTGTATATTTTGGGATTTGCGCGTAATTATGCAATGGAACTGGGGTTGGATCCCGATGAAATTGTCACAAAAATAAAGCGCGAAATGGGTTTGTTGCCTGATGAACGCAAAGACGATGACGATGAATCTGATTCGGATGATGTTGATGGCCAGGGTGGTGATGGAAAAGCAAAGCATGTGTTCGTGCGTGCCTGGAAATTCATCAAACGTAATTGGTTATGGTTTGTTTTGGGGATAATTGTTGTTGTATTGATTATTGGTGGGGCGATGTTCTGGACCGGGACTGGAAAAACAACTGTTACGGAACCCGTGATTGAAACGAATGTGGCTGTGTCGGCTGATACAGATGCGGAACCAAAATATAATACAGATGTTCGCGAACGTTTTGGTACGGATAACGCGGCAACTGCATCCGTTATATTACAGGCTGTTCAAGAATCTTGGGTAAAGGTTGAAGACAGACGTGGCAATACTGTTTTTAGTCGGGTTTTGGTTCCGGGTGATATTTACTATGTTCCCGATGGTGATGGATATACGGCCGTGTTTGGTAATGCCGGGGGCGTAGACGTATGGGTAAATAATGTTTTGGCACCAAAACAGGGGGCCGACCACGCCAGGGTGTCTGGAATTTCATTGTCGCCAGATGATTTGATGACCACAAATTCCCAGGAATAATGCAAATGGCGGGGTTATAATTACCCCGCTGTTTAAAATGCAAGTATATTTTTATATGCGCGGCTATTGCAATTTTTTATAAATTTTCTATATTTAGTATTACTATGGCTGGTGTAATAAAAATTCGCGGGGCACGCGAAAATAATCTTAAAAATATTGATTTAGACATACCAAAAAACAAATTGGTGGTCTTTACCGGCGTTTCTGGGTCTGGCAAATCGTCGTTGGCGTTCAATACAATTTATGCCGAAGGTCAACGCAGATATGTTGAATCATTGTCGGCGTATGCGCGCCAATTCCTGGATATGCAGAAAAAGCCAGATGTTGATTTAATCGAAGGATTGGCCCCGGCAATTTCAATTGAACAAAAAACAACATCAAAAAATCCCCGTTCCACGGTTGGCACCGTTACGGAAATTTATGATTATTTGCGTTTGTTGTGGGCACGCGTGGGGGTGCCACATTCACCTGTAACAGGGTTGCCAATTAAATCACAAACGATTGCTGAAATGGTTGATTGGACCATGAAAATCCCCAACGGAACACGCGTGTTTATAATGGCGCCACTGGTTCGTGAACGCAAGGGGGAATATAAAAAAGAAATCGCATTCTTGGTAAAGCAGGGGTATCAACGCGCAATCATTGACGGCGAATTGCACGATTTGTCGGCTGTGCCGCCATTGGATAAAAATAAAAAGCATACTATATTCGTTATTGTTGACCGTCTGCAAATGCCGGCGGCGGACGCGTCCGATTCCGATATAGAAGAATTTCGGTCGCGCATGTATTCATCATTCGAAGGTTCACTGCGTTTGGTGCCTGGGTCAGTGTTGGTGCGTCGTTTGGATACGAACGAAGATATTTTATATTCACAAAATTATGCCTGTCCGGTCAGTGGGTTTACGGTGCCAAAAATAGAACCACGTTTGTTTTCTTTTAATGCGCCGATGGGGGCGTGCCCGGCATGTGATGGATTGGGGGTGCAATTAAATATGTCGCCAGATTTGGTGATTCCTGATCCGTCTAAATCCATTTTGGATGGTGCCATTGCGCCGTGGTCGCGTGGTGGTATGTTAAGTCAATTTGACCATTTGTTGGATGCATTACATAAAAAGTATAAAATCCCATTGTCAAAACCGTGGCATACACTGACCCAGCAACAGAAAGATATTATTTTGTATGGCAGTGGTGATGAACCGATAAAAATAAACTGGAATGGATTTGTTTACGAAAAACCGTACGAAGGGGTAATTCCAAATATCGAACGTCGTTGGCGTGAATCAGATTCCGAAGCCGTACGTAACGAATTGGCGAAGTATCAATCTGAAACGCCGTGCCCGATGTGTCACGGCAAACGTTTGAATATTCAGGCATTATGCGTGAAAATTTATGGGTTGGATATTATGGATGCGTGCGATATGGCGGTGGATCAATCGCTGAAATGGTTTACTGATTTGCCAAATCATTTGTCGCAAAAGGAAAATGATATCGCGCGCGTGATATTGCGCGAAATTACCAGTCGGTTGCAATTTTTACAGAATGTTGGGTTGGGATATCTGACGCTGTCGCGTATGTCGGGGACTTTGTCTGGTGGCGAAGCGCAACGAATCAGGTTGGCGTCACAGATTGGCAGTGGGCTGTCTGGGGTATTGTATGTTTTGGACGAACCATCAATTGGTCTGCATCAAAGTGACAATGATAAATTATTGGATACATTGAAAATGTTACGCGACAAAGACAACAGCGTAATTGTGGTTGAACATGACGAAGATGCCATGCGGGCGGCTGATTATTTGGTTGATATCGGCCCGGGGGCGGGTATTAATGGCGGGCACGTTGTTGCCGCCGGTACACCAGAACAGGTTATAAAAAACAAAGATTCATTAACAGGACAATATTTGTCTGGGAAACGAAAAATAGATGTGCCAAAGGCACGACGTGCCGGTAATGGTCAGGTGATTTCTGTGCAGGGCGCGCGTGAAAATAATCTGAAAAACATAAATGTTGATTTCCCCTTGGGTAAATTTGTTGCACTGACCGGTGTGTCGGGGTCTGGGAAATCTACTTTGTTATTGGATACATTATATCCGGCGTTAATGCGTGCGTTGTATAATTCAAAAATAGAAATGGGGGCGCATGACATAATTCGTGGTATGGAACATGTGGACAAGGTTGTTGATATAGATCAATCGCCGATTGGACGTACCCCACGCAGTAATCCTGCAACTTATACGGGTGTGTTTTCAAATATTCGTGACTTTTTTGCAGGTCTGCCAGAAGCCAAGGCGCGCGGATACGGACCCGGACGTTTTTCATTTAATGTAAAGGGTGGCCGGTGCGAGGCATGTCAGGGTGACGGTCAGATAAAAATTGAAATGAATTTCTTGGCCGATGTGTATGTCGAATGCGACAAGTGTCATGGCGCACGATATAACGATGAAACGTTGGCTGTGAAGTATAAGGGAAAGTCCATTGCCGACGTATTAAACATGACTGTCGAAGAGGCATATAGATTTTTCAGTAATGTGCCACAAATTGCGCGCAAGTTGGAATTATTAAAGCGTGTCGGTTTGGATTATATCAAATTGGGGCAGAGTTCATTGGATTTATCCGGGGGCGAGGCCCAGCGTATTAAATTGTCCAAAGAACTGGCCGCGCGCAGTACGGGACAAACAATATATATATTGGATGAACCGACAACTGGTTTGCATTTTGCAGATATTAAATTGTTGCTGTCTGTGTTGCATGAACTGGTTGACCAGGGCAATACGGTCATTGTCATCGAACATAATTTGGAAGTTATAAAGACTGCGGATTGGATTATTGATTTGGGCCCTGGCGGTGGGGCCGGGGGCGGACGTGTTGTCGCCGTCGGTACACCAGAACAGGTCGCAGAAAATCCTGAATCTTTGACTGGGAAATATCTGCAAAAGTATCTGGACAATGGGAAAAAGAAAAAATAAAGTTTTTAATATATAACATAAAAGGAGCAAAAATGTTTGGGTTTGGAAAGAAAAAGGCAGAAAAAGTAGTAAACACAACCGCAACGGAAGCGACCGCCCCAGAACTGGATGAAAAAGAATTGAAAAAGATGGAGGCCAAGATTCCCAGCGGAATGAAAGAATCTGCCCAACGTATGATGGCCGGTCAATTTGATATGAACGATATGTTGGCGCAATTAAAACAAATTAAAAAAATGAGTAATTTTAGTGGGCTGTTAAAAATGGTGCCGGGTATGTCGGGTGCTGTGGCTGCGATGAAGGAAAAAATCAAAGATGGCAGTGTTGACGCACAAATAAAAATACTGGAAGCAATGACCGCAGAAGAACGCGCCGAACCAGAAAAAATTTTTGCAAATGCCAAAACGCGTATTGCAGAAACCGCGGGATGCACTGTACGTGACGTGGAACATATTATCAAACAATATACTAAAATGCGTCAACAGATGGCAATGTTACAGAAAATGGGGGGAATGGAGGCTGTTATGCAAAAAATGCAAAAGCCGGGCAACTAAATGCATTGGAAAAATATTTTTAGTTTGGAAAAAATACGGCAACAGTTTGACTGGACGCCGGTTGCGGTTCGGGTCCCATGTCCGCGTTTCGTCAGAATGGGGGCTGATAATGCGCGTTTCCTGTTGGGATATGTGGTGGAAATTGAATATAAATACCATAAAAGTAAAAGCGTCTTTTTCCCGGCCAAATATAATGATGATACATTGCAACGGCGGGGCAGTGTTGCATTAAGGGATGCTATATCATTATACAGGCAAACAAAACAAAAAATTGTGGCGGCAAAAAAATATAATAATGAAAATTTTAAATAAGAAAATTGCATCAAAAAAATCATCGGCTGCATGGATTCAACGCCAGGCGGCTGACCCGTATGTTGCGCGTGCACATCGTGATGGGTATCGTGCACGTGCCGCGTACAAGTTAATCGAAATGAACGAACGGTACAATTTTCTAAAAAATGGCCAGGTTGTTGTTGACCTGGGGGCGGCACCGGGTTCATGGTCACAATATGTTATGCGTGCATTTCCAAAATCACGCGTGTTCGCCATGGATTTGTTGGAAATTACACCAATCCCGGGGGTTGAATTTTATCAGGGGGATTTTACCACAGACGATGCGCTGGATTGGTTGGTGGAAAAATTAAATTTGCAATCGGATGGCGCATCACATGGTACGGTGGATGTTGTGCTGTCTGATATGGCACCGAATACCGTTGGACACAAGAAAACCGACCATATACGTCAAATGGTGTTGTTGGAATATGCGTTTGATTTTGCCATTCGTGCATTAAAGCCGGGCGGAACATTTGTGGCAAAATCTTTTACCGGTGGGACAACAAATGATTTATTAAAACAAATACGTGAAAAATTCGAATCGGTGCATCACATAAAACCGCCTGCATCACGCAAAGACAGTGTGGAAATGTTTATTGTCGCAATGGGATTTCGTGGATAAATAAAAAATCGCCAAAATATGGCGATTTTTTATTTCATCTTTTCAGCGGCAGTGCGCGCCAGTTCGTCACATCGTTCGTTATACGGATTGCCCGCATGACCGCGCACCCACACCCAATGTATTTCACGGTCACGTGCCAATTCATCCAGTTGTTGCCATAATTCTTTGTTCTTTACGGGCTTTTTGGCCGCGGTTTTCCAGTTGTTATTTTTCCATTGGGGTACCCAAATCTGCATACCGTTTTTTACATATTGACTGTCGGTGTGCAGTTCAACCGCACGATGATGGCGCGTTGCGTACAGGGCGCGTATTACCGCCGTTAATTCCATTTGATTATTTGTGGTTAGGCGCGCCCCACCACTGCGTTCAGCAGTATTGTCACCATCCGTGGCAATAAATGCCCATCCGCCGGGACCGGGGTTACCCAAACAACTGCCATCTGTCCAAATTTTTAGCATTTCTTATAACCTTGTTTTGTGATATAATATCATAAAATGAGATTTGATGCCAAACAATTACAAGAAATGTCTAAATCCGTGCGTGCGCATGCGCTGGATGCCGTGCGTCATGCGGGGTCTGGCCATGTCGGAATCGTGCTGGGGGCGGCGGATATTGTCACCACGATTTATGCGAATTTTCTGCGTCGTGGCCGCGACAGGTTCGTTTTGTCCGCAGGACACGGCAGTGCATTGTTGTATTCTGTGTTAAAACTGGCCGGGTATGATGTTGGTGATTTACACGGGTTTAGAAAACTGGGGGGATTGCCGGGACATCCAGAATGCGGAATTGATGGTGTTTTTGCCACAACAGGCCCGTTGGGGCAGGGTGTTGGGAACGCGGTCGGGTTGGCATTGGCTGAAAAAATACGTGGCACGGACGGTATTATTTATTGTTTGTGCAGTGATGGCGATTTGAGTGAGGGGGTCGCGGCCGAGGCGATAACCTTTGCCGGTCGGTATCAGTTGGATAATTTAGTTTTAATTTGGGATGATAACGGTATCAGTATTGACGGCGATGCATTGACAGATATTGATGTTGCGGAACGTATGCGGGCGGCCGGGTGGCGAACGGTTAAGGTGCCTGGGGATGATTTTAATAAGTTAAATCGGGCGTTACAGGGGGCTGTGGGACGGCATGTGCCGGTATTTATTGATGCCAAAACTGTAATTGGGCGTGGTTCCAGTGTTGCTGGCACCGCCGCAGCACATGGGTTTGCGTTATCTGATTCAGAAATGATGCAGTTGGTTGAAAAAAATATTTCACCAGTTGGGGATGATTTGTGGGCAACGGTGGCAAATGACGCGACTGCAAAGTATGCGTTGCATTCGGCCCAGGTGTGTCCAAATGATATTCCGGTGCCTGATTTGGGTGATGTGGCGTCAACGCGTGAATTGTCCGGGGCATATTTACAATCAATGATTACGGCGGGGTGCACATTGATTGGTGGCAGTGCCGATTTAGGGCATAGCACCAATGCCAAGGTATCCGCCAGCATAGATATTATGCCACCAAAATATCGTGGCAATTATATAAACTATGGTGTGCGTGAACATGCCATGGGGGCAATAATGAACGGGTTGGCGGCGACGGGGTTGCGACCGTATGGGTCAACGTTTTTGGTGTTCAGTGATTATATGCGACCGTCGATTCGATTGGCGGCGATGTCTGGATTGCCGGTTATATATGTTTTTACACATGACAGTATTGCCGTTGGGGCGGATGGACCGACACATCAGCCAATTGAACAATTGCCATCATTACGATTGATACCAAAATTAAATGTATATCGTCCATGTAATGGGGCCGAAGTGGCGTATGCTTGGTCTGCGGCAATTGCGGACGGTTCGCGTCCCAGCGCAATTATTTTGTCGCGCCAGAAATTTGCACAAATTAAAACCCCAGGTGGGGCCGATATTTCGCGTGGGGGATATATAATATATCCGGCCACCGCACGTCGTGTACGTGTGACAATTTTGGCCACAGGGGCCGAAGTGGCATTGGCCGTGGCGGTTGCTAAAAAATTGGGTGACGCGGTCCAGGTGGCCAGTATCCCATCTGTGGCGGATTTTCGTGCCCAGGATGATAAATATAAGTCTAAAATTTTGGCTGGGTATGTTGTCGCGATAGAGGCCGCCGCAACATCACCGTGGTTTGAATTTGCCGATGCGGTGGTTGGAATTGATTCTTTTGGGGTGTCTGGGCCGGGTGATGCGGTTTATTCTGGTTTTGGATTTGACACAGACACAATTGTGCGCGATATTTTAAAAAAATTAAAATAAAATCTGTTTATTAATGGCTGAATACGAATTTGTTTTGTCGTCGGGTGAACGGATACCGATTATTATTACTGCGCGTCGCGGGTTGCGTAATATTACGTTGCGCCCGAAAACGCGCCCAGTGCGTGAAATACATATATCTAAACCATGGTTGACCCCAATTTCAGTGGCGTTGCGATTTGTAGAACAAAAACGCACATGGTGTGAACGCATATTTAATAATGCCCCACAAAAGGTGCATATAACCCCAGGGGATGAGATTGACTTTTTGGGTTGGCATGTCGTTTTGCAACATGATACGGACCGCCGTGGTAATGATTTTGTCGTGCATGATGATGGGACGGCCGTGTTAGTCGTTGGGGGCGGGGTGGATATGTTTGAACGGCGTGTTCGTGATTTTATTCGTGCGCAATTTTTAATTGCTGTAAAACAGATGATACGTACCGCACCGCGTGATTTATGGCCACGACGTGTTGCAATTCGTGATACTTCATCACGATGGGGCAGTTGTTCAACCAGTGGCACGATGTCTTTTTCGTGGCGATTGGCGTTTGCGCCACGCGATGTTATGCGGTATGTCGTTATGCATGAATTGGCGCACCAGGTGCATATGAATCATTCACCAGAATTTTGGCAGACTGTTGCGCAGTTGTATGGTTTTGGGGTTGAACGCGCAAAGCGTTGGTTGGCCGTTCATGGTGCAGAATTACACCGGTATTTTTAACTTGTTTATTTAATATCAATAAATTATACTGAATATTGAATCAACAGGGATGTTGGTTCGGGGACTTAGCAAGCCCGTATCTGTATAACGCAAAAGCGTTATAATCCACCAACGGCGCGCCGTTGGATTACCTGGCCCGTGGGTCGGGTTGTGTCGGCTATACAACAGATTATGTAGCATAATCGAAAACCGACAGATCATTTACAGATATGATTTGCTAACTTCCCGACCACCAAGAAATCTGGTGGTTTTTGTTTAACTGTTAGACAAAAAGGAAGAAGCAATGAAAAAAGTACTATGTGGTTCAATGTTTGCATTGGTTGCGACTGGCGCAATGGCGAACGGTTTTTATATCAATCCACAGGTTGCGTACAGCATCACGTCGGTTTCAGAATCACGTGTTGAAAAATCCGCACAAAATGGTTCTTGGGCTGAATTTGTGAATAACAAGCACGAATCTTGGGCTGATAAGGGACATCAATTTTCACCAAAAATTGCGGTCGGTTACGAATTTGATATGGATAAGGCCGGCATTTTATCAATCGAAGCCGAATATGGCGAAGTAGATAATTTCTTTAATGCGGTTGGGTTCGATATGGCAGAAAATGGTGATAGGCCAAACGACACGGATGTCAGAAACTTTACATATGACGAACGTACGTTGGGGTTGAACCTGAAATACGGATATAAAGTTTATAAATTTATTCCGTATGTGACGGCCGGTATCGGATACACAACAATTGAATCTGAAAATAATTTCCGCAGTGGACGCTATTTCTGGGAAACACCGGCAACAACGGAAAATATGTCGTGGAATGTCGGCGTTGGTGTCGAAGTGCCATTGACCGATAATGTTGCGTTCAATGTGGCGTATAAGTATACCGACCTGGGCAGTGTTGAATACACAAATGGTATGTTTTATGACAATCATGTCGCGGGCCAGGGTGGTATAACAAGTGTGTTTGATTCAGATGTTGATTTGGATAAACATGAAATTATCGCAGGTGTTAAATTGACTTTCTAAGCACGTCTGTATGTTGTTGGTTTGGTTAATATGCCCTGAAATTCGGGGCATATTTTTATAAAAAACTTGAAAAATGTTGATTTTAGGGTACTATTTTAGTGTGAATATTCAAAAATACATCTTTGTTGTGTTGCATCACGCCCGCCGGGGCGACTGTTTATAGCGTTTTGTAATTTCGTATGATATAATAAGTTTAATGTTAAAATGCTCTTTTCATCATAAGTGGGCGGAACAATAGGAAATAAAAAATGGAATTAAAACCGACAAAGACTTTATCTGGATTCATAGAATTATTACCGGCGCAGCAGCGTTGCTTTGACGAATGTGCGGCGCGTATGCAGCGTGTGTTAAAAACGGCCGGGTTTGCACATCTGGATTTGCCCGCCATTGAACGGGCCGAGGTTTTAACCGATAAAGATAACTGGGACGAAATTGAAACGCAAATGTTTCTGTTTCAAAAGGGTGACACTAAAATGGGACTGCGATATGACGGAACGGTTGGGTTATCGCGTTATGTCGCAGGGCACTTGAATAATTTGGTGTTTCCATTTCGTGCATATCAGTTCGCGCGTAATTATCGCGGTGAACGTCCGCAACGTGGCCGGTATCGCGAATTTTACCAGATGGATTTGGATATAATGGGTATAGATTCTTTGTCTGAAAACTATGATGCGGAAATTGTCGCAACATTGGCGCGGGCATATGAATCTGTGGCTGAATTTATTGGGCCGGTGAATATTCGTGTCGGAAATCGTCGTTTTTGGAATGCCATGTTCGCGCATTTGAATCTGACAGATGAACAAAGTCGTGCGGCATTCGTTCTGATTGATAAACGTGACAAGATTTCTGATTTCTATGATGGTTTGGTGGAAAGTGTTGGTGCGGATGCGGCAAATGAAATAAATAAAGTATTTTCAAATGGGTACAGAAGTTTTGTTGGCTTGTCTGATGATTTAGATGGCGCGATAAGTGAAATGGATGCGTTTATGAACCTGTTGGATTCAATGGGGATAAAAAATGCGGTTATTGATTTGGGAATTATGCGTGGTCACGCGTATTATACGGGGATAGTATTTGAATTTTTCCTGGATAATTTTCCTGAATTGGGTGCGATTGGTGGCGGTGGCCGGTATGAAGATTTGGCGTCCAAGTTTTCAAAAACAAAAATTATCGGGGTTGGCGCGGCCGTTGGTTTTTCGCGCCTGATGGTGGCGTTGTTGGACGATAATCGTATAGATTTAACGCCGTTTATGCACCCAGTACGTGCCGCGGTTTTGTGTATGGGTCAGGCACAGGTTGCTTATTCAATGCGGGTTTTGTCCGAATTGCGCAATGCCGGGATTGTTGCGGTGCCATATTTGGATGCGACCAAAAAATTTAAAAATCAAATTGAATTTGCTGATAAAATTGGCGCAGATTACAGTATTATAATTGGTGATTCAGAACGTGAATCTGGAATGTTGGCCGTGAAAAATATGCAGACTGGCGAACAAAAAAATCTGAATTTAGAAGGCACTGTTAATTTGTTAAAATAAAAATGTGATAATACCATGATAATAGAAGATAAATTAAAAGATATTAAAAAGCATGCCGCAGAAATTGCAAACCAGATGAATTCTGGTGACGTGTCTGGCGCAGAATTGACCAGATTGTCCAAAGAATATTCGCAACTGACGGATGTTTTACCGCTGATTGATGAATATTTTCAAATAAAGCAGGGCATATCAGATGCCAAAGAAATGCTGCATGATGCGGAATTAAAAAATATTGCCGCAGAACAGTTGGACGAATTAAACCATAAATTGCCTGATGTTGAAAAACAGTTGCAAATAGCGTTGCTGCCGCGGGACGAAGCAGACGATAACGGTGTTATCATGGAAATTCGTGCCGGGGTCGGCGGTGAAGAGTCTGCCTTGTTCGCGGGTGATTTATATAATCAATACAAATCGTATGCGTTGCGTCATGGTTGGAAAGTAGAAGTCATAGAAGAAAATGCAACATCTTTGCATGGGTATAAAGAAATAATTTTTAAAATTGATGGTGCGGGTGCATATGCGCGTATGAAATTTGAATCTGGCATTCATCGTGTTCAGCGCGTTCCTGAAACCGAGGCCGGTGGGCGTATTCATACCAGTGCGGCGTCTGTGGCCGTTATGCCAGAGGCAAAGGATATAAATATCGTCATTGATGATAAAGATATTCGTATCGATGTGTTCCGTGCGTCTGGTGCTGGTGGGCAACATGTTAACAAAACTGACAGTGCGGTTCGTATAACGCACTTTCCAACGGGAATTGTGGTCACGTGTCAAAATGAACGCAGCCAATTTCAAAACAAGGCTGCGGCCATGGATGTTTTGCGGTCTAAATTGTATGAAAAACAACGCGAAGAGCAAAATAATGCCAGTAATTCCGCACGTAAAAGTATGGTTGGTTCGGGGGACCGCAGTGAAAAAATCAGAACTTATAATTTCCCAGAACAGCGTGTTACCGATCATCGCATCAAATTGACACTGTATAAATTAGACGATATTTTGGCGGGCGGGGCGGCATTGGACGAAATGATTGATGCATTGACTGCGGCGGACCAATTGGAACGGTTGGCAAATATGGATTAATATTTTATTGTCGCATATGTAAAAAATATCCGCGTATGCGGATATTTTTTGATATCACAAAAGTGTATTCGTTTAGAATATATATTTTAAATTAAACCCGCCATTCCAACCGGCACGTCCACCGTCACGACGGTTTAAATTCAGTGCAATGTTAAAGCGGTCGATCGATTTTTCAATACTTATACCATATTCGGCATAATCACGTGTGTCCAGGTCATCGTATTGAACACCGTCAACAATAACGTCGCCACCGTGTCCCATCATAAATGCGTATTTAAAATTAATTGAACCAAACCAACCGCGACCGATATGCTTGATTGCGCGAATTTCAGGCGCGATTTCAAATGAATTAAAGTTTTGGTTTGCAACGGCATTTCCGGACATTGACATATAATTTGCGCCACCAATCCATGTGTATCCTGCGTAAACGCCCGGTTGGATTGTAAACGAATCATCCAATGCGATATTGTATGTCATGTTTATTGCGGCGCCCGCCCACATATTTGCGAATTCATCATTGCCGTATTTATGTTCGGCGTTGTTATACAGTGTTCCAAAATTAGCAGCCAATGAAATATTAAAACGTTGGATGTTGTATCCTGTGTACAGGCCAACATAACCGCCACGTTCGTCCAGGTTTATAAATTCATTTTCCTGGGTTCCGCCAACATATCCACCGAAAATACCCCATTCGGATATTCCGATGCCACGTTGCGCTTCCCCGCCGGCCAGACCAAACGATATTAAATCCATGTCTGTATTTAATTCATCGTATCCCTTGAACTTTATGTCGTCCGCAGCATGTTGCCAATTTAACCAAATGCTGTTTATTACAGGGCGGGCGTCTGAATATTCAGTGGTTTCCGGTGCGTCACCACCATTACGACCCGACTGTGATGCTTTCTGGGCGTTGCCGTCATCGCCATATTCGCCATATAATCTGGGCCAACCATACATGGGGGTTGTGCCGTACATGTATTTTGATTCTGGATCTTGCCTTACCAGGCGGGCGCGTCCACCCAGGGCCGCGGCGGCGGTACCTTCAAACGTTTGCATGGCATTGGTCATGATAGAATGTTGCAATGCGGTAATATTATTTGTTGTAAATGTGTTTGCATAAATATGCGGATTAACCGCAGCAAAACCGCCGTTTGTGGACAATATAAATATACTAAGCGCAAATAGTGATGTTTTTTTCATCTCTTGTGTTCCCCCCCAGTATGAATTTTCATATTCATTTATATTATATCACATTTTTACGTCATTGAAAAATAAAAAGCAAAAAATTCCTGTGCAGGATTTTTATTGAGAAATCGGCCTTTTTCTAGTAAAATTACAGTTATGAAAGAAAATATTGATTTGAACAAGCCCATCGTTATGGTGGGGCTGATGGGGGCCGGCAAAACCAGTGTGGGGCGTGCTTTGGCCCGACGATTGGGTATACCGTTCGTTGATTCTGACAAGGAAATAGAGGCTGCTGCCGGTGCCAGTGTGGTGGATATATTTTCTATGTATGGCGAAGCTGAATTTCGGCGTGCTGAACAACGTGTAATTGCGCGATTGTTTGATACACCGCCCGTGTTAAAGGTAATTTCCACGGGCGAGGGTGCATTTATCACCCCGGCGGTGCGTGAAATGGTGTTGCAGCGCGCGGTATCGGTATGGCTGCGCGCGGATTTGGATTTATTGGTAAAAAGAACTAATTTTCGTCATACGCGTCCGCAACTGTTGCATACGGACAGTCGTAAAATTTTGGCGCAATTAATCGACGAACGTTATGATATTTATGCCATGGCTGATATAACGGTGGAAACGCGGGATGAAAGCCTGCGTAAAACGTTGGACAAGGTTGTTAACGCAATTCGCGATTTTCAAAATAGAGAGGAAAAAACAAATGGCTAAGAGTAAATTTTTAAGTGAATTTAGAACTTTTTTGGAACGCGGCAGTGCGATTGATATGGCGGTCGGTATAATCGTCGGCAGTGTTATGACGACGATGGTGAATTCGTTGGTCAAAGACGTTATTATGCCGCCAATTGGAATGTTGCTGGGGGATATTGATTTTTCGCAATTTTTTATTGTGTTGTCCGGTGGCGAACCCGGGGCGCATTATAATACAGTTGCCGAAGCCCAGGCTGCTGGTGCGGCAACAATGAACATAGGTGTGTTTTTAAATACGGTGGTCAGTTTCTTTATAACTATGTTTGCCGTATTTATGTTGGTGAAAATTATGAACAAGGTGCGCGCTAAAAAGGCTGTTACGACGCGTACGTGTCCGTATTGTAAATCAACCATTAATGCCGAGGCTTCAAAATGTCCAAATTGTTGTTCGTCTGTTGTGCCAGAACAGGTAATACCGGCACAGCCCAGTGATTTGGAAAAGAATATTGGTAAAATCACCAAAATAGCAAAGAAAAAAGTTTCAAAAATTATAAAAATAACAAAGGGTTCAAAGTAAAAATTAAAGTTAGTGTTTAGGGCGGGGCAAGCGTAATCGTTGCCCCGTTTTTTTGATTGTTTGCATGATTGTTGGTTGGGGTTGCAGATGTGTTTTTTTTGTATCGTTGAAAAATAAAAGTTATTTGTATAAACAAAGTAAAAGTTTTATTTGTTTAAATGTTTGTTTATTTAATTTTCTGACCTGGTAATGGTTTTGGGTTTATGTATAGTTGTGGGCATTATGGGGTACTTTTGTTGGGGCGGCCGATTACAGGTGTGATAAATATGTTTGATATGTTTGGTGGTTGCGCGTCGTTGATTTGGGTTGGTGATTTATTCGGCGCGTTAAATGTTGATGATATCGTGGTGTTTGTTTGGTAAAAATATTTTGCATAGTATTGGTAATTTGTGGTGAGTGTTATTGAAATATTGGGTGGTTCGCGCACTTTGTTGGTTGACATTTATGGTGCCAGGGCATTAATATATAAAAGGCGCATAATGTATATTATGTATAGTTTGGTGTTGTAGTGGGGTGGTTTTGGGTATTTTTTGGTGCGTGTTTATCTGTTTATTTTATTTATTTATTTTGTCTGTTTGTTTTATTTATGTGATTTTGGTTGATTGGCATTCGTTTGGTGGCTGTTTGAATTGTGGGATGTGTTACGTTGTCGGGTAAATTATTTTTGGTGTATACAGATTGTTGTGTTAATTGATTGGCTGTGTTTGTGTCTGATGTGGATTTAAATATTTTTTATGTTGCGCACACAATTGTGGATGCTTTTTGTGGCATATGTTTTAATTGGTTGGGCGAATTGTGGTTTGTGTTAAAATGCTTTATTAAGTGTATTAAATAATAATTTGTTTTTATGGTTATAATTTAAATATTGTTACCGGTGTGTTTGCCGTCGATTTTGTCCGTTTTTTTGTTGTTTTGGGTGGGTTTTTAGCCACAAAAAAGTAAAAAATCCCGGATTTCTGGGCTTTTTGCGGGTTTTTAGGCGGTTTTGTGTGGTGGTGATACAGGTTATAAATAATATTAAATAATAATATGTTATTTTAATATTTTTATAATTTACTTTATGCATTTTTGTTTATTGTTAATGCAATCTGATTTAGTGCTTATATATTATGTTAAGATACGCTGTTAATATAATGAAGTTAGTGATTTTTTGTTTTTATTTGTTTGGTGCGTATCCGTATGATATTAATAATTTGATTTTAAAATATATGTACTGTAAAATAATTTTTATTATGAGATTAGATCAGGCATTAGTTTTACGTAATTTATATCCAACCAGAGCCAAGGCCGTTGCCGCTATAAAGTCGGGTTTGGTTTCTGTAAATGGTGCAGTTGCGCAAAAGGCCAGTCAATCGGTTTCAGATACCGATAATATTGTTGCAGGGGCGTTACCCTATTCCGTCGGTCGTGGGGGTGTGAAACTGTCGGCGGCGTTGGATGCGTTTAATGTAAATCCGGCCGGATATGTTTGTTTGGATGTCGGTGCCAGTACGGGCGGTTTTACAGAAACTTTATTGTCCCGTGGTGCGGTGCGTGTAATTGCCGTTGATGTTGGAACGAACCAGTTGGCCGATGAATTAAAGCGTGATGCGCGGGTTTTGTCGTTGGAACAAACGGATATACGCGCCCTGCACCCGGTATCGCCAGTTGATTTGATTGTGATTGATGTATCGTTTATATCATTGATAAATATAATGGACGCGTTGGTGGCGTGGAATGCGCCACAAATAATCGCGCTGATAAAGCCGCAATTTGA
Source organism: uncultured Alphaproteobacteria bacterium (assembly GCA_944393245.1). Taxonomy (GTDB): domain Bacteria; phylum Pseudomonadota; class Alphaproteobacteria; order Rs-D84; family Rs-D84; genus Enterousia. The sequence continues at coordinate 28,658 of CALXZM010000004.1, forward strand.
GGTTCCGCGTGCCATTGCGGCGCGTAATCGTGGTGTTATAAAAAGCGAAATTGACCGGCAAAATGCCATTCAAAACGTTGTTAAAAACTTTGAAAAAATCGGCTATAATCAATGTGGTATAATTGAATCGCCCATCCGCGGTGGCAGTGGCAATGTGGAATATTTGGCGTGTTTGCGCCATGTGGCGCAATAAAACACCTTGAATTAAGTATATTTTATGTATAAAATTTTCCCAGAATTTAACAACAGGTTATAAAAATGGCAGATGATATAAATAAAATTCATGAACGAGAGGCCAAATGGCAGAAAAAATGGGTCGATGCAGGTGTTTTTACCCCGAAAAACGACGGGACTAAACGGCCGTTCTATATGCTGGCGGAATTTCCGTTTCCGTCGGGAATGGGGCTGCATGGTGGGCATATGTTAAATTATACGGGCTGTGACGTTATGGCGCGGTTCCGTCGTATGCAGGGATATGACGTTTTATATCCGTTGGGGTTTGATTCGCTGGGGATTTCTGCGGAAAACTATGCCACCAAAATTGGCAAGCATCCGTCGGTTGTCGTCCGTGAATTGGTCGAAAGGTTCACAAAGAATATGGTTGAAATGGGCTGGTCCATTGATTTGAAATCTCAGGTTGCCACATCTGACCCTGAATTTATCAAATGGACACAGTGGATGTTTATTCAATTTTTCAATGCGGGGTTGGCGTATAAATCTATGCTGCCAATGAATTGGTGTCCGAATTGCCGCACTACGTTGACCAATGAAGAATTGGAAGATGGCAAGTGCAATCGTTGTCACGGACCGGTGGAAATTCGTGAAAAAATGCAGTGGAATCTGGCGATTACTAAATATGCACAACGTTTGTTGGATGATTTATCGTTGGTGGATTATCCAGAACGGGTAAAGCGCGACCAGACAAACTGGATTGGCAAATCAACGGGGGCTGATGTTGATTTTATGGTTGGTGATGATGTTATGACCGTGTACACAACACGTCCCGACACTATATTTGGTGCAACGTTCTGTGCGATTGCGCCGGAACATAAACTGGTTGCCAAATGGCTGAACGACGGCAGGGTTAAAAATGCTGATGCCGTGCGTGCGTATATAAAAGAAGCCGCGGCAAAATCAGAAATAGACCGCACTGATGTCACCAAGGAAAAAACTGGCGTGCAACTGGACGGTATAATGGCCAAGAATCCGTACACTGGTGATGAAATACCGGTGTTTGTTGCGGACTATGTATTGGTGAATTATGCGCACGGTACAATTATGGCGGTGCCTGCGCACGATGATCGCGACTGGGATTTTGCAAAAAAGTTCGGATTGAAAATAGTGACTGTTATTGACGGTGGTGAACCAGGCAAGGTTTGGACCGGGGACGGCCCGCATATCAATTCTGGATTTATGGACGGTATGAACCGGGGCGATGCAATCGCCGCCGCAATTAAATACGGTGCAGAACGTGGGTTTGCACGTCCAAAAACACGTTTCAAAATGAGTGATTGGGGATTTTCACGCCAGATGTATTGGGGTGAACCGATACCGTTGGTGTATTGTGAAAAATGTGGTTGGGTGCCGGTGCCTGAATCTGAACTGCCACTGATGCAGCCGTACATGGAAGATTATCGTCCGACCGAGGACGGCGAAAGTCCCCTGGCCCGTGCGACGGATTGGGTAAATACCACGTGTCCAAAATGTGGTGCGCCAGCCCGCCGTGAAACGGATACTATGCCGCAATGGGCGGGTTCGTCGTGGTATTATATGAGATATTTAGACCCGCATAATGATACAGAATTTTGTTCACGTGAAAAAATGGAACGCTGGATGCCCGTTGACCATTATAACGGTGGAAACGAACACAACACCCGCCATTTGATTTATTCGCGTTTCTGGCACAAGGCACTGTACGATTTGGGTTTTGTGAATACGGTTGAACCGTATAAAAAGCGCACCACGAATGGGTTGCTGATGGGGTCTGATGGTAAAAAAATGTCAAAATCCGCCGGCAACGGGTTCCAGGTGGACGAAATGGTCGCGCGTGTTGGTGCCGATGCTGCGCGCACAACGGTGCTGTCACTGGGGCCGTGGGACACAAATGTCAATTGGTCCGATGGTGCGCTGGCCGGGGTTCAGCGGTTCTTGAAACGTGTTGAAAATATGGCGGACAATCTGACCGATTTGCCGATGAACGCGGAACAGGACCGCTTGGTCAATCAATTGATTGCCGATATGACGGATAGATTGGAAAATATGCGCTTTAATACGGCGATTTCCGCGATGATGGAATTTATCAATCAGTTTGACGGCAAAATGCCCCGCCCCGCGTATGAGATTCTGGTTCAAGTCCTGAATCTGTTCGCACCACATCTGACCGAAGAAATTTGGCAGCGTTTGGGGCACGATGATATGTTGGTGTTTCAACCGTGGCCGACATACGACGCGTCAAAGTTAGTTAAAACAACAATGAATATGGTTGCGTCAGTGAACGGTAAACGTGCGGCAGAATTTCAGATTGGTGTTGATGCCACCAATGATGAAGTTATTGCAATGGCGCGTGATGTGGTGGCCAAAAAGTTGGATGGGCTTGAAATTGTAAAAACGATTGTTGTGCCCAATAAAGTGGTGAACTTTGTTGTTAAAAAATAAATAAAAACCGCCCGTTTGGGCGGTTTTTTATCATGATATTTTTTTCAATCGGCGTACGCGACGTTCTGAATTGTCAAACGGGCTTTCCAGAAATGCGCGTGTGACCAGGAATGATACCTCTATATCAATATCATCAGCGGCCAAAGATAAAACGTTTATATCGTCGTGCAGGCGGTCATCACGGGCCTGGTCAGGGCGTTCGCAACGCGATGCACGCAGGTGACGATATCGGTTGGCCGCAATTTGCATGCCTGCACCAGTGCCACAAATTAAAATGCCACGCGATTTATCATCGTTCAACATTGCGTCTGCCAGATTTTTGGCAATATCAGGAAAGTCAACCGGTGTGTTTACATCGTCCGTGCCCAAATTTACAACCGTATACCCAACCGCAGACAGCATTTCAATTAAGTACAATTTTACCCCAACCCCACGATGGTCGGCGGCAATATATACCTTGGATATTGTTTTATTCATTTTTTTTATCCTTTCGTTTGGCCAGTTTGCATTCCAGTCCGGTGTTACCTGTGATATTTAATGTGAAATATGATAATATGCCGGTCATTTGCGCATTGCTGAAAATGTTCGCGGTATTTACTGTCGCAGGACCGTCCAGTGTGCCGTGTAAAAACAAATTTGTTGCGTTTATTTTTCCAACAACACGACCACCACGACCAATAACAATTGTTTCAGCCGTTATGTTGCCAACAACCTGGCCGTGAATTTGAACAGAATGGTCTGTTTTTATGTCGCCGGTCAATTTGCATCCGGCACCAATAATTGTTGGTGATGTTTTTTCTTTTGCGTTTGTAAATGCCAGCATCGTTTATTCCTTTACAAATTTTGCAGGGTCAAATGGAACGCCCTTGTACCGAATTTCATAGTGCAGATGCGGGCCAGTTGAACGACCCGTTGATCCCGCCAGTCCAATTACAGTTCCAGGACGTACCCAATCACCACGCGTGACCAATGTTTGTGATAAATGGGCGTATAATGTTGTAAAGCCCAATCCGTGGTCTATTTCAACCGTGGTGCCGTATCCAACACGTTCGCCCGCAGATACAACACGGCCCGGCGCAACCGCCATTAATTCCGTGCCGATGGTGCCGGCAAAATCAATGCCGCGGTGACGTTTGGGTTCGCCAGTGAACGGATCATTGCGAATACCAAAATTTGATGTAACACGCATTTTTTCAACCGGTGCCCCCAATGGCAATATCTTGTTTAATTTGGTCAGGCCATTCCATAATTCTAAATCGTCTGCCAGTTTTTGATATTTTTCATCCATGTCCCGGTCAAATTCAATCGGACTGAATGCCGCGCCGACCAATGGATTGGAAAATTTGTTTGCGCTGTTTACTAATTTTTGTTGGGTCAGTCCCAGTGATGCGATTGTGCCACTGATGTTTTTTATGCTTTCACGTAATGAATCGATATTTTCTGATGCCAGTTTGGATACAGTGTCCACTATCTGAACATCTGCGGCGGCAACACGCTGCATTGATTCAACCAATTGGGTGTTCTGCTTTTTCAGCATTTCATTTTCGGCACGGGTCAATTCGTATTCCGTTGACAGTTCAGACAGTTTTGTGTATTCCGCCGTATATTCGTCGTTGGTGAACATTTCCGTCAATCTGGTACGTAAAAAGTCCAATTCGCCCCATGTTTTAAGGCGACTGTTCATCAATTCTTCTTTCTGTTTGTCGTTTAAATCGGTGGCATTTAATATTTTGTCGTCTATGACATTCAAATCACGGGTCAAATCATTGTATTTTTCCAGATATACCTGTAAATCCGTCATTTGGCGGGCGTGTTGTGCCTTGGCCTCTTCCAGTTCCTGGGTGCGCTTTTGCAATAATGGACGGTGGTAAACAAATACATATGTTGACCATGTCGCCCAGACAATTAAACCTATCTTGCCACAGAATTTTGTAAAACGCCAAAAACTGCTTTGCTTGAAAGTGTATACGTTACCACGTGGGGTGTCCATTACCGTAAATTCACGCGGTGGAAATACACGGCATATAACACGCCACATCGCACGAAATGGTGATGTTATAAATGCCCACAGGGATGTAAAATATCGTGTTATAAAATTTATCATATCTGTTACAGGGTAGACAAAGTGTCGTCAATAGTCAAGCCGTCACGTAAAATCGGTTCATAATTCATGGACAGGCCTGAATACAGGGTCGCCCCACCCCGCGTGCCCATGCGACCACGTATTAAAACGCGTTCTGCTGTGTTTTTAGTGCCGAATAATGGAAATATTTCTGTGTCACCACAATGGTGGTGCATTTCTGAAATTATTTCATCCATACGGTCGGCTGATACAATTATGCAAAAGTACCCATGTGGACGAATGCGGGCAATGCACTTTTTGGTCCATGTTGTTAAATCTGCATTATGGTGGGCGTTATGGCGCGCCGGGGTACCACGAAAATATGGCGGGTTTGTCACAACTGCGTCAAATGTTTTGTCTGTGCGCCATGTGTTAATGTCTGCATTTATTAATTCAGCGGAAAAATTATTTAAATCCATGTTCGTGGCACATTCAGATAACATTTCGCGCGATATGTCCAGGCCTGTTAATTTTATATTTTTATTATGGGCAATGGCGCATAATCCAACCCCGCCCGTTCCAATGCCGACGTCCAGTACTGTTTTTATGCCCGATGGAATAAAGGCGGCCAACCAAACCGCGTCTGATGTGGGGTTGTATCGGCCACGCATCATGCGCACACGACCACCAATCAGGGTAAAAATTTCTTGTTTTTCTGACATGTCTATATAATAATTCAACAAAATTAAAAGGCAAGTTTATGTTTGAAGGAACAATGATTGTAAAAAGTGCGGCCAGCGCATTTAATAATGCTGCGTTGGTGGCACCTGCTTTTTTGTGGGTGGCATTGTTGGCGTTGCCGCTGTTTGCGCTGGTGTATTTTTGTGGTAATTCTGTTATGGAAAAAGTTGGCTGGAATTCACGAAATATTATGGCGCGGACGGCATTGTGGACGGTTGTTTTATCGCTGATATGGGTGGTATTGTTTGGCGGAAATTACGGCGTGTTGCGTGATAATGCAACCATATTACCGTTTGTGATTGCCACAATTGTATTCGTTTCAAGTGTTTTTGTCGGTTCGTATCATAATTCTTTGAATTTACCGAAATTTCGTTGCGCGTCACGTGGAATAAAAATCGGAATAATTTGTGCGTGGATTTTTGGTTTGGCGATAATAGGATTGTCTGATTTGCATGCGTGGTGGGGGCCATTGTTGCAAATTGGGGCATTTTTGTTTGGTTTGGGCGTTGGGCGTTTGGCGCGCGCAGAAATGCGTCCAATTGCCGGCGCCGTGTTGGTTATGGTGGCAATTACGGTTGCCGTGTTGATGCAACCCGAATTTTTCCGTTTTGGGCAATTGGGGGCGTTAACGCCAGTGCATCAGGTGTTCTTGATTTTAATGGCCATGGCATTGGCGGCCGTTGTGGCACTGCGTAATATAAAACCGCGTGGGATTATTCGTCACAGTGCGTATGTAAAGTTAAAATGGTTGGCGCGGTTTATTTCTGTGCTGTGTATGGCATTGTTTGTGTTAACGGAATCTGTGCCAGTTTATTTGGGTATGATGTTAATGTTTTTCATAACATTTGCGATGTCTGTGGCGCATGCGGCGCAATTGCCTGAACGTGCGGATGAACGCATGTTTGCAATTACGTTGGGGATGTTCGGAACGATAACGATGATGCCGGCTGTTACGGCGTTGGGAATTTTGTATTGGATTGTTCTGCCACGTACAAAGGCATGGCAGTCAATAGGATTCCTGTTATAATTAGTTATATTTATTGAATACCAATTTATTCGCAGATAATGTATTATGTCAGGCGATAGTTAAAAAATATAGGCCTGAAAGTTATGATACATCCAACAGCAATAATACACCCTGGGGCGGTTTTGGGTACAGATTGTAAAATCGGACCGTTCTGTATAGTGGGGCCCAATGTGGTTTTGGGCGACCGTGTGGAATTAGTTTCAAATGTAATTATTGATGGAAAAACGTCTGTTGGCGACGATTCCATTGTATATCCGTTTGCGGTTTTGGGCGTTATGAGCCAGGATTTAAAATGGCAGGACGAATCCGCAATGACTGGGTTACGTATTGGAAAACGCTGTAAAATTCGCGAATATGTTACAATTCATTCTGGTACACCGGCGTCCGATGGCACCGTCATAGGTGATGATTGTCAAATTATGGTTAATGCGCATGTCGGACATGATTGCAAGGTGGGAAACAGTGTCGTTATGTCAAACCTGGTTCAGGTTGCCGGGCATGTTGAAATAGAAGATTATGCAATTTTATCCGGTGGGGTTATGGTGTTACAGTTCGCACGCATAGGGCGCAATGCATTTATCGGTGGAATGTCGGGCGTTGGTAATGATGTTTTGCCGTATGCTATTTATGATGGTGCGCGGGCGGTGTATCGCACTATTAACCGTGTGGGATTAATGCGGCATGGGTTTACAAATGAAGATATGCACGCAATTCATTCCGTGTATTCTGCGGTATTTCGCGAAAATGATGGGACGGTGTCGGAACGATTGGCGCGTGTCCGTAAAGAGGTTAAAAACAATAAATATGCAATGGATGCAATAGATTTTATAGAAAATCGTTCAAAGCGCGGAATTGGCACATCTGACAATGCGGAATAAAAAATTAACTATATTTATAATTGCGGGCGAAGTGTCCGGTGATGTTTTGGGGGCGCGCATAATGCGTGAAATGCCTGGTGTGCGCTTTGTCGGGGTCGGTGGTGAAAATATGATTGCCGCCGGGCTGCATTCTTTGTTCCCGATGTCTGATTTGTCTGTGATGGGTGTGGCAGAGGTTGTCGCGCATGCCAGAACGTTGACGCGGCGTATAAATCAAACGGTTGGCGCAATATTAGATGTGCAACCAGATATTATTTTAACCATTGATTCACCAGGATTCGCGCGCAGTGTTATAAAAAAAATACGTAAATCATCGGCCGGTCGTGCGCTGGTTGCAAATGGATTGCGGTTTCATCACGTTGTTGCGCCCCAGGTGTGGGCATGGCGCGCCGGGCGTGCAAAAAAATATGCACAAACATTTGATAAATTGTATGCTTTTTTTGATTTCGAAGTTCCATATTTTACAAAATATGGTTTGGATACAATTGCGGTTGGGCATCCAATTGCTGATGGACTGGTTGGGCGTAATGCGTCCAAGCATGGTGGTGAAAAACTAATAACCCTGGTCCCCGGCAGTCGCATGTCAGAGGTAAAACGTTTGATGCCGTTGTTTCGTGATGTGGCACATAAATTGGCGGCGTCTGGATATGATTATAAGTTTGCAATTCCAACAGTTGAAACGACGGCTGAATTTGTCCGTGATTCAATTCGTGAATGGGATGTTCGGCCAGAATTGGTAAGTGCAGATAAACGATACGATTTATATTCACGGACATATATCGCCGTTGTTACCAGTGGGACTGTTTCTGCGGAATTGGCAATGTTGCATATTCCAACTGCTGTTGTGTACAAAATGAATCCGATAACAACATGGTTGGTGCGCCAGGTAATACGTATAAAATGGGTTTCTTTGGTAAATATACTGTTAAATCGTTGCGTTTATCCGGAATTTTTGGGACGCGACGCCAGAACAGAAAATGTTTTGGGGGCTGTGCGGCAAATGGCGTTGCCGGCGGTACGTGAAACAATGATTGCCGAATTAAAATCGGCCGATGAATTATGGCTGCGTCCTGATGGGGCACCGGCAAAATTGATTGCAGAATCGTTAATGGATTCAGTACGCAGTAAATAAGTGTGGTATATTTATAAGGCATAAAAACGGGGCATTTTTTAAACATTGCCCCGTTTTTTTAGTATTTATTATGCGTGTGTTTATCTGATGGCATCGGGCAAATATTCTAATTCTTCGCCATTTTCTGATACACAAATGCCATCTTTTTCACCGCCATTTAATGGGCAAACCTGGTTGGCGGAACTGGGGGTCATTATGCACCAATCTGATGCGGCTGGGACGTTGGTGGCACTGACATCCATCATTTCGTGCAGTGTTATGCTGCAACTGGCATCGTTTGCGTGTTTCGTTGTCCCAGATGTTTGATTTTTTACCGTTACTGGCAGACCAGCGATACATTTCGGGCTTTGGCCCCATTTACTGCGGCGTCCGCCATTTTCCCAGCACAGGCATGCCCCCCATGATTGGGTGTCCACATTCAAATCGTAATCACGTGGGCACATGTTTTCATTTGCACCAATGGCATATATTTTAACTAAATTTGGGTATATTGATGTACCACCATATTCCAATGAGTTTTCAAAATCGGCAGAACACAAAGAATCTTCGACATAAACATCTTTGATAAATTGTAGTTCTATAAACCTGCCCTGTAAATTCATGCATTGTGTTGTCAAAGAGTCAACGATTTGATTATATATTTCGGTTGCAACACCCGTTGGTCGTGGTGTGTGGTGGGCCAACAAACGTTGTGGACCCGCCGCCACGGATGTATCATATGGTGTTACACCGTCTGTTGGATTTGCGTCCAGTAAACCGTATTTTCTGTGCTTGCCAGGTGCGCCATTTTTATTGTATTCGCCATCGTAATCAAAATAGAATACACTTTCAGTATTGTATTTACCCTTGGACGCGTTTATAACGTCAAATCCACCAAATACCTTTTCCAACATTTCCGGTGCACTGCATGATTCAATGTCTTTTAATTGCTGGGCGCATTTTGATACGGGCTTGTCTGTTATTTGTTTGCCGTTTTCGTCATATTCATACAATGTAAACCATTCCAGTGCTTCGCCGGTGCGGAATAAACCGCTGTACGGATAATAGAAGTTTTCATAATTACTGCCACCAAAACTGTCAAAGCATTGTTTTGCAACTGCACGACATGCGGTCAAAGTATCCGTTTCTTCGCGATTGTTGATATAGTCCGTAACGATGTTTTGGCCGTCCGTTTGTTCATAGAACATCATGTTACATGAATTGATATAGTCGCGACATATTTCGGTGGTTAGTGTGATTTTGTTTGGTTGTAAAACCGTGGTATCGTCCCCAGTTAATTCAGCCATTGCCGCAGTCAGTGCCGTATCACCGTTCATATAGCATGCTGATACAAAGTCAAAGCAACCCTGCTTGATTTCGGCAACTTTGGATTGTTGGGCGTAATATATGTCCAACATTGCTTTGTCTAAGTATTCCGCCCAAACGTCATCCGCGATTTCTGTGCATTTATCCAGTGCGGGTTCCGCAAATTTTTTCACCCTGTTTTCAAAATTATTTACAAATGCACGATTGGCGGTAACCTTGGATAACTTTTGATTGGCGGCATCAATACCATCAGCAAATCGTAACAGATTTCCCAATTCATAGAAGTTTTCCACCCCGGCAATCGGTGCACCCGTCGATACATCAATAAATTCGCCATTGTCCAGGCATTTATGGTAATTGGCACCGCATACCTCTTCACTTAAAATGGCCTGTTCCACATTGGCCAGACATGTGGCCATGTCGGATGAATTGTGATTTTGTCTGTTTTCTACGCGTGCCAAATCCAACATAGCACTGCTTTCGCGGACCGCGGATTTCATCTGTTTTTGTTGATTTTCGATTGCAGATTCAACGGCGTTACAATCCTGTTCTATGGCCATCAGGTATGCCGTGATTGCGCGCTGTAACTGGGCGTCTGTGCAATCAGCACGGACCGCCGCGCGACATTGTGGGTATACGGCGTTATATAAATTTTGGCCGTTGTATGATGCGATTATTTGCCCCGCGTCGGCGGTGCCAAATGCGTTTACAGTATCAAATGACAGGGTTATACTGTTTAATCCTGAATACTTGCCACCAACAGTTGCATCGTCGCCACGAATGGAATTCATAATTGCCCGTAATAATTGTTTTGATGCAGATGTATCGGCGGTTAGTGCATTTTCACCCTCGGTCGCGGTTTTCATGGCGGCTGCCTGTTCCGCGGTCATGCCGACAACGTCCAGATTTTCTGTAAATACCGTTAATTGGTCGGTGGCATCCTGCATAACATCACGAATTTCCGCCAGGTCAAACACGCGATTGCTGCACGAACAACGGCGATAATCGTCATTTTTTAATTGGCAAAATTGATCCATGCATGTGAAATATGCACTTTTACATTGTTCGTATTCGGCCCCAGTGCGTGTGCCAGACACTATGTCGGATACCCCATCAATGGCCGCGCGTGAAACAACCGGTGTGGCACTGCGTGCAGATTGCACCGTTGTTGTGGCCGCCCGGGTTGTTGCGTCACGTGATATAACGCCAGTTGAATCGCCGCGTACAGTTGCAGATGTATTTTGTGTTTGGCGTGGGGTGCGCGCCGTGCGGGCGGTTGTTGTGTCTGGACGGGTTGGTGCTGATACCGTGGTGCCAGTGCGTGAAACAACTGGGGCGGCGGTACGTGTTGTTACCGCACGGGCGGCAACGGCCTTGGTCGATGCAGTGCGTGATGTGGCGGATTGTGTTGCCGATGATGGGGTACCACGATTGGTTACGTTTTCATCACGAACGGCGGCGTCGGCCGTGCCCAAGCAGATTGCAAAAATCCCAATAAAATGCAGAATTTTTTTCATTTCTATTAAATGTTAGCAAAATTGCAATTTTCAGGGCAAGCATTTTTATACACAATATTGATATATGACAGAATGCGTATTGATGTGGTGGGATATTTGCAATATGCAATAAAGTTCATTTTTCTTGTTGCAAAATAAGTTAACTTAATATATTATAGGCAAAGCACCTGCGGATATGGCGGAATTGGTAGACGCGCTAGTTTCAGGTACTAGTGGCAGCAATGCCTTGGAGGTTCAAGTCCTCTTATCCGCACCAGATTGGGTTTTGGGGTTGTAGCTCAGTTGATAGAGCGCTACGTTCGCATCGTAGAGGTCGTGGGTTTGAGTCCCATCAGCTCCACCAGAATTATACCGCCAGAATGGGCGGTTTTTTATTGCAATATTTTATTAATGTTATTATATTTTTTGCGAATAATTTCAGGGGAAAAATATGAATTTTGGGATTACATCCAGTACGTCAATTATTGGATTTATTGCAATGGCTTTCTTATTTGTGCGATATGCGATGTTTTCCAATATTTCGTGGTGGGGAAAATTAATTTTGCTTGTCGTGTTTGTCGGAATCGGCTTTTTGCCCCAATTGGGAAAATATGAATTTGAAGACTTTTGGGGTGCGGCATATCCCGTTGTTTGTAACATTATTTCATATGTGTATATGACGGCAATAATACTGGTTACAATAACCGTTATTCGGGATGCGGGGTGGCTGATTTTATATTTGTGTGGTGTAACGCCCAGTCCCATGGAAATACCATCCGTTGTGCGTGCTAACTTAATAACATTGGTTGTGGCGGCGATTATGGGCGGATATGCACTGTATGTGGGATTACGTACCCCGCCGGCCAGGGTTGTCACAATATCATCACCAAAAATTACGGCGGAATACAAGATTGCTGCCCTGCCCGATTTACATATTCAGCGTACAACGGCATTGCGTCGGATTAAGAATATTGTTGATGTTGTAAATGAACAACATGTAAATGCCGCTGTATTATTGGGCGATACCATAGATGATGAATTATCGCGTATTATGCCAGGGTTACAGATGTTGACGGATATATCGGCACCTGATGGTATTTATTTTGTTACAGGTAATCATGAAACGTATTTGGGGTATGACGCGTCGGTTGCGGCATTAAAGGGTATGGGGTTTACATTCCTGGAAAACAGTGGGGTATCATTGCGCGATGATATTTATTTGGGCGGTTTTCCAGATATTCATTCGTCGCGGCGCAGTGGCCATCAATATGATATGGAAAAAACGTTTGAAAATGCCAATGTTGGACAATTCAGGCTGTTGGCATCGCATACACCGGGGACGTTTAAAAATAATGATTTTGATTTAGAAATTGCCGGGCATACACATGGTGGGCAAATTATACCAATTATATTTTTAATGTATTTGCATGCGTCCTTTTTGGCCGGTGAATATGAATTGCATGATGGGGCCAAAATATACGTTTCACGTGGAATATCCCAGGGTGGACCACAAATGCGATTATTTGCACCAAACGAAATAACTGTTATCAAACTGGTGCCACAATCTGGCGGCAAAATGTAAACAGACCGACTGCGCTGGCATAGATATATACCCCAATGCAACATAATTGCAACAATAACAGCATAAAAATATTGACAAGTGGGTACGTCACGCGGTAGTATATTGGGCAGATTTTTAAAGTCCGGGGATATGGCGGAATGGTAGACGCTGAGGACTTAAAATCCTTTGGTCATTGCGACCGTGTGGGTTCAAGTCCCACTATCCCCACCAAGGAAATCAAAATTTTATAAATAAATGGGGTGAATTTATCACCCCATTTATTTTACTAATACAACTTATGCTTATTTTCCATGGATACTTTAATCAGGTATTTTTTATAATCGCTGTCTTTTAATTCATTAATTATGTTGGTTAATTGCTTTTTATTAATAAATCCACGACGATATGCGATTTCTTCGATACAGGCGATTTTCAGGCCCTGGCGTTCTTCCATAATTTGTACAAAGTTGCTGGAATCCATCAGGCTTTTTGGTGTGCCAGCGTCCAGCCAGGCGTTCCCGCGTAACATTGGTACCACAGACATTCTGTGTTCCGCCAGGTACATATTATTTAAATCAGTAATTTCATATTCGCCACGGGCGGATGGTTTTAATGATTTGGCCTTTTCAACCACGTCGCCAGGATAGAAATATAATCCAACAGACGCAAAGTTTGACTTTGGATTTTTGGGTTTTTCTTCGATTGATACGGCGTTCAGTTTGTCGTCAAATTCAACAACGCCAAATCTTTCTGGGTCAGACACGTGATATGCAAAAATTGTCGCGCGTTGGCCCTGGTTTTTCTGAACCGTTTTGCGGAACCAGGGGAACTGTTCGCCCATATGGAATATATTATCACCCAAAATCAGGCACACGTCTTGGTTGTTAATAAATTGTTCGCCAATGGTGAATGCCTGGGCAATGCCCTGGGGGTGCTGTTGTATTTTGTAACTGATTTTCATCCCCAGGTTGCTGCCGTCGCCAAACAGGCGTTCTATGTTTGGCGTATCATGGGGGGTGGATATAATCAAAATATCGCGGATGTCAAATTGCATCAGGGTTGACATGGGGTAATAAATCATCGGTTTATCATATACAGGCAGTAACTGTTTTGATGTCGTTTTGGTCAATGGATACAAACGGGTGCCACTGCCACCTGCTAAAATAATGCCTTTCATGGAATTACTCCTTTGAATCAATATATTTTATTGAAATGATAGCCAAATGATGACAAAAAGCAAATTTTTGTATATGTTTTTTGCTTGCGCCGAATTGGTCAAGGTGTTAAAATACACGGCAACCTGTTTTGGAAATTGTTTTTGGATGTGTAGCTCAGTTGGTTAGAGCGCTTCGTTCACATCGAAGAGGTCGTTGGTTCGAGTCCAATCACATCCACCAGAATATTAAAAAATCCGCCAGTATCGGCGGATTTTTTATTGGTATGTTTATACATGTTTGTTTATCGCAAACCCTTTGCCCGGCAACAGGCCGATGCTGCACTGCGCCAATCGGAATATTTCTTGTTCGGGGTGCGTAAATCCTGCCACGGTTGCCAACCACTGCAATTTTGGTTGTCGCCACTGCCGTTGCATTTTACATATCGACGTAATGTACATGTTTGGTTTGAAACCTTGCCCGTGTCGGTTGTGCATTTTACCACAACCGTTTGATTGCGGGCATCGTTACGGCCCAATTCCTTGGATGATAACAGCTGATACGCATCCGCCATACCAGCGGACGCAATCAATACGCATAATGCACAGAATAACTTTTTCATATAATGCGCCCCCTTTGTCATATTATTATAATCAGGTATGTATAAAATTACAATCGGTATTTATTCGGCGTGCTGGGTGTCGCGCGTTGTCCACGGTTCGTCGTTCATCACCAAATAATATAATTCTGCGCTGTTCGTTCCAGGGTTGCGTATAATCGGACGCACAACATAAATATCAACGTTACAGGCGCGATTGTTTTCGTCCGTTTGAATACTATCCAGGTTGAAATGGAATTTGTTGGCAAAATCCATTGCCTGTAAAAACGCGGCGTCATCATCAGCGGCGGTATACGCATCGCCCGCCCACATCAGCCACATGCCGTGATTTATAACGTTTTCTTGGCCCTGTAAATCGTCTGCGGATAATAATGTTAATGGTTTGAATTCTATTCCACTGGTGAAATCACCGGTACTGGTTTCTGTCCAATCATACATTCCGCCAATGAAATTTAATGCGCCGTATATAAATCCACCCGTTCTTTCCAGGCGTGCCAATGCACCCACGTTTGCCAGTGTTGATTGAAACAACCAATCACGTACACGGCCTGATAATGTGCTGCTGCGGGCGATTTTTGCAGCGGCGCGAATTTGTTTGCCGCCACTGTTGGCCGCACGTATTGCACGCCATGCGCGGGCAATAATGTTGCCACGTTGGGCCGGACGCAGACTGCGTAATGCGCGACGGTATTGATTTAGTGAAGAAAATGTTTGGCTGGCCTGGCGATATCGGCGAACATTATCGTCGGTTGTTTCCAATGTACGTATTGCATTGGCGTAATTTTCAACCTCGGCCGCTTTACGCGCATATCCGGCCGCATCAGTTGCGCGATCAATTGCCCTTAATTCTGATGTGGCACGTGCGTATTGTTGGGTCAGACGAATGTAATCGCGCACAGAATCTGTTTGGCGCAGCGCACGCATTGTTGATGTTAGTCCGTGCAGTGCACGTGATGCACGTGCGGCCTTGGTTGCGCCCAGAACAGCAGTCCCCCCACCCATCGTCGCAACCGTTATAATCACATCCAATCCAATTTCCAGATATGAAATCCATTGTAAATTGGCATCGCCCGCCACATAGTAATCATTTGTGTCATCTTCCAGATTTACTGTTTCGCGCATTGCGCGGTTTATCATGGTGTTATCATTGGTCAGTGCTGATTTGCCGGTGCACATATTGCCACGTGGAAACAATGTATCAATGTTATCATTTATATATTGCATTGATATAGTGTTGTTTTTATCGGGGCCAACAAATGCGTCCAATGTGCCAGATTCCACAACCATAATGGCATACCATGCAGGATCGGTGTTCGTCCAAATGGCATTGTCGTTTGGGTCGCCAACACGTGGATTTGGATCGGTGGACGGTAAATCGCGTTTATCCCCCAGGGTTATACGCTGTTTCAGAATTTTTGGTTGTGTTTCATAATTTACCGTTATTGTGCGGCCACCTGGGAAAGTATATGTAATTGGTAAAAATTTGATTGTTTCATCATCCGCCAAATTTTCAAATTCGGGGCATGCCAATACAGCGCGCAATACATCAGGATTCTGAAAAGTTTGGTATATCCATTGGCGAATTGTTGTTTCATCATCTGTTTCAGAAACAGATGATTGGGTTTCATACAGTGCGTTTGCAAATATGGCCGTTGCACATTTTGTGTCATCTGGACTGGTTTTCAATAGTTCAGATGTTGGGATAAAATCAGGTGTGTTTGGCAAATCATTTGGTGGGGGCACTAAATCCGCACAAAACGCCACACGCGTGGTGCACAGTGTGAATAATAAAGATACAGCAATTTTATGCATGTTTTTTAGTTGCCCAACATATAACCACACCTGTTAACAAGGTTTTGACGCAGGTTTTGTAAACGATTAATCAGTTCATCGTATTGATTTGTAGTTGGATTTTCAGGCGTTGTGTACGGGTTTACCGGTTGATTTGTTGATGCGACGACACAGGTGTTACCACTGCGTGTATAACCAGATATACAACCCCAATTCCAACAATAATTGGTGGTATCAGGTATGTATTCAATATATGCATCTATGCCCTTGGCGGGTTCGCCAGATTCTGTACAATATCGTGCGACACATTCAGGTTGCCAAAAATCGTCTTTCCATAATCCGTTCCACCACCCCGCGGCGGTGTCTGACCAAGTGGATTCGTCTTTCTTTTTCCCCTGTAAACATTGACGGACACCCGGTGCGGCGATAACATTAGTGCCGTTTTGTTCCACGCCACAGAACATATAATCACCAATATTTGCCTGGCGTTCGCCTTTATTAAATACCGTATTACAACATGTGAAAGCACCAGTCACAGGATCGTATAAGCAATCTGTTTCTGAAAATACTTGTGAACCAGATATTAAACCGCCAATAATTGCACCAGCGGCCGCCCCGATACCAGTGCCGATTACTGGGAATATACTGCCAACCGATGCACCCGCGATTGCACCACTGGCCGCACCACCAGCCACATTCCAACCGCTGTGTTCGCCCTGGCCGGCGGTTGATGCATATATACCGGCCGCGCCCCCGGCAATGCCCAATGCGGCCCCCACTTTTGCGCCGCGTGACATACTGGACCAGTTTGTTCGGGGCCTAGGCGCGGTAGTTGACGGTGCCGACGTTGTTGGCCCAGACGGAGCTGGGGCAGGACCTGGTGTCGGTGTCGACGTTGTTGGTCCAGACGGAGCTGGGGCGGGACCTGGTGTCGGTGTTGACGTTGTTGGTCCAGACGGAGCTGGGGCAGGACCTGGTGTCGGTGTCGACGTTGTTGTCCCAGATGGAGTTGGGGCAGGACCTGGTGTCGGTGCCGATGGTGTTGGTGCAGGTACGGGAACCGCATTTGGCATACCTGTAACGTTTATTAAACGTCCTGTATTTGCGTCACGCCAACGGTGATCAGAAATGCTCTGTACTGGGATTACGCCAGGGTCATTCCACATTAATGCGTTTGCACCAGAATTAACAAACATCAATGACAGTATGAAAAAAAATATAACTGTTTTACGCATGTGCTTAATAAATCCCTTTTAGACTTTTTATACATTCATTAAATGGTGTGCCGGCATTTTTGCAGTTTTGCAATGTTGCTATATCCGCATTTAGCGTTGCCAGTTGCGCTGTTGCGTTATTGCAATAAGAATCGTAACGTGCACGGTATTTTTCTTCGCTTTCAATATTTAATGGTTCGTATGCGGATTTATCCTTGTACGGGGCGTAACCGGCCGCGTCATTTTGCATGCGTTCGGTAAAAGATAAATCAGCGGCCGTTGTTGGAAATGCCGCGCGTGCCAATTGGGTGTCGCCCCCGCCGGTGTTGGCAGATTGCAGATTTTGTAATTCCTGTTGCCGTTCCATTATATCACCCATCCAGTCGGGTGTTTGTGGGGTATATGGGTTGGGAAATTCATAATCGGGTTGATTTAACTTTGTATTCGGGGTTGTCGCAGCCGGAAAAGATACCGTTTTGCCCGTGGGGGCCGCCACTGCGTTTTGTGAAACATATTTGCTGAATTCTGTGTCAATGTATCCCGCGCATGGCGTTACATAGTTATGGTTTGGTAAACTGGCCAATTGTACAGTCAACGTTGGACGTGCGTCATCAACGTCAATCCCGACACAGTTATTGCGCGATGCACAAAATGATGCCACCAATGCCCCAACAACAGCGGTACAATCCGATGTGTCGACATCCGTGCCCTGGACATAAACGGGTACCGGCATACGTTGGTTATACGGCATGTCAGGATTCCAAAATGGGTTTGATGAATAATTTTGCACGTTTTGTATTTGACCATATTGTGAAAATGGTGTGGTGTATGTCGGAAATGTTGTCGCGATTGCCGGCAATGTGGCAATGCTGAAAAGTGTGCCAATTATGGAAAATATATATAATTTCATTTCTCTGCCCATTATTCCCTGTTTCATGTATTATATCAAAAATGCCATTGTAATTAAAGACAAAATTCCACCAATGATAAAAAATGGCGCAAAAGGAATGTATTTTTGTTTCTGGCGCATGCCCCAAATTATTCCCGATATACATGCGATAACCAACGCCATGGCCAATCCTGTGGCACCCAACCATACGCCGCCCGTTGCAATTAATTTTATGTCGCCCATGCCAATTGGAATGTCTGGTTTTTTGTGTCGGGTCCCGATTTTTTCAAAAATGAAACCGATTAATGTGGCCAATATATATCCAGATGTTGCCGCGATAACCGATTGACCAATTGTGACCGGCCACGGAAAAAATGTCGCCATTATCAGCCCGATTAACAACAAGGGAAACAGGTATACATCTGGAATTATGCGGCGACGCCAATCGGCGACCGATATTTTCCATGCGCACCATGCCGCAATGGCCAATAAAATGCAGAAAAAAATGTTGTATATGTCAATCGCAATATTCATAATTCCCCCTTGCCTTTCGATTCGAAAATATGTTACAATTATGACGTTATATATAACAAGGATTTTTTAATATGAGTAAAGGTTGGGATAGCGCAACGCTGAAAAAGTTAAAAGCCCTGACTGGCAAGGGACTGTCCACGGCTGAAATCGGAAAACGTTTGGGGATGAGCAAAAACGCAGTCGTCGGAAAACTAAACCGTTTGGGTTGGAATTCCAAGGCCGGCGGTGTTGCCGGTGCTGATAAAGCCAAAAAGGCGGATGTTAAAAAGACAGCGACGAAAAACACGACTAAAAAAACCGTCGCGCCAAAGGCTGGGGCTAAAAAAACGTCTGGGCGTGCGGATTCTGTTAAAAAAACGGTTGTGGCCAAGGTTGCAAAAACCACGGACAAGGCCAGTTCACCAAAAAAATCACTGACCAAAAATTTGGCAATGCATCAGCGTATAATTCAGCATTCGTTGGAAATGGCAAATTTAAAACCTAATCAGTGTCGTTGGCCAATTGGGGATCCGGATTCTGAAAATTTTCATTTCTGTGGTGCCCAGGTGTTTGTTGGCAAACCGTATTGTTATGAACATTGCAAGCAGGCGTATCAGTTTACACCGCCAAAAAAGAAACAGGCTTGAAAAAAATATATACCGGGGCGCAAATAAAAAAAGCGGAGAGGGAAAATGGATAAATCGGTTTTAACATTCAGGGAATATAATATAGCAGGCAATGTATTGCGTGCTTATTATGATGCCGATGATAAATTGGTTTTTGTCCTGGACAGTACGTTGGACGACAGAAAACCGAATGCGCTGTTGGTAATAAATCCGGTTGGTGACAGAAAGTGGGATGATATTTTGGCCAATGATTATGGGGTTGATTTAGAAACTGTTCGGCCGAAAAAAAATAACAAATATCAAAAACTGGATATAGAATATGCCGGGTTGGCGGAATATGATAATTTAATTAATGCGTATGAAACCGGTGGTGATTTGGCGGCTGCATTGGCTGAATTGGCCGGTTTCCGCGAAGAATCTGTACGCCGTGCCGCAACTGAACGTTTGGCGGTGGCAAATGATAATGCTGAAAAAGCGCGCGAAACAATTATCAAAACACGCGAATCTATTTCTGAATTACAAACCAAGTTGCGCCAATTACGGGCAAAACTGGCCCAGCAAAAAAAGCAGGTCGGGCGCGAACCAACAAAAAAATCTGCGTCCAAGATTTTGCGCACTGATGCACAGGTTGATGCCACAAATGAAAAATTGCGTCGCGCAAAAAAACGTTTGAATAATGCACAGCGTCGTTTGATTGCTGCGGACCAGGATGCTGAAATCGCACGTGGAATTTTGGAACGAAAAAATACTGTGGCGGATGTGGAAATGAAACACGGTGTTGCGCGGCCACGTCCAAGTGCGGTGGAACCGATTGTTACAACCACTTATAATGTATCTTATGATGATGTGACAGATAATGACAATGGTGATGATGATAATGGGCGTGATGATGAATTTCCTGATTCTGGAATTCATTTTTCCACACAAATAGATATGTCACCCAATAATAATATTGTGGCCGCAGCAGACGCCAACGACGATAACAATGTTGCACGCATGCCGGACACAGAATTTGACAGTGACGATAATTTGGCAGATGTACAAACACAAATCGCAGATGAACCAAAGGCGGAAACAATGGCTGATGAACCAGTGAAAAACGAAGAAGAAGTAAAACCGTTGTTTGACAATGATCCAGAAATATTGGACGAAGAAATCGCGTTTAAGCCCATTAATTTTGGGGTTTCCAGTCCTGTGCCGGATCAGACAGCAGAATCACAACCCAGTGCAGATGTTTATGAAACGGTTGTTGATGAAAAACCATTGGCATTTACGCCACCGGTTGATGATGATAAAATCGTTCGGGATTCACCAATAAATGTCAGACCCGTAACGGATGAATTTGGGGAAAATACGGGCAATACAAATTCAGGGCCGGTGTTGGACACTATCAAATCGGTTGAAATGCCCGTGGATAATAATGATTCAAATGTACAATTGGATTCTGAATTAATGTCTGGTGTTGCGCCGATTCGGCCAGACGTGGAATCTGAACCTGTGCCGGTGCGGCCGGAACCTGTGGCACGGCCAATGGTAAATGAAAACAATATGGGAACGCCTGCCCCGGCCCCGGTTGCGCCAGATGTGAATGCGGGTGCGCGTCCTGTGCCACCGGCTGCAACGTTGTCAAATGCGGCCGCTGTTGCGCGCCCAATGTCGCCGATTACTGGAAATGCGGCACCGACAAATCCGGCACCGCGCAAACCCACGTGGATATACTATGTTATGCTGATTTTATTAATCGGTTTATCAATATTTACGTTGTGGCTGTATCAGAAAAATACAAATCAGAATGTGCCTGATTTGACGGCAACGGTACCAACTGTACAGGAATCAGAACAAACGTCGCCAGATGTGGATTCTGATATAGACAGTCCATTTATCGCAGAAATGGATACAAGCGTATCTGATGAAAAAACGCAGATAACGGTTGATGCGCCTGTTGCAGAACCGGTGGAACCAGTTACGGTTACAGAACCGGTTGTTGAACCAGAACCAGTGCCAGAACCAGAACCTGTTGAAACCGTGTCTGAACCAGTGGTGACGGAACCAGAACCAGTGGCGGATATAGAAATCACATCAATTGATATGGCACCGACTGAACCGGTTGCTGAACCGGAACCTGTCATAGAAACAGAAGAAGAAATATTGGCCAGCAAGCCCGCGTATAATGTTTCACAAAACGAAAATATGTTTGTTGCCAGTCCTGAATATGATACTGAAACACTGCGGCAAAACGCCATGCAGGCCGTTGATACGGTTGGGCCGTCTGTTGTAACATCCAATGATGTTGCAAATGCAAATGTTAATGTGCCAACAACGCCATCAACAAATGTAACGTCTGGGGTGTCAATGAATGCAGCCCCAGTCGTACTGCAAAATCAGCAGGCGCCAGTGGCCACGTCAAATACAGTCGAAGAATATGTGCCCCAGGCCGTAACGTCGGTTGTATGGGAAGATACCGTTCAGAATTTGCCAACGTGTCCAGATGGAACCGCGCCTGATGTTAATGGGTGTTGTGCTGGTGAAGTTTATACCGATATGGGGGAAATGGGATTTAATTGTTGTCCAGAGACCGGTGGTGATTGTTTCCCGCCGTTGTTATAAATAAAAACCCGCCAAATGGCGGGTTTTTATTTCGTAACGTTTATATTTTTTCAATTATTACGACTGCGGCGGAATAACTGTCCTGGTCAGTTATTGATAAATGAACGGCAGCGTTGCCGTCGGTTAATTCCTTTAACCTGGCGCGTGCCCCGCCCGCCAATAATAATTCCGGACGTCCGGCATCATCATGGGTAATGGAAACATCAGAAAATCCAATTTCATCGCCAAATCCCGTCCCCAACGCTTTCAGGCATGCTTCACGCGCCGCCCAAAAGTTAGCCAGGTGTTTTTCAGCGTTTGCGTTATCGGTGTCTGCGTATTCCAATTCTTTCTTTGTAAATATGCGTTGTTTTTTGAATGCGGACCAATCTAAAAATCTGTCGCATTCAACCAAATCAATTCCAATACCTACTATCACGAATGACTCCCTGGTTAATGTTTATTGATATGCGTGAATACTAGTAACATTTTTCCGATTCGTGCAAGTATAAAATATATTCTTGCTTTTGCATGAATAGAATTGTATAAATATGCGTACGTCGGGGCGTAGCTCAGCCTGGTAGAGTACTTGCATGGGGTGCAAGGGGTCGCAGGTTCGATTCCTGTCGCCCCGACCATAAATAAAAAAGAAACCGCCATCGTGCGGTTTGTTTTTTATTTACAGTGGGCATAACAGAAGCGACCTTGCATACGCAGTATGCCCAGGTTCGACAACGAGTAGATTTGACCAAGCGATGTATTTTCATCGCGCAGTCAAATCGTTACGAATGCCCCACAGCCGCAACGATAGTCTAAATCGTTGCGCGCGAGGGATTCCTGTCGCCCCGACCATAAACAAACAGAAAACCGCAGTCGCGGTTTTTATTTTTGTTTACAGTGGGCATAACGGAAATTGGCCCTGCATTACTGAAAATAATGCAGTGGTTCGACAATGAGTAGATTTGACAAGAGTAACGCAGTCAAATCGTTACGAATGCCCCACAGCCGCAACGATAGTCTAAATCGTTGCGCGCGAGGGATTCCTGACGCCCCGACCATAAATAAAAATGCTTACAATTGACTGGTTTGAATTATACTGTCGTTTACAATTTTGTCTGTATTTTGATTTTGCTGTTTTTGGTTGATAAGTATCCAGGCTATAATCCAAATACATAAAATTAAAACCAGTGCCATTAATATATAACGCGAAATTTTAAAAGAATTTGTTTGTAACGCCATTTGTTATCCCCCTGAATATCACAATCATTGTACCATGTGGTTAACCGATAAAATAATTGTATTTATTCCTGGGAAATATTTGATTTTTTATGATTTACATTTTAAAATAGTTGCTGTTATATTCAAAGGGGGCTGACGTATGTTTGTAACAGAAAAGCTGAAAACATTTTCTTGGGTAAACGTCGGAAATCCTGATCATGATGATTTTGAACGTCTGCAACGTGAATATGAAATAGATGAAGATACCATCTGTGATATTTTAGACCCAGATGAACAGCCCAGGTTTGAAGTAGAAGATGATTACAAGGTTATAATTGTTCGATTCCCAATTATTAATCGTGAAACTGATACATTGTGGCATACTGAACCGTTGTCTATTATTTATTCCACTAATCGTGTTATAACTGTATGCCGGAAACGTTGCGATTTATTGGACAGAATAAAAAAAGATGAAAAAACATCGCGTGAAGAATTTGTGTTAAATATAATTTACTATATTGCTGAATCTTACTTGCGTTTTCTGAAAGAATTAAACAAGCGTGTTTTGGCGTCTAAAAAAGTGTTACAGGAACGTGTCCGCAAAAACGAATTGATGGCTTTGTTAGGGGTTGAAAACAGTTATACATTGTATATGGCTGGATTAAAGGGAAATGTGGCCGTGCTGGATAAATTGGAAAAGGTGCGCGGTTTTGTGAAAACAGATGACGCCAAAGATTTGGTCGAAGACACGCGTATCGAATTGTCCCAGGCAATAGAGGTCGTTACGTCATACAGTAAAATGTTAAAGTCAATCAAGGAAACTTTTGAAAGTGTGATTAATATGGATTCCAATATGTATATTAATCGATTGACGATGTGGAACATTATTTTGGTTGTGCCAACGGTTATTGTTGGATATTACGGTATGAATATGAAATTGCCATTTGCGGATAATGAACAAACGGCCACGGCGATATTTGTTTTAATAATGGTGTTACTGATAGGTTTCGCAATGTTTAGTATAATCAGGCGACGTGTAATATAAATTAAACCGCGCAACGCGCGGTTTAATTTTGTAATGCATCCAATATGTTTTTGAAATTTTCATCAATTGGGCCGGTTACATCCACATCAGAAAAACGCACGTTTGGTACAGTGCGCAGCCAATTAATTGCCGGCATGGTTGTATTCCAAAAAATATTTAACCGGTTACGTATTGCCGCGTTATCTGCGTCGTCTGTACGGCCACCGCCATCGCGAATTCGTTTTTGGATTCGCTGAATCATTATTGATTCAGGTACATCCAGATATAATATGTGTATATTGAATTTCTGTGCGTAATTATCGACCAACCATTTGGCCTGGTCCAATGTACGCGGAAAACCATCCAACAGCATATCGCGGTTAATATCGATATTTTCAGAAATTAATTTAGCCAGCATATCAAATGGTAACAGTTCGCCACGCGCCATTATATTGGCGATGTCCTGATTTGTTGCGGATGCATAACGCAACATTTTTCCCGTTTCGATATATTTAAAATCGTGGCGTTCACATAACATACGGGCAAATGTACCCTTACCCACGCCCTGGCCACCCATAAGAACAATCATTTGTTTCATATGTCAGATTTTATCATAAAAAACAAAACCCGGCAAGTGCCGGATTTTGTTTATCAAGACAAAATATATTTGTCTTATTTTTTGCTGTTTTCAATTGCAGCACCCAGAATATCGCCCAAAACAGAACCACTGTCGGCCTGGTTGGCGTATTCTTTGACCGCCTGCTTTTCCAATGTTACCTGCAATGCGCGGATAGACAGTTTAACAACGTTGTTATCAACGGAAACAACAGATGCCTCTACTGTGTCACCGACCTTGAATTTGCTGGTATCTTGTTCAGCTTTTTCGCGTGACAAATCTGTACGGCGGATTACACCACGGATGTCGTTTGGCAATGCCAAAATCAATTCATCTGGGGTGATTTCAGATACCGTACCAGAAACAACTGCGCCTTTCTTTAATGCGGCTGCGTTGTTGTCTGCGCCTTCGGTCAATTGTTTGATGCCCAATGTAATACGTTCTTTGTCCGGATTGATGTCCAAAATTTTTGCTGTAACTTCCTGGCCGCGAACGAACTTTTTCAGTTCTTCTTCGTCCAGTTTGTTCCATGACAAGTCAGAAATGTGCACCATTCCGTCCAATTCCGGCGTTAACGCAATGAACAAACCGAATTCAGTTGTGTTCTTTATCGGGCCTGTTACGACGTCGCCAACATTGTGGGTTTCTGCAAATTGTTTCCATGGGTTTGGTTGCAATTGCTTGTATCCCAATGATATACGGCGTTTTTCTTGGTCTATGCCCAAAACGACAACGTTTACATCCTGGCCAACCTGTAAAACTTTTGATGGGTGGATGTTTTTGTTTGTCCATGATAATTCAGACATGTGGACCAGGCCTTCGATATTATTGCCCAAATCGATAAATGCGCCATAGTCCGTCAAAGAAGATACTTTGCCGGAAACCGTGTCACCAACATTGAATGCGCGTGATGCGTTTTCCCATGGATCTTCTTCTAACTGTTTGGCACCCAGTGAAATACGATGTGATTCTGGGTCGAATTGGATAACTTTGACCTTGATTTTTTGGCCAACGTGGACCAATTCGCGTGGATGGTTGACACGTTTCCATGACAAATCTGTCACGTGTAACAAACCATCAATTCCGCCCAGGTCAACAAACACACCGTAATCGGTGATGTTTTTAACCGTGCCTTCGATAACTGCGCCCAAAGAAATGTTTTTCATTGCTTCTTTTTGGGCGGCGGCAATGGTGTCAGCCTGAATCGCGCGACGTGAAACAATTGCGTTTGTGCGCAATGCGTCCATTTTTAATACGCGGAATTTATCTTTCAGACCAATTAATGATTTTGGATCACGAACTGGTTTGTGGTCAACCTGGGACGATGGCATAAATGCAAATACGCCATTGATGTCAACAGTGTAACCGCCACGGACAACGTCGATAATTGTACCATCTGGGTCGATACCTTCGGCAACAGTCTTTTCCAATTCTTTCCATGCTTTTTCAGCACGAGCCTTGGTATAAGACAGAACAGCTGTACCTTCGCGGGATTCATAACGTTCTACAAAAACGTCAATAATATCACCAACGGACGGAACAGATGCGCCGAATTCTTTTAACGGGATGCGCCCTTCGGATTTCAGGCCAACGTCAACAATCACGAAATCGCCGCGAATATCTTTGACGGTGCCCTTGGTTGCGTAACCCTGCAAAGTTTCCTGGGTTCCATAGTCCTGGTTGAACATTTGGACGAAATCTTCGCCGGATAACGGATTATATAAATCTTTGGATAAATCTTTCATGAAAAATTCATACAAAGTTGGCCATCGCAAAGCACTAAAATTTTTATGCTGTATAGTGCGAGGACTTGTGGGGTTAATCGGATTGATAATGCGCCCACCCGCAAAATCAGCACAATTATAAGTGATTTGTTTTGAAAAAGCAAGTAATTATAAATAAAAACAGGTGTCAAATGACACCCGATTTTATTTGGCAATTATTCGCGCGCGTTCACCATAATCGGCGTCCAGGACATATACCGATTGACCGACCGAGAATTTTACATCATCGCCCTGGGTCAGTGTGATTGTTTTGCCTGAATCCAGTTTTACAATGTATTCTAGGCCAGCCTGGCGGGACAGGCCCTCTTGTGCTTTGCCACCCAGATATCCCCCCAATACTGCGCCACCAACCGCACCAATTGTTTGGGTCAGTGCGCTGTCGCCGATTTGGCCGCCAGCAACCCCGCCAATAATTCCGCCGGCCAATTGACCAACATCGCCGTTTTCGGTTGCGATTGTAACTGGGCGCGCACTGATAATGACGCCTTCGGATACAGTGTTCACATTACCCGCCCCAGATGTTTCATATCTGTCCAAATCCAGATTTGCACCGCACGCGGTCAGTGCCATAATCATAAATAATGCGAAAAATTTTTTCATAATATTTACCCTGCTTTATTGTCAATCAATAATACCATCGGTTTATTTATTTTGCAACAGGTGTCGTTTTTGTTCAAATAAAAAAACGCCCAGGGGGGGCGCTTTTTTTATTTTGTTTTTGCCTGCATCGTTGATGCGACCATTGCGTCAAACTGACTTTTGGTTATTTTGTACAGCGCATTTATCGGTGTGCCAGACGCGGACGAATTATGATATACCTGTAAAACTTCTGATGAGCCCAGACGCTTTGTGTCGCGAATGTTGCCACGGTCGTCAATAATGCCGTTTAATTTGTCTGTTTGAAACGACCAGGACAAATCCATAACTAATCCAGGATTTATGCTTTGTGGAATCAGTGGGCTTGTTTCCGGGTCATATGGCAGATTGTATTTTTTGTGTATGCTTATGTAACCAGGTAATTTTCTGAACAGGCGACCGGTACGCGGGTCATATTCATAGTATTGTCCAGATAAAATATAGTCCTGGGCGGCCAGTGATGTGCGTAAAATCATATCTGCATTTGCGGCAAAAAATTGTGGGTTCAGCCGTTCCAACATCAGCATACGCAATGCATAAATAGGTACAAGTTTTGTTTCCATAATCAAAACTCCTTGGATAAAACTCAAACGCATAATTTATAGCACTGTTATTAAATATGTCAATATATTTTGAAAATAAAAATGGCCCTGAACATTCGGGGCCATTGCGGTTTAGCGTGCCACATCGCCACGCAGTTTTTCGTGGCAGATATAATTTTTTAATGTAAAACCACCCTGGGCCGACCAATTTAGCATACCGCGCCAGTTGTCATTCGGAATTTCAACGGTTGGCAAAGGATACGGTTTGCGTTGCAGTTGTTCGCGAACCTGGGGGATATGATTTTGATAAATGTGCGCGTCGTGCAGTTCGCCCTTTAACGTTCCTGGTTTCAGACCCGCTTCTTTGGCATACAGCAATAACAGCAATGCATAACTGGCAATATTATAAGGTACGCCCAGGAACATATCACAGGAACGCTGGGTCCATATTAAAGATAATTTTCCATCGCGCACAACCAGTTGGTGCATAACGTGGCACGGTGGTAACGCCATTTGCGGTATGGCGACTGGGTTCCACGCACTGACCAGTATACGACGGTCGTTTGGATTGTTTTTTAATTTATAAATTGCATTTTGAACTTGGTCTATGCCAGGATTTTTTGGGTTAAAATTATCCGTTGGATTTTTGTTTATACGTTTTTCGTTCCATACATATTCGCCACCAAAATGACGCCATTGAAACCCATAAATTGGCCCCAGGTCGCGTTCGGAATCCATAATTGAATTGCGTATAGTGTTTTTTTCGTCGTCGGTCAGATTTGGTAAATTATTGGTTGCAATATTGTATTTTTGTTCAACCTTTACCGGGTTTGCCCATTCGTCCCATATATGGCACTTTCTGTCCTGTAACCAGCGTTTGTCGGTAATCCCGTGCAGAAAAAATTCCAGTTCGGTTGCTATGTTTTTCAGTCCCATTTTTTTTGTCGTGACCAATGGAAAACCAGTTGACATATCGTGTTCAAATACGGCACCAGCGGACAGGCCAATGTCTGGAATACCCGTGCGATTCATACGTAAATCTTTACCATTGGTCATAATATTTTCCAAAATGTCTAAATATGCTTTCATTGTTTTAATCCTTTGAAAAAAATCACACGCGCAAATGCGCGTGTGTTATTTAACTAGCGAACCGATGCCTGTTGAAACAATTCTTCGGGCTTTACGGCTTTTTCTTTTGTTTTGACGTGTGTCAGCATTGCATCCAGTGCCTTGCGTTCGAAAATCATGCCCCGCAGCATTGCCAATGCATTTTGATTTTTGTTGTAAAAATCAAATACCTGCTTTGGATCTGGATAGCGGGCGGCCTCGGCCCAGACGGCCTGTTGCAGATCGTCACGGGTGACCTCTACCTTGTTCTGGGTGCCCCATTCCGCCAATATCAGGCCCAATTTAACGCGACGTTCTGCGTCTTTGCGTTCTTTCTTTTCGTCCCATTTATGATCGTCGCCACAATCGCCGTCACAGTGTGCATGGGCGCGGTCGTGTTCCTGTTTGGCCATGTTTAATTCCTGGTCAACCAGAACGTCTGGCAAATCTAATTTAACCTTGTCCGCCAATATGTCCAATAATTCGTTGCGCATTTCACGTTTGGATGCCTCTTCATATTGGTCATTTAAAATTGTGCGAATGTGTTCACGCAATTTTTCAACGGATTCATGACCGACAGATTTCGCCAGTTCGTCGTTCAATTCCGGCAAAGTGTGTTTGCGAACTTCGTGTACCTTGACCGCAAAACGGGCGTTTTGACCGGCCAAGTGTTTTGCATGGTAATCAGATGGAAATTTGACGTTAACGTCAAATTCGTCACCTGATTTATGGCCGATAACCTGGTCTTCGAATCCAGGGATAAATGCACCAGAACCCAAAATTAAATGATGCTTTTCAGCGGCCCCACCTTCGAATTCTGTGTCGTTAACAAATCCCTTGAAATCAATAACTGCGGTGTCACCATTTTGGGCAACATAATCATCTGGTTGCTTTTCCGCAACACTGCGTGATTTACGAATGTTTTCAATTGATTTTTCTACTTCTGATTCATCCAGTTTTGTGGTTTTTTTGGTAACTGTTAATTTTTCTAAATCAATTGGCGGTAATGTCGGCAGAATATCAAATTCCAGTGTGTATTCTGCATCCTGGCCAATTTCCCAACCGGCTAAATCTGCCTTGGGCGTGCCGGCCAGGCGAATTTTTTTGTCCGCAATATATTCGTTTAAATCGCGGTTCATCAGTTTGTCAATTGCATCAGACATTGCAGATGCGTTGTATTTTTGACGCAGTATGTTTAATGGAATATGCCCCGGACGGAAGCCCGGCATTTTAGCCTTTTTCCCGTATTCCGTCAGAATTTCATCGGCCGCGGCCTGTAATTCGGTGGCGGATATTACCCCATTAACCGTATAGTGCAAATCTTTGATTTTTTCTTTTTTAAACATTGTGCTTCCCCATTGAAATAATGAAATTGCCGAATGATTATACACAGTTTTTTTATAAACGCAATACACTTTTTAATCATAATAAAAAAATCCGCCGTTGGGCGGATTTTTGATATGTATACGCATTAACGTTTGCTGAACTGTGTGGAACGACGCGCCTTGTGACGGCCAAAGTGCTTACGTTCAACAACACGACTGTCGCGGGTCAGGAATCCGGCCGCTTTCAGTGTTTTGCGTAAATCTGGTTCGGCTTTTTCCAATGCCTTGGAAATACCGTGTTTTACGGCGCCCGCCTGGCCAGACAAACCACCACCGGCGACAATTGCGTGAACGTCGTACGCGGTTTCACGTTTTGTAATGCCAAACGGTTGCGCGATAATCATTTGCAATACCGGACGACGGAAATATTCGGCCATCGGAATGCCATTAACGATAATTTGACCCTTGCCTGCAATCAGATATACACGTGCAATGGAATCTTTGCGTTTGCCCGTGGCATATGTCGCATTGGTCAATTTTACATCAGCCACCGCTTTTTTAGCAGTTGTTTTTGCCGGGGCGGCCTTTTTCGTTGTTTTTGCGGCTGTCTTGGTCGCAGTTTTCTTTGCTTCTGTCATTATTCGCCCCTTTTATTTTTACGATTTAATTCGGCAAAATTTATAACAATTGGGTTTTGTGCTGCGTGTTTGTGTTCCGGCCCCGCATATACGTGCAGTTTGGTCAAACGTTTGTTCGCCAATGCAACTGCGGTGCGACGGCCCATCATACGCTTTACCGCGTTGGTAACCAGTTTTTCTGGTTTTTCGCTGCGCATCTGGCCCAGGGTGCGTTCCTTGGTACTGCCCGTCCACAATGAATGCCAAAAGAACTTGGTTTTGTCGGCCTTTTTGCCGGACAGTGCAACCTTGTCCGCATTGATGATGATAACGTGATCGCCACAGTCCATATTCGGCGTCCACGTCGGCTTGTTTTTACCACGCAGGATGTTCGCAGTATATGCCGCCAAACGTCCCAACGTGCAATCGGTTGCGTCAATCAGATACCATTTGGCGTCCAATTCACACTTTTTTAACGATTTTGTCGCTGCCATAGTTTTTTACCTTTTATTAAAATTTAGCGGAACTATTATGCCCCGCCATACCAGAAAAGTCAAGAAAAATCGATACGGTATTATTGTACCGTATTATGTGGCTACATTTCATCTGGGATTTTCAATCCCATTAAATCGATTGCTGTGGCCAATGTGTCGCGTGCGATACGGGTTATTTTCAGTCGATGCGCCCGTGTTGCATCGTCCACATCATCGCGCAGTATTGGGCAGTTGTGATAAAAACTGTTCGCCAATTGGCACAAATCATATGCATAGTTTGCAATCATATCTGTTGCGCGGTTGTCAAACGCACTTTGCACCGTGCGTTCAAAGTCCAATGTTTCAATCAGCAAATTGCGTTCATCATCGGTCAGTGTTTTAACGGTATTAACATCGGACGTGTCCCCTGCCCGTTTTAATACGCTGTTCAGGCGTACGGCCGTGTACAAAATGTATGGACCGGTGCGTCCCTCAAAACTGGTGATTTGGTTTGGGTCAAAAACATAGTCTGAACGCACATCGTGCAGCAAGTCATTGAATTTTACCGCCGCCAATGCAATTGATGCAATTGTATCATCGTCCAGTTTTTTGCCGGTATCTGTGACACGTGTGCGAACGGCATCGTTCACCATATCCAATATATCCAATAATTCAGCAACACCACCGTCACGTGTTTTGAATGGTTTTCCGTCTGGACCCGTCAATGCGCCAAAGCCAGTGTGAAACAGTTCGGCGTTTGTCAGTCCGGCCATTTTTGCGACACGAAAAACCTGTTGAAAGTGCAGATTTTGGCGCGAATCCGTAAAATAGCCAATTATATCCGGCGTGTCGGTTTTAGTGCGATAATATATTGCCGACAAATCGGCCGCGGCGTATGTCTGGGTATCCGAACTGGTACGGAACATCAGGGGTGGCATTGGTGCGGTGTCATCGTCATTGCGAACGTTTACGACCATTGCACCGTCGGATTCGACCAATAATCCCTTGTCTGCCAATATTTTTTGTGTATCGGCAACATATGGGGCAACGCCACGTTCGCCCATTGTTGCATCAAACGGTAACAGATTCAACCGGTGTAACACCATATCCATCTGACCCACAGATATTTTCATAAAATCGTCATATATTTTACGATATTCTGGATTGCCTGATTGTAATTCAGCGGTGACTTCCTTGGCACGTGCCATCCATGCGTCGTCTGATTTTGCACGTGCGGTGGATTCTGGATAGATTTTGTTTAATTCGTCCGCGTTTTTAGGCATGCCGTATTCTAGAATCCATGCGATAATCAATCCCATAGGTCGCCCCCAATCGCCAATGTGATTGTAACTTTTGGTTGTGTGCCCCAAATGTTTTGCAATACGGTTGAACGTGTCACCAACAATAGATGTACGCAGGTGGCCAATGTGTAATGCCTTGCCCACGTTATAGCCGCCGTAATCTAAATCAATCTTTTTTGGTGTGTCAGATTTACAGTTGTGTGGTTTTGCGGCCGCGTCCCATATAAATTCATCGCGCAGTTTTATGTTTATAAATCCAGGTCCCGCGATTGATGCATCGGCAAGGAATTCCAATTCCTGTAACTGGGGCAGAATTTCCGCCGCCAATTCGCGTGGATTTTTGCCTGCACTTTTTGCCATAACCATGGCCGCGTTCGTTGAAAAATCGCCAAATGTGCGATTGCGCGGAACTTCCAGATTTGCGGTGAACCCCAGTTTTTTGTTTATTGATTCTGATACATATTTATACAAGTTCATTTTTGTTATCCATCAAAATTATATTGGTAATGTTACGCGAACCTTTAACCCGCCCAGGTCGCTGTTTTCCAAGAATAATTGGCCCCCATGGTTTTCAATTGCGGTTTGCGCAATGGATAATCCCAATCCGGTACCACCTGTTTTTTCATTTCTGGATTCATCCAGACGTACGAATGGGCGCATTGCGTCGCGTTTTTTGTCGTCCGGAATGCCTGGACCGTCGTCTTCGATTATAATTTCTATGCTGTCTGTGTTGTCATGTTCGGTTATGCGAATTGTTTTGTTTGCATAACGTGCCGCGTTTTCAATAATGTTACCAAATGCGCGTGCCAACGCCATCGGACGTGCATAAAAGCGGGCCGGTTCATTTGGAAAATCTGTTTGAATGTCTTTATCCGGGGCGGCATCGCGTGCGATACGTATTAACATTGCTGGTAATTCAACAGATTGTTCTATTTCAGGAATTTCACCACGTGCAAATGCCAGGTACCCGTTTACCATTTCCGTCATGCGGTCGATGTCTTGTAATAAATCGTTTTTAGATGCAGCATCTGTTTCCACGGCCAATCGCATACGTGCCAACGGGGTTTTTAAATCGTGGCTGACCGCGTTCAGCATATCTGTGCGGGTGCGATTATAGCGATTCAGGCGTTCCTTCATCGTAATCATTGCGGCGGCGGCTTCACGTATTTCTTTGGACCCGGTTGGTTGGAATCCAGGTGCGTCCAGCCCACGGCCAAACCGACCGGCGGCCTTGGCAATGCGACGAATACTGCGCGTGTGCATAATAATAAATGGTGTAATCAATATTGATACAATTAATATTGATCCAATCAGCCATATTATGAACACTTCGGTACTGGTGGAATAAATGCGGTATAATGATGTACCAAATGTGGCTATTTTTCCATCGTTTGTCGGTACGTCTATAAATACCAGGCGTTTGCCTTTATCAATATAAATTTGGGCCGGACGTTTTAACCGATTTGATAATTCATTTGCCAACAGCCCTGCTTCGCGTGAATCGTTGTCATTTTTACTGGGCCGGTTCAGTTTTGAATTTATTGAAACGTTTATGCCCATTTCACGCCCCATGGTGCGTGCCGCATCGGTGTTGCCATCGTCCATAAAATTCATCATGGTAACGATTTCAACGGCCAAACTGCGCGCCAATGTTGCATGAACGCGCGCCCAGTGATTGCCAAAAAACACGTTGGCGATTATAACCTGGGCTATAATCAGGGGAATTAAAATCATTAAAATTGTGCGCCATAAAAAGCTGCGTGGTATTAATCTCATTTTGTGTCACCGTTGCTGTCGTTCGTTTGGCGAATATGAATTAGTTTATATCCGCGACCACGTATGGTAATTATATCCATATCAGATAATACACCATTTAATTTGTTGCGCAAGCGTTTTGCAACCATTGGGGCCGCCGGCGCGATATTCCCAATTGGTGTGGTCAGATTGCGCAGCAACTTTTTTTCTTCCCCAGATAATGGTAATATACGTGGCGGTTGGGATGAATTGCCGGGGGTGGTGATAAAAAATTCTTCGTCTGTGAAAATTAATCCGCCTGGTAATTCTGATGCAGGAATTGAATTATTTTTAATAATATTGTTTAATCTTAAAACTAATTCGCGTAATTGAAATGGTTTGGCCAGATAATCGTTTGCGCCACCAGCCAGGCCATCAATCGCATTTTCCGCCCCAGACATTGCCGTCAACATTATAACCGGGATATTTATGCCATTATTACGTATTTGACGCAAAAATGTTAACCCGTCCATGCCGCCCAACATGCGATCCAAAACAATGGCATCGACCGTGATGCGTTTCAATATTTCTGTGCCGGTTTCAGCCGAATTTGCGGTTAAAATATAAAAACCATTGTCGCGCAAACCGCGGGCCAACGTTTTGCGCAACATGTCGTCGTCGTCGATAATTAAAACAGTTTTATTCATTTGGCATTAATTTTGCCGGTGCGAATTTACTTTTTTAACGGTTCAACCGCATATTCGCCCGGTTGAATGGTCATTAATCCATTGGGGCCGGCCATGTCTTCTTCGCCAGCAACGTCGGCGCGGAACAGCATGCCCCCGGTTGTGAATTCAGTTTTAAACAGTGCATAGCCCGTTCCGCCCCCCGTTGTTGGGCCCTGCATCCCCAGTGAATAATAACCGCCCAGGATGCCATAATCCAAATCAATATAGTCAATATTTATCAATAAAGACACATTGCTGATTCCGTCACTGGTCATGTTGCATGCGAATTCGCGGTTTGATAATGTGGCCTGGGAATTAATGGGAATTACAATATCCATTATTGTTGGTTCGCAAGTGCGTGCAATTCCATTTACTAAAAATTCGTACGTCATTCCAACTGTTGCACGTGACAGGCCAGTGGAAACGTTTACCTGGGAAATTGTGGCCTTGGGGATTTTTACCAGCGCATTGGCAATACCACTGCGTACAGGAAATGATATCCCAGATTGCAGGCAATCGCGCGAAAATGGGTCTGCTTCACAAATATAAACGCGCGAATGAGTGTTCATCATGAACATGTTGGCCAAACTGTTAAACAGAAAAGTACGCGTTATGCGGTCGTTTAAGCGTGTACAGCCAAAATTACGGCAAATAACCATTGGACGATTGGCAAATGCAACCCCAGGGTGCAACATGGATTCAAATTGGCGGGCCTCTTCTATATTAAAATCATAATCCAGGCTGTCTGCGCGGTTCATGAATTCTGTTTCAGGAATAAAGTTTGGGTCGTCCGGATATGCATAGTATGATTGAACCGGGGTTTCGGTGTATATTGTTTGAAAGTTGTCGTATACAACCTCTTCGGTTTCTGATGCGGCGTACGCATTAAAAGCAATTAATCCGGCAAACATCGCCATTAAAATATTTCTAGCCATATCCAATGCCCTCTTTCTCTTTGATAAATCTTAAAACAATATCGCCCGTTATGTCAAAGCAAAAATTTCTGTTGAAAATTGCATGTGGTTTGTTCTATAAGTATCATTAAAGAATTTAATATAGTAAATTATTTCAAGGAAGGCGAAATATGGTTGATATTATGATTGCTGGTGATGCGGGTAAATTGCATGCGGTTTACCATAAATCTGATGTGCCGTCGGCACCGTTGGCGGTGGTGTTGTCTGGGAATCCACGGCAAAAACATCATATGAATGACCGGGTGTCATACGCAATGTTTCGTGCGTTTATGGATATTGGATTTTCCGTTGTGCGGTTCAATTATCGCGGGGTTAATTATTCCGAAGGTGCCATCGGAACAACCGCTGATAACATGTTGGACATTGCAACCGTAATTGATTGGATTCAAAACAAAAATGAAGACAGTGATAAAATATGGTTGGCAGGTAACCAATTGGGGGCATGGTATGTTTTACAGGCCATGATGCGACGGCCAGAGGTTTCTGGATTCGTTTTGGTGTCGCCTGATCCGTCCGTGTCGGATTTTGCGTTTCTGTCACCGCGCCCGAACCGTGGATTGCTGTTACAGGGGGCAAATGAATCTGATGATGCCAAGGCTTTTGCCACGCATTTAACCCAGGTTTTGAAAAAACAGGCCCAAATTGATTTAGAAACAATTCGTGTAAAAAATTCAGATGAATCATATTCACAACCCGCCGATTTGCGCCAGATGTATAATGATTTAAAGGCATATGTCGGCCGTGAAAATGCAGATAATAAATTGTTGTGATTGTCGAATGCAAAATACAGATAGATTTTTAGACCCAAATATACCAGATGAAATGGCGGCATCAATTCGTCCACGTACGTTGTCGGACTTTATTGGGCATGACGCACTGAAACAAAATCTGGGGGTGTTTATATCGGGGGCTAAAACCCGGGGGGAAGCAATGGATCACGTGTTGCTGTATGGTCCGCCGGGATTGGGAAAAACCACCCTGGCCCATATTGTGGCAAATGAATTGGGGACTAATTTCCGGGCAACTGCGGCACCAATGTTGACCAAACAGGGGGATTTGGCGGCAATATTGACATCGTTGGAACCAATGGATGTTCTGTTTATTGATGAAATTCATCGTTTGCCAACCGCAATCGAAGAAGTTTTGTATTCCGCAATGGAAGATTTTAAATTGGACATCATGCTGGGCGAAGGGCCGTCCGCAAAAAGTGTGCGGATTGACCTGCCCCCGTTTACATTGGTTGGGGCAACAACGCGTACCGGGTTGTTGTCTAATCCATTGCGGGACCGGTTTGGAATTGATTTACGATTGTCGTTTTATACAAATGATGATTTGGCAAAAATAATAATGCGCAGTGCAAATATTTTGGGAATGCCAATTGATTCAGATGGGGCCATTATGTTGGCACGCAGTGCCCGTGGAACACCGCGTATCGCAAACAGATTGTTAAAGCGCGCCCGCGATTTTGCAACTGCGTTGGGACGTGACGGAATTTCAGCAGATACAATCAAAACAACGTTGGTGCAATTGCATATTGATGCCAGTGGGTTGGATGAATTGGATCGTGAATACATGAATGCAATAGTAAAGCATTATGCCGGTGGACCGGTCGGAATTGAAAATTTGGCCGCGGCATTGTCTGAACCCGCCGATACGATTGAAGATGTCATAGAACCTTACTTGATGCAATTGGGATTTATTCAGCGTACACCACGTGGACGTATTGTAACCGATGCGGGGTATGCGCATTTGGGATTGGTTAAATAATTTCATTTTTTTATTAAAAAAGGATGTTTGATTATGAAAATTCATAAATTTCCATTTGCTATTGCGTATGCAGATACTGATGCCGGTGGAATTGTATACCATGGGCGTTATATTGAAATTGCGGAACGGGCGCGTATGGATATACTGCGTGGTATTCGGTTCCCAGATGGTGATGTTGGGTTTGTTGTGCGGAATTTAAGTATACGGTATATTCACCCATTGTTTTTGGCTGATACGGTTGTGGTGGAAACGACTGTGACTAAATTGGGGGCGGCTTCGTTGTCTGTTGAACAAAAATTCGTGAAAGATGGTGTGATTTGTGCTATACTGTCGGGGACGGCGGCGTATATAGGTGCAAACATGCAGCCAAAACGTATACCTGACAGTGTCGCGGAACCGTTTAGGGAATAATTAAAAAATAAGGATTTAGTAATGACAAATGCTTTTTCTTTGACGACGTTGTTTACCGGTGATTGGATGACGTTGTTTATATCGTTGGTTTTAATATTGGGCAGTGTTATATCATGGGCGGTTATTATTGAAAAAATACGTCTGTGGCATTTTCAAAAAAAACATCCTGTTCAGATTAAAAATGGTGATAATTTGGCCTTGATTGCGGACAAGTTGATTCGTCCATTTGATAAAAATTTATGGTTTTTATCCATGGTGTCGTATGTTGCGCCGTTTATTGGACTGTTCGGAACAATTTGGGGCGTAATGGATTCTTTTGCATCAATTGGTGTGAATCAATCGGTGTCAATTGGCGTTATTGCACCGGGATTGGCAACTGCGTTGGGAACAACGGCGTTGGGATTGATTGCGGCGGTGCCGGCGGCGATTGCGTATCAATATTTCAGCAAAAAATCTGACAACTTGTATGATATTTTGACAGAACGTGTCAAAGAAATAAAGGCTGGAAAATTTAATAACAAGCATAAATAAGGGTCATATAACATGACACGCAGAAGAAACAGAAATACCGATGTCAATATTTCACTGACGCCGATGATTGATATTATGACGGTGTTGCTGGCGGTGTTTATGGTTACAACACCAATGTTGACAACCGGTATTGATTTAAATTTGCCACGTGCCGGAAATTCGGCATTGACGGGTAACGATCATGCAATACAAATCAGCGTTGATGCGGCGGGACGTTACTATGTTGGAAAAACAGAATTGTCCCGCGATGATGCCGTGCGGCGTGTTGTGGCCATGCGTGGGGAAAATCCTGATTTGACAATTATGATAAGTGGTGATGCCGCCGCAGATTATGGCGCGGTTATGGCCATTATGGGTCAGTTAAAAGATGCGGGTTTCCAACGCGTTGGTTTGCGTACACAAATTGATAATAACTAAGCCCGGGGCAAGGATATGAAGTTTGACACCCGTTTTTCATCAGAAAACTTTTTAATGTCTGTGTGCGGGCATTTGGCATTGTTTGCAATAATGGTAACGTCGTTTGCGGTTGTTGTAAATCGTGCGCAATTGGTTGCCCCAGACAGAATTGAAATATTGGAAATAGATTTGGCAAATGTGCGTGTTACTGGTGATGAAACGGTTTTGCATAATGTAAATGCCGATATGGAACCTGAACCAGATGTTGCGACAGAATCAGTGGATGTTGAACCCGCACCGTCTGTTGATGTGCCGGCGCAACCTGAAAATAATGACCCCCAACCCGTGGAATCAGAACCAGAACAAATCATTGCGCCCAGTTTGGTTACTGAACAACAAAATGTTCAGGAATTGCCAGAACCCGTTGTAAAACCAGTTGAAAAAGAAAACACTGATGACCAGGTGTCTGAAACAAAAGAAAAACCCAAAAAGAAAAAGACTGTTGTTCGTGTAAATCGTGAAGTTGTATCGTTGGACAGAACGCTGACTGTTTCAGTGGTTGATGCGTTGCGTGTCGCGATGACGCGGTGTTGGACGATTGATACATCGCGCGCGGATATTGGCGACATTCGTGCAGTGGCACATTTGACAATGCGTCGTAATGGTACTGTGCGTGATGTATGGTTTGAATCCGCTGCGCGTGCTGAAACAGATCCAGCGTTTGCGTATGTTTTGGACACTATACGCAGTGCGATAAATGTATGCCAACCGTTTACAATGTTGCCAGAAAATGAATTTGATAAATGGGAAAAAATTCAGTTAACTTTTTACCCAACCCAGGGCAAGGTTATGTAAAAAAATCCCGTAAATGACGGGATTTTTTATTGTTTTATGTTGGCAAAATATAGTGTATGGTATGGCATAATGCGTGTTAAAAATAATAATTATATCCCCCGACATTGGATGGTGCATGAATTATAAATCGGATAATTCGTAATAAAGATTGCGTGAAATTTTTATAATAAAAAATTTTTATTTTTGCGGTTGCCCATGTGGGACTTTTTTTGCTATTGTCGTGGCATGGAAAATCAATTTATTCATCTTCGTACGCATTCGCGGATTTCTATTGGTGCAGGAACGCTGAAAATCAAGCAAATTCCTGAATTATGTATTGCAAATAATATGTTTGCGTGCGCATTGACTGATACAAATATGATGTCTGGGTGTGCTGAATTTTCAGACGTCATGCCGAAAAACAAGGTTCAGCCAATAATAGGAACTGAAATCACATTGAATCAGCATAATGCTGACCCGAAAATATTGCGGCAAAGCGCGTTGTCGCGTATTGTTTTGTTGGCGCAAAATCATGAAGGGTATTTAAATTTGTGCGAATTAAGCCGTATTATGTATATGCGTACGGAAAATCACCATTTGGGGCCGTATATTACGTTTGATGAATTGGCGACGCACAGTTCTGGGTTGATTTGTCTGTCGGGGGCACATACTGGTCCGATTGGTATGGCGATTTTAAATGCACAAAATGGCCAGGCACGCCAATATGCAGAACAACTGTATAATATTTTTGGCGACCGGTTTTATATGGAAATTCAGCGGCACGGTTTGGACGATGAAATAAAAACAGAACCTGAATTTTTGAAAATCGCGTTGGAAATGAATATACCAATTGTCGCAACAAATGATGTTGAATTCGCCACGCCACATGATTACGAGGCCGAAGATGCATTAAGTTGCGTATTGGGCCAGACCAAGGTTATTGACCCCAATCGTCCGCGTAAATCATCTGAACAATATTTTAAGTCCGCTGATGAAATGGCTGAATTGTTTTCTGATTTACCCGAAGCCATCGAAAACACGGTCATTATCGCCAATCGGTGTGGTTTTATGGTGAATGTGCATGAAAAACCATTGTTGCCACGTTTTGGTGATGATTTGGAACAAGAATGTCAAATGCTGCGCGACAATACCATGAACGGATTGGCTAAAAAATTGGCCCAGCATGGAATTACAGATACCAAACCATATTATGAACAGGCCGAATTTGAATTGGGCGTAATTATAAATATGGGGTTCCCTGGATATTTCTTAATCGTTGCAGATTATATTGATTGGTGTCGTCACAATGATATTTTAACTGGGCCTGGGCGTGGTTCAGGGGCCGGGTCAATTGTTGCGTGGGCGTTGGGGATAACGCATGTTAATCCGTTGAAATATGGATTGCTGTTTGAACGATTTTTGAATCCTGACCGTATTTCAATGCCTGATTTTGACGTGGATTTTGAACCGACGGGTATTGAACGCGTGTTGGCGTATATTTGTGATAAATATGGACATGATTCCGTTTGTCGAATCATTACGTTCGGCAGTTTACAGGCGCGTGGTGCAATTCGTGATATTGGGCGCG
Source organism: uncultured Alphaproteobacteria bacterium (assembly GCA_944393245.1). Taxonomy (GTDB): domain Bacteria; phylum Pseudomonadota; class Alphaproteobacteria; order Rs-D84; family Rs-D84; genus Enterousia. The sequence continues at coordinate 70,513 of CALXZM010000004.1, forward strand.
TGTATGGAATACCTTATTCTAAATCTGACCGATTGTCTAAACTGATACCCCAGGATGCAAAAACATTAAAAGATGCCGTAGATGCATCGCCTGAAATTCAAATGGTGTTACAGACCGATGAAGACATGAACAAGGTTGTCACCATTGCCGAAGAATTAGAGGGGTCTTTGCGTAATTTGGGCCAGCATGCATGTGGTGTGGTTATTGGCGACCGGCCAACAACTAAAATTGCGCCGGTATATCGTGATCCAGCAAATGCGTTGCCGTCATGTCAGTTTGATGGACATTATTTGGAATCGTCTGGGTTAATCAAATTTGACTTTTTGGGTTTGGAAACGTTGGCAATATTAAAATATGCCATAAAATTAATTCAGCAAACGCGCGGAATTAATATAGATTTGGATAAAATTCCAACAGATGATCCAAAAACAATGAAATTATGGCAATCGGGTCTGACCGAAGGCATATTCCAATTCGATGCCCCGTTTGTTCAGCAGACGTTGCGTAAAATGCATCCGACCAGTTTTTTGGAAATATCGGCATTGAATGCATTGAACCGACCTGGGCCAATTGCTTTTATTCCACAATTTATCGCACGTATGCACGGCGAAGAAAAAATAGAATACGTTCATCCGCGGGCGGAACCTATTTTAAAGGAAACATATGGTATTATCGTATACCAGGAACAGGTTATGCAATTGACGCGTGTATTGGCCGGGTTTACACGTGGCCAATCGGACAACGTGCGCAAGGCAATGGGTAAAAAAATTGCCAAGATGTTGGATGAACTGGAAGGAAAATTTTATGACGGATGCGAAAAAGAACAAACACTGAACCGGGACCAGGCCAAAGCATTGTGGGAACAATTTAAGGAATTTGCAAAATATGCATTTAATAAATCGCATGCGGTGGCTTATTCGATTGTTGCAAACCAGTGCGCGTATTTAAAGGCGAATTATACACCTGAATTTTTGGCTGCGTCCATGTCCAGTAACCTGAATGATACGGACCAGTTGGCGTTGTTTGTTGACGATGCAAAGTCGAATTTTGGAATTCAAATTGTTGCGCCTGATATTAATGAAAGCGAATCGTTGTTTACTGTGCGGGGTGGCAAAATTATTTATGCACTGGCCGCAATAAAGGGTGTGGGGACCGTCGCAACGGATGCGATTGTTGCGGAACGTAATGCAAATGGAAAATTTAAAAACCTGACCGATTTTGCAAAGCGGTGTGCAACGATTATGAACAAACGTATATTAGAAGCATTTGCCAAGGTCGGTGTTCTGGATTCTTTGGAACCAAATCGTGCGGCAATATTTATGAATGCTGATGCGATTTTATCGTATGCGTCTAAATCACGTGATGGTGCGAATTCTTTATCACTGTTTGCAAATACGGTTGAAGATGATGTCGCCGAAGACAGATTGAAAAAGAATTTGCCAAACACACCGGCATGGACATTCGCGCAACGTTTGGAAAATGAATTGTCTGCGTTGGGTTTTTATATTTCGGCCCATCCGTTGGATCAGTATAAACATTTAATCAGCCGGGCTAAATTGGCCACCAGTGCGACGTTGGCGGAACTGGGTGACAGAAAACCGGTACATATTGCCGCAACTGTCAGTTCTTTTTCACGTCGTCGGACCAAGGCCGGTAAAGATATGATTACAATTAACGCGTCCGACAGTTTTGGTAATATAGATGCGGTGGCGTTCGGACAATCTGCTGCTGAATTTGCCCAGATTTTAAGCACGGAAACACTGGTATTAATTTCGGGAAAAACGTCGTGTCGTGATGACAGGGTATCGGTGTTTGTGGATTCTATTATGCCGTTGACGCAATGGGTGGCACAAATAGCAAAAAAAATAACCCTGGATATTTATGATGGTGGCGTATTATCCGATGTGAAAAAGGCTTTACAGGCATTGCGTGCGGGGACAACGCGGGTGGTGTTAAATTTGCATGCTGGGGATAAAGTTGCGGCGATGGCTTTGCCTGGTGGGGTTGAATTGGGGGCGACAACCGCAAATGACTTTGTTAATCTGGGGATAAGGGTTGAAATAGAATAATGAAACATATACCAGTATTATTAAACGCTGTGATGGATGCATTGGGGGATATTGCGGGGCGTAATATTATTGACGCAACGTTTGGGGCCGGTGGGTATTCACGTGCTTTTTTGAATGCGGGGGCGCGCGTAACCGCGTTTGACCGTGATCCAAATGTTGTGGCGGACGCGGAACAAATGGGGGCGGAATTCCCAGGCCGGTTTGCTTTTATACCCCGCCCTTTTTCGCATATTGCTGATTTGTCTGAAACGTATGATGCAATTGTGTTTGATTTGGGTATTTCGTCTATGCAGATTGATGTTGCCGCGCGCGGGTTTTCTTTTCGTGGTGATGGGCCGTTGGATATGCGTATGTCTGGGGCGGGCCAAAGTGCGGCTGATTTAATTCAAAATGTGTCTGTGGACGAATTAGCAAAAATTTTGCGTGATTTCGGTGATGTGAAAAAAAGTACTGTTTTGGCCAGGGTAATTAAGGATGCTGCCCCAAAAACTACATTTGAATTAAAGAATTTAATTCATAATCCGCATGATGTGGCCCCGGTGTTTCAGGCCCTGCGCATTGCGGTAAATGATGAAATGGGTGAATTAATGCGCGCATTGGATGCGGTGCCGGCACGTTTGAATGTTGGCGGGAAATGCGTTTGTGTGACTTTCCATTCAATAGAAGATCGCATTGTAAAAAATATTTTCCGTACATGGACAACGCCCGCCGGCGACCCGCGTTTGCCAACCGTTGCGTCTGCGCAATTTATGCCGATGCGCGCGGTTACGCCAGATGTGGCGGAACTGAATAATAATCCACGTGCCCGCAGTGCGCACATGCGTGGCGTGATAAAATCATATTGACCGAATAATAAGAATTTTTGTACGATGTTAAAAACTGAATTAATTAACAGGGGAAAAATTATGAAAAGAATGGTTTCACAAATACTTTTTGCTGCGTTGGCTGTTGTTATGTTAATGCCGGCTGCAATGGCGGTATGTCCGGTTTGCACGGTTGCAGTTGGTGCCGGACTGGAAGGCATGCGTTTATTGGGGGTCGATGATGTAATTACTGGAATTTGGGCCGGTGGTTTGACTTTGTCGCTGTTTTTCTGGACGGCTGGTTGGTTAAAAAAGCATAATGTGAAAAGTGTTTTTTGGCAGATTGTTGTTCCGTTTGTTGTGTATTATGGGCTGTTGGCGGCGGTTTATGCACTGCCCAGTATGGAATTTGGGGCGGCGACGCTGTGGGGAATTGACAAGTTCCTGTTGGGTGTAATTGTTGGTACGATTGCGTTCTATCTGGGGGCGCGTTGGTATGTAAAGATAAAGCGCGATAATGGTGGGCATGCAAAATTCGCATTTCAAAAGGTTGTGGTGCCATTATCTTTTTTAATTGTGGCGACAATAATATTCTGGTTTATCACGATGTAGAAATAAATTTTATATAAAGGAAGGAAAATTATGGCAAAAAAATCGGAAAAAAATACACAGACTGCGAATTCAGGAAAGAAAACGCGCGCGCCCAAAATGACGCTGGAAGAAATGGTCGCAAAAGTTGACGCGTCAAAGAAAGTTAACCCGTTGGATTTGTCGTCTGACCAGGATTTATCCATCGCGTTAATGAATCTGATTTCGCTGGAAGAACACTTTTTCTTTAGTGGTGCAAAAACACAAAAAACAGGCTTTTATGATTTAATAAATACCGTGCGGGACATGCGCAAAGAATTAATGGCGCGTATCGTAAAAAAATCAACGTCTGAAAATGGCGAAGTTTGGTGCATATCAAAGCATTTGTTGGCGGCATCCATGCGTATTATGGAGGTCGGAACCAAGGCTTTGTCCGCCGGTAATACCCAGGACGCATATAATTTATTTAATAAATCGTATGAATTGTATTCACTGTTTTGGGGAATAAATATGGATTTAATTGATTTGACTGGCGTAAAGCAAGTCGCCCCAGAAGTATATGCAAAATGTGTCGTTGATAATGAAAAAAAATCTGTGAACGCATCAGCAAATAACACACCAACGGTTGCTGAATCTAAATCAGCCGTTCGTCGTTTGGGTGATTGGGTAAAAAATGCAGTAAATTGTTGCATAGAGTAAATTGATTGTTGATTAACATCGGCAAAAAATGATAAAATGTAAACAGAGAGATGTAAAATTTGAAAACATGCTTTGTTGATTTTTGCAAAATACCATTTGTTTTTGCGGCGGTATTGGCCACGTTTACCGCGGTTGCAGACCAGGCCCCTAACCCACGGGCCACGTCGTCAAATGTTATGAATTCGTCGGCTGTGACGGCGGGGGCAACATCACGCGGAAACAGTGATCGTGTTGTCAATGTTAATTCCAACAAATCTGAATCTGGTGCGACAACCAGTGGCCGTTCGTCGGCAACCGTTACCCGCAGTGCGACAACCGCCACACGGCCCAGTACGACAATATCGCGCGCCGCGGTTAATCAGCCGTCAAAAACAACGGTTGTTACGGGACGCAGTGGAACGGTGCGCCAAATGGCATCCGCGCCAACGGTAACATCATCTGCGCGCAGTGCAACAACATCACGTGCGGCGGCGTCAAATGTTGTGCGTGGTGCAACGCATAATCCGGCCAGTACGGCGCGCGCGGCATCAAATAATTCTGTGGTGGGGGCGTCGCGTGCGGCGACTGCACGTGCAACGGCGGTATTTACAGATATTGATGCGATTGGTGGTGGATATGCCGAATGTCGCCAGGCGTACGCCACATGCATGGATCAATTTTGCGCCAACGCAAATGACACATATCGCAGATGTGTTTGCAGCGCACGATATAATGAATTCCGTAATACTGAAAATGCAATTAGTGAAGCGTTGGATTTGTTGGCGCAATTTCAGGATAATAATTTGACTGCGGTTGGTTTGTCCGCCGAAGAAGTTAATGCCATGTACACCGCGACCGAGGGCGAAAATGCGATTAAGCGTGATACCAGTGCCGCGGGCGAAATGTTGGCGGAAATTGATGATTTGTTATCTGGGAATGTATCGTCTTCGTCGGGCAATACAAATAATTCATTGGGATTATTGACGGTTGATTTTACATCTGATTTGGGGGATATTTGGGGCGATGGTGGTAATTCTATATTTGATTCATCGACCGGGGTTGATTTGTCCACTTTGACCGGTGAAGAATTATATTCCGAAGCCAGCAAACAATGTATGCAATTAATTGCTGATTCGTGTGAAAACAATGCGGTGTTAACCATGGCGCGCAGTGCGTACAGTATCATGATTACCCAGGATTGTAATATTTATGAACGCAATATTAATTCACAAAAAGAAAGTTTGGAACAAACGGTACGTACGGCGGAAAAATACCTGCGCGAAGCCCGCCTGGAAGAATATCAATCACATAATTCAGCCGATGTTAACGAATGTTTGGAAAGTGTTCGCAGTGCAATGTTGGCCGATGTGGCGTGTGGGGCAAATTATGTTCGGTGCTTGGACCCGACCGGGGCGTATATAAACGCGACGACAGGTGATCCAATTTATTCGCCACGTTTATTCCAGTTGGCAAATACAATAACCCTGCCTGGTGTTACAGATAGCGGATTTGAAGATAATATACTTAGTTCTAATTCCGGGTATGATAATTTCCTGGAATCAAAAAAGATGTTCGCTGAAACCGCATTGGATTCATGTCGTGATATATCGGATATTGTGTGGAATGAATTCAAGCGTCAGGCAATTATTGAAATTGCCCAGGCCCAGGATGAAAAAATAGAAGAAGTAAAAATGTCGTGTGTCAGCACAATGGCAGAATGTTATGATACACAAATGGGGGCTTTGCGCGATTTTGATACAACAACCGCACAGTACAGCGGGGCATTAAGTGCGGCGGCCGCACGTTCAATGTGCCAGGACCAGGTTATTGCATGTGCGTCATTGTATGGAAACACTGACGGCTGTGATTTTGACGGCAACGGCAGATTAGTTGCTGGCAGCGGTAATAACAGTAGCAGTTTAACCGGTGAAGCCGCCAATGATCGTTGTGGATTAACGGCGTTGTTACAGTTTGTTGATTCTGTGGATACCACACGTATTAACGAGGGGTGTGAAACCGCACTGCAAAATTACGCCACCGAATTGTGCACGCCGTCAAACAGTGAAAATGTGTATCCATACGGATGTATTGGGTTATCCAGGAATGATTTGGAACAAACTTTGAATGCGTTTGCAAACAGAAACTGTGCGGCGGGTGGAAATCGTTTGACCATGGATATTGATGGGTTGGTTGACAATATGATAAGTGATATTGATGATGCATTATTGGGCAGTTTGTCTGAACAGTGTGAAGAAATGGGTGGTTATTGGATTTATGAAAATGATGAAACATATGGTGCACTGGGGTCAAATGCAACGCCGTTTACAGAATTTTATACCAGTGTATTTGGTATACGTTTGACCAATTTTAACGAGGCCACATCCGCCGGTGATGGTGCCAGATATGGGTTGTCATACGGTCAATGCGCAGAAAACACAATTCAGGTACGTTGTTTGGATTACAATAATTTGTATGGTGCGAATGTTGCAACATATAATGAATCACGTAATGAATGTGTATTGAACGAAGAATGGTATGCACAACAGTGTGAAAGTGCGTTGGACGGATATTATGAAAATGGTACATGTTATGCGCTTTCCGCTGATACAATTTCGTATTCAGTTGATACAATTTCGCATTCAGTAAATGGGATGTCGCGCAAGGACTTTGAAAATCAATAAAATAAGTGTTAAACATGACAAAGAAGTTGATGATTTTTGTAATGATTATACTTTGTTCCGCCAATGCATATGCGTGGGATGCCAGTCAATATGCCAGTTCTTGGGGGGTGCCATCGGGTTGGGATACGTGTGGCGCCATGTACTTGGGCGAAGGCGAACATAAGTTCGCGGCAATTGGACCCGAAAGACTAGAGTGTGCAATTAATGATTCTTATGACTTTGAAGAGTGTATTGTGAAAAATAATCCATGTAAGGTTGGTGGCAATGCTTATGTTCGTGGTTTTTCTATGTTGATTGCGCGCGAATTGAATGAAAATGGGGCATATTTGTGCCCAACGATTATTGGTGGTGATAAAAGCGGTGGATGGGAATGGTCAAAAGTTGGTTGGGATAAACCATATATAACACGTTATTACGAGGTTTCATCGAGTGCTTCCAAGAATTGTTTTTGGTTATGTAAATCAGGATATTCTGGTGAGGGTTGCCAGGAAACCACAGTGTCATCGTGTAATTTGAACACAGTTAAACAAGCGAATTTTGATGGTGAAGAATTTAGTGTCCAAAATTCAGTGCGTGATGTAGAAGATAGTGTGGCCATGTTTGTTGCAGGGCATAAAGAACGATGCGAGGGAAAGTCTTGTCGTTCGGTTAGATGTTCGCCACGTGAACATGATATGGTTTTGGGGGTAATAGGTTGGTTGCCCAGTGAGCATGGGGTTAAAGTGCAACCATTTATTGTTCGGGCTGGATATGATCCTTCGAAGGTGCAGAAACAAAATAACAGTAGCAATTCTACCTGCAAAGGGGGGTACAAAGGGTGGAATTATGGCCCTGGTCGTGTTGTTGCGTATGCTGTTGGAACACAGACTTTGTTGTGCGCGTCGGGGTATGAACCTAACTTTAATAATTCTGACTGTATACCAGTTGATGAATCATTATGTGCCGTAACTGAGGCCATGGAAAGCGACAAAACATGTAATGCCAAAAATGCAAGTTATGCCAGTTTGGATGCATTTGATTCAAGCACAATGGAACTGCACTATTTTGATACCGATGGATGCCAGGGAATAATATGTTCACAGGCCGGTTACGGGTTTGACCCAAATAACATTGTCAGACCAACGTGTATTGATTGCGGCATGGATGACGATGTACGTAATGGTATTGATAAATATGGTCGTTGCGTTCGTTGTGATGTGGGGCAAATATTTAACAGAATGTCCAGTAAATGTGTGCCAGCAACCGTACTGGATTGGGACAGATTAAAGTTTGGCCCAGGAAAAAGTGCATCCACGCCGATTATTGAACAATGTTGGACGCAACCAGACCAATATTCTTATTCTGATTGTGTATGGGCCAAAACAACAAGTAATACTAACACTGCCATTAGAGTGACAGGAGTATATTCTGGTGGTCTTGCAACTCCTATTGTTGCTGATGTTGATGTTGCTACTGTTGCTGATGGTAACTAATCCCCAAACATGGTTACGACCGACAGAAACATCAGGACTTACCGTTGGACCATATACTGGTGGTGTTGGTGGTAATAGTGGTTCAAATAATGTGAATACAAGTATAAGCAGTGGTTTTAGAATGTATTAAGCCAATAAAAATCCCCCGTTTGGGGGGATTTAATTTTATGATGTTTTTTATATGGTTATTCAATGCCATTCAGTGCGCGTAACATATTCATAATTGTTGCACGTTGTTCATCGTTTGGCAGTTTCCAATATAAATTTATTAACTGTAATGATTCATTTTTAGCCAACGGATCATTTGATTTTTGTTCAGATACACGTGGCGTAATGCGACCGCTGCGGTTCGGTTCCGGCATGTATCCAGGTAATCCATGGAAAAAAAACGATATAGGTGTTTCCAGGGCGGAACTTAATTCAAATAACCGTGATGCAGAAATGCGATTTCCCGCACTTTCGTATTTCTGAATTTGCTGAAATGTGACACCACAAATTTTTGCTAAATCTTTTTGCGATAAACCCATCATGACGCGACGCAATTGCACGCGTTGACCAATGTGTTTGTCAATAGCCGTTGGTTCAAAAGGTTTCCCACTCATAGTCGTTTTATCTCTTTGTTGTTGGTTAAGAAATACTTCCTAGGTATACAAATTTATACAATTTTTCTTTTTCTTTTGCAATCAAAAAACTGTTATGCTACATTTTTGCAGTAAAAACATGGGGGACTGGAAAATATGACAAAACCATTGGTTTTATGTATTATGGACGGTGTCGGTGTTGCGCCAGACGGCGCGCATAACGCGGTGACAATGGCGAATATGCCATTCTTTGATAAATTATTAAATGATTATCCGCATTCTTATTTGAATGCCAGTGGGCCGGCGGTCGGATTGCCCGATGGAACAATGGGTAATTCAGAAGTTGGACATATAACCATTGGGGCTGGCCGGGTTGTAAATCAATTCCTGCGGCGGTTTCAATTGGAAAATTGGGACGAAAATATCCCGTTACGCACGTTTATTGAATCTGTGCGTAAAGACGGGGGAATTGTGCATTTGGCGGGACTGATGTCCGACGGACGTGTCCATGCCGACATTCATGATATGATGAATATTGCACGTCGGGTTTTGGATGCTGGATTGCGGCTGTGTATTCATTTTATCGCAGATGGGCGTGATACACCGCCCCAGTCCGCCCCAGAATATGTTGCAATGATAAAAGATGCTTTGGCGCCATATCTGGCGGATGGGCGGGCCGTTTTTGGAACTTTGTCTGGGCGGTATTATGCCATGGACAGAAATCAAAATATGGACAGAACGGAATTAGCATTTAATGCAATTGCGCGCGCTGAATCCGAATATCATGCGCAGAACATAGATGCGGCACTGCGCGCGGCATATAATCGTGGTGAAACCGACGAATTTATTCGCCCAACCGTGATTGACGGCGATGTTCCAATCAGTGCGAACGACGGATTCTTGTTCGGTAATTACCGCAGTGACCGCGCGCGCCAGATTGTTCGTGCAATTTTGAAAACTGGTGCAAAGATGCTGTGCTTTTCACAATATGGCGAAGGATTGAATGAATTATGCCCCGCCCTGTTGCCGGATGTGGCGGTTGAAAATACGTTGGGCGATGTGTTGGCCGCGCATGGAAAATCGCAATTGCGTATCGCAGAAACTGAAAAATATAATCATGTAACGTATTTTTTTGACGCGGAACGCAATATAGATTTTGACGGTGGTGAAAAAGTTCTGATTCCGTCGCCCGATGTTGCAACGTTTGATTTAAAACCAGAAATGTCCGCGCGTGAAATCACAGACGCTTTGCTGACCAAATTATCACAATTTGATGTGGTGATTTTAAATTACGCAAATGGCGATATGGTTGGTCATACTGGCAAAGAAGACGCGGCAATCCGCGCGATGGAATTTTTAGATATCCAGTTGGCGCGTTTGGTGCCAGCGGTGCTGGAATTGGGCGGAACTGTTTTGATTACCGCAGACCACGGAAATGCCGAAAAAATGTGGGATGATGAAAACAACCTGCCCTGGACGGCGCATACAACAAATCCGGTGAACTTTATTGTGGTGTCAAACAATCCGCACAGTGTGCATGATGGCGGTTTGGCGGATATTGCACCGACAATGTTAAAATTACTGGGGTTACCACAACCATCAGATATGACCGGGCGCAGTTTGGTTGACTGATATAAAAAACGGCGGATTTTATTCGCCGTTTTTATTTTTGCGTCGTGCGATGAAAAATTCGCGCAGCAGTGTTGCGGATTCATCCGCGTATTCAGGAATTTGGGTTACATTCGGTCGCCACAGGTGCCGGTCTGATTCATATACTTTGGCATTGTGGGCAATGCCCCCGCCCTTTTCGTCCGCGGCCGCGTAATATACGTGCCTGATTCGGGCAAAGGATATTGCAGTGGCGCACATTGCGCATGGTTCCAGGGTGATATATATATCGCAATCATCTAAAAATTTTGTCCCCAGTTTTTTACATGCGCGGTTAATGGCGACTATTTCGGCGTGTAATGTCGGGTTTTGTTTCAATTGCACCATATTTTCACCACGGGCGATTATTTGACCGTTGTGGACAATAACCGCGCCAATTGGTACATCTGCGTGCGATTGTGCACGAATTGCGGAATTTAAGGCTTGCTTCATAAACGTCATGATGTACACTGTAACGCATGGATTCAAAATTGCAAATTATTTCAGGGCGGTTCAAGGGACGTAAATTATATTTACCAAATGGCGCGCGGCCAACACAAAATCGTGCGCGGGCGGCTTTGTTTAATATGCTGGCGGGCGGATTGATTAATTATGGTGATGAATTTACTGTTTGGGATGCCTTTGCCGGCAGTGGGGCGTTTGGTTTGGAATGTTTGTCGCGGTGTCCAAATGCGCGGGTCGTATTTACTGATGTGTCACCTGAATCTATAAAAACAGTTCGTCGTAATTTGGCGTTGCTGAATGTTGGCGTTGTCGCAACCACGGAACAAACTGATGCAATTGGGGCGGTAAAAAAATATGGTGCTGATGCGGATTTGATTTTTGTTGACGCGCCGTATGATATGGCGGATGACGGGGCCGCGTTTGTACGCGCTTTGTCGCGATGCGCAAAAAGTGGCGCGATTTTGATTTGGGAACAAGAGGCCACAAACCCAATGCCTGTACCACAGGGGTGGAATATTTTACGTGATAAAACATATGGTCGGGCGCGTTTTTTGATAATGAAACGTGGTGACGAATAAAAACCTTGATTTTTCAATAATTTTAGTAAATAATATGGCCCGCGTGACACCCTTGGAGGTTGCGCAAGCATTAAATAAAAGGAATAAAAATGTCTATTAAATTAAAAGCAGAAATTCGCAACGCTGCCGGCAAGGGGGCCGCACGTAGCATTCGCAAAAACAAGAATATCCCCGCTGTCATTTATGGCGAAAAAAAGGCACCTGTGGCAATTGAATTAAATGGTCGTGATTTTGAAATGTTGTTGCAAACCCCCAGTTTGCGTACAAAATTATTTGAAATCGATACCGCAAATGGCCAAGAAGATGCCATGTTGATGGATATTCAGTATCATCCTGTGACCGATAATGTCGTTCACGTTGATTTTAAACGTATTGATGTTAAACGCCCTGTCAGCGTCAGCGTACCCGTAGAGGTTATTAATGCCGATGTTTCCAAGGGCTTGAAACTGGGTGGTGTATTGAACTTTGCCGTGCGCAAGGTTGCACTGCGCGGTTTGGTTCATGATATTCCAGAAAAAATTACAATTGATTTGACTAATTTGAGTATTGGTGATTCCGTACACGGTTCAGATTTGGTTTTGCCAAATGGCGTTGAACTGGGACTGCACCAGGCGGAATTGGCATTCGCAACAATTGGCGGAAAAATGCCGGATGAAGATACGCAAAAGCCTGCGGCAGCAGCAGCACCGCAAGCGGCGGCAGCGGCACCAGCGGCTGATGCAAAAAAATAATCAATTTGTGATATTTTTGAAAACCGTCCGCTTATGGACGGTTTTTTATTATTATTTTTTTCCTGTGGCCTTGAAAACGCTTTTAGTGTTCACTATATGGTAAATCAGTAAAAAGAAAACAGTTTGCAAGGAGTGAAAAATGGGAAAAGTATTAGGTATCGATTTGGGTACAACTAATTCCGCCATGGCTTTCATGGACGGTGGTGATCCAAAAATAATTGAAAACGCCGAAGGACAACGCACAACACCGTCTGTTGTTGCGATGACGTCCAATGGCGAACAATTGGTTGGTATCACGGCAAAGAATCAGGCTGTGACAAATCCAGAAAACACTATTTATGAAATCAAACGTTTGATGGGATTGCGTTTTGACAGCCCGGCGGTAAAGGAAATTGCCGCACGTGTTCCGTATAAAATTGTTGCGGGCGACAATGGCGATGCCTGGGTTGAAATAGAAGGTAAAAAGTATGCCCCGTCACAAATTTCCGCTATGATTTTGGCAAAATTGAAAAAGGATGCCGAAGCATATTTGGGCGAAACCGTATCCGATGCGGTTATTACGGTGCCTGCGTACTTTAATGATTCACAGCGTCAGGCGACCAAAGATGCCGGTCGTATTGCGGGGCTGAATGTTCTGCGTATTGTAAATGAACCGACGGCTGCTGCGTTGGCGTACGGATTGGACAAGAACAAGAATGGTACAATCGCCGTGTACGATTTGGGTGGTGGTACGTTTGATATTTCCATTTTGGAAATTGTTGATGGCGTGTTCGAGGTTAAATCCACAAACGGTGATACTGCATTGGGTGGGTCGGATTTTGATGCCCGTATATTGAAATACTTGATTGATGAATTCAAATCACAAACTGGTATTGATTTGTCTGGCGATAAATTGGCATTACAACGTTTAAAGGAAGCCGCCGAAAAGGCAAAAATCGAACTGTCGTCCAAGACGTCAACGGACATCAATCTGCCGTTCTTGACGGCTGATGCGTCCGGGCCAAAGCACTTTAACACAACATTGACACGTGCGAAGTTGGAATCGTTGGTGGACGATTTGATTCAAAAGACAATTGAACCATGCCACAAGGCGTTGAAAGATGCTGGCCTGGACAAGAGTCAGATAAATGAAGTCATTTTGGTTGGTGGTCAGACCCGTATGCCAAAGGTTCAGGAAACCGTCAAAGAATTCTTTGGCCGTGAACCGCACAAGGGTGTAAATCCGGACGAAGTTGTCGCATTGGGGGCCGCGATTCAGGGTGGCGTATTAAAGGGCGATGTCAAAGACGTATTATTGTTGGATGTTACCCCGTTGTCATTGGGTATTGAAACATTGGGTGGTGTGTTCACACGTCTGATTGATCGTAACACCACAATTCCGACAAAGAAGTCCCAGGTGTTCAGTACCGCCGAAGATAACCAGTCAGCCGTGACAATTCGTGTGTTCCAGGGTGAACGCGATATGGCCGCAGATAATAAACTGTTGGGTCAGTTTAATCTGGAAGGTATCGCCCCTGCCCCACGTGGTATGCCACAGATAGAGGTATCATTTGATATCGACGCAAACGGTATTGTGCACGTTTCCGCCAAGGATAAAGGTACCGGCAAAGAACAGGCGATTTCCATTAAATCCGACGGTGGTTTAAGCGAAGACGAAATCAAGCGTATGGTTGATGAAGCCGCTGCCAATGCCGACGCGGACAAGAAAAAACGCGAACTGGCCGAGGCAAAAAATAACGCTGAAACCGCGGTGTTTACGGTTGAAAAGGCGTTGAAAGAACACGGCGACAAAATCAGTGCCGATGAAAAGAAGGCGATTGAAGACGCGAAAAAAGAACTGTCCGACGAATTGGCGAAATCCGATGCGACGGCGGAATCGCTGAAAGCCAAGACAGATGCATTGACCGAAAAGTCAATGAAACTGGGCGAAGCGGTATATAAAGCGTCCCAAGAAGCAGCACAGTCAGCGGGTGGTGATGATAACAAGCCAAACGATGACGGTACGCGTGACGCGGACTTTTCTGAAAAGAAATAAAAAACGGGGCATTTGCCCCGTTTTTTGTTACTCGTTGCTGGCTACTTGATACTCGTATATCCTTTGTCATCGCGAGCGTAGCGAAGCAATCCATTATTTATCTTTGTGTCACATAATGTGTCGCTCGGGTACTGCGTACCCTGTGCGTATCCTCGTATTTGTTCAAACTGCGCAATTGCTTGTTTTCACATACTCGGATTCATTGCGAGCCACGTTAGTGGCGTGGCAATCCAGTTATAATCAAAGTCGCGCATATTTACTGGATTGCTTCGTTTCACTCGCAATGACAAAGGAAAGACACAAGTCACGAACAACTGGTCACAAGTCACGAATAGCCAGCCATGGATAACTAGTAAACGTATCTGGATTGCTTCGCGTTGCTCGCAATGACAAATAGATTTATGGCATATACTTATTTATGGGTCATTTGGTGTTGTACCTTTCAAATATTTTTAATATCTCAGTATAACAATCCTAATATACTTACCTGCACCCAACCTTGTCATTGCGAGCAACGCGAAGCAATCCAGTAAATGATGCCCGCACGCAATCAGCGTGCGACTCTATTATAACTGGATCGCCACGGTCGTTATACTCCCTCGCGATGACAAGGTGGGTGCGTAAGTGTATTATTATCATAGGTATACAAATACATACGATTACCCAGTACCCGGTAACTAAAAAAATCCGCCGTGGGGCGGATTTCGCAGATGAACTGTAAGCCGGATTCTGTTCTGCCCCGGGCCAGTCGTTTCCAACCACCCCGGGGTAGCGAGCATAATTAATCTGCATAATGTGTTACCACAAGATGTCAAGCCCTCTACCCGTCCCCATGCATGGGACATGCGTCGGGGACCTATTCGAGGTTGCTGCGCATAGAGATTGCCCGTTTCACCCGATTTTTTAAATCGATTCGTCACTGTTGCTCTAATCGTCGGATTGCTCCGCCCGGTCATTAGCCGGTATGCTGTCCCAAGCAGTCCGGACTTTCCTCTGGCACGGATGCCAGCTATGCTCCATTCATCTGCGGGTATCAGTTTATCATTGTTTTTATGTTTTGCAATTAAAAACACGTTTTTTCACTTGCAACACATGCCCTGTTTTTCATAAAATATAGAAAACGGGAAAAAGAAGTAGAAGTAGGAAACATTAAATGTCAAAAATTCTGCATTGTTTTTTGTGTCTGATATTTTTGGGTTATACTGGCGTTGCAATGGCTGCAACGGTTGTTGGTGGGGGGACTGTTGTTGCCCCAGGAGGCGGAACCGTTGTCGGCCCCAGTGCCACCCCAAGTGGTTCGTATTCGTGTCCAACGTACAGAAAATATTCCAGTTGTACGGAGGGATATTATCTGGCGTATTCTTATACGGGGACGTCATATAATAGTATCAGACATTATTCAATACCACGTGCGGGAAATGCGTGTAGACCATGTACGGATTATGATACTTACTATAATAAGCCCGATGGTTCATATTACTGTGCGGGTGGAAAGACGGCACCAGTATTTAATAAGGTTACAATTACATATGACCTGAATGGGGGGGATGGGAGTGTACCAAGCCCTGAACTTTGCACGCCGAATTCAACATGCCCATTGGTTAAAGGAAATACAACATCGTTTTATCGTGCGGGATATGTGTTTAAGGGGTGGACACCAGAGGGAAGCACATCCGATAAAGTTGTAGATTTTGATGATTTTGTGCCAGGATCTGAAAATATGACTTTATATGCCGTGTGGACGCCATGTGGCATCGGTAAGTACAAGCCCGGCAGTGGAACCCAGGCTGCGGCCGCATGTTCGTCATGTCCAGAATTAACCCCGGGGTTTGAATATTTCCCCGCAACAACAAATGCCAGTTTAACGGAATGCCGTCAGGGTATTACAAATGCCGAAGATGCTAACAAATATTGCGATGCACCATCAGAAACAACCGAACTGTTTGACATCCAATGTTATGCCACGTCTGATGGAACATGGGGTGATTGTGCAATAGGAAATGTTTGGACGGCCAAACCCGGCAGTTATGTTGGTATTTGGAAACAGGAAATGCCGGCAGAGGATGTTATTGAAAATATGTGTATACCATGTGGTGTTGGCACATACAGTGAAGGCGGACTGATAAACAGTTGTTCATCATGTCCAGAATTAACACCTGGGTTTGAATACGCGCCGTTGAAAAGACTTACCAGCATAGATAATTGTACCCAAGTAAATTATGATATAAGTTTAATTAATAATAATTGTACAAGTTTGCCAGGGCAAGAAAGTCGACCTAAAATCAATATTAGAGCATCTGCTGAAACTGGCGATTGGGCTACATATGCCGTTTCGCCGACAGAAGGAGCTGTATATGCGGTGCCAGGGGCTTATGTAAATCAAGATATGATGACCAATGGGGAACATTTGGATATATCTGGGTTTAATGCAAGTAATTTGTGTGTCATGTGCACCGATGCAACATTTAGTCCAGGTGGTGACGTGCATTCGTGTTCTGCGTGTCCGCCCGGGTATGATGCCAACACAGAGACGGGAAAAACATCAGCGGCCGAATGCCAAATCAGTTGTAATGCCGGAACGTATGTTGCAACCGCAAATGCGACGTGTACCACGGTGGGCAGTGGGTACTATAAGGCGGCACATACTGTGAACTATGGTTCGACCAGTACACGTGACCAGTGTCCGACCGCGTATCCGAATTCAGATACTGGGGCCGCTGCGGTTACATCTTGTTACAGTAATACCAAATCACGTCCATGGACTGGGTCACAGGTGAATGGCACTGTCCCGACAAATTGCAGTGCAGTTACCGAATGGGGAACATGTTCGAAGGATTCGTGTGAATATGTGGCATACGCTAACAGTGCCGGTACGGCGGACGGAACGATTAAGTCTGGATGTTCAACGAACGCGGCCAGTTGTACCAAGCCAGTACAGGCAGTATCTGCTAAACCCGGGTTCTATGATGCAGGAACAACCTGTACGGCATGTCCGTCGGCATATCCAAATTCTGCTGATGATAATGAAGGTGGTATATCTAAATGCTATATGAGTGTTTCCGGCGGTAAATACGTTGCAACGGCAAATGCGACATCTGTATCGACCTGTGCGGCGGGTACATATAAAGCGGCGCATACGGTTTATTACGGATCAACATCTTCGTGCAGTGCGTGTACTGGACGTACCAAGTACAGTGCGGCTGGCGCATCGGCGTGTAGCACCGTCGGCAGTGGTTATTATACAACGGGCTGCAATACCAGTGGCAACAACTGTACTGGTCAGTCACAGTGTACCGGCGCGACATATTGCAGCGGTGGTGTGCAAACCGATTGCCCTGCACAAACATCTGGGTGGACACGTAATGGGGGTACTGGGTGGACTTCTTATACTCAGTGCAATCAAACACGTGCGGCAACATCGGTCAGTTCATACTGCAGTGCTGGCCAATTAAAGCAAACGGCAACCAGTGCAACCGCGTGGGGCGCATCCTCCATATCGACCGCGTTCCAGGCCAAGGCCGGTGCATATGTAAATGGTCAGACCTGTTCACAATGTACGGCGGATAATTACTGTACTGGTGGCACGGCTGCACCAACAGATTGTCCGTCTGGTTATCCGAATTCAGATGTCGGGGCCGCTGCGGTTACATCTTGTTACAGTAACACTAAATCACGTCCATGGTCTGGGTCACAGGTGAATGGCACTGTCCCGACAAATTGCAGTGCAGTTACCGAATGGGGAACATGTTCGAAGGATTCGTGTGAATACGTGGCATATGCTAACAGTGCCGGTACGGCGGACGGAACGATTAAGTCTGGATGTTCAACGAACGCGGCCAATTGTACCAAGCCAGTAAAGGCAGTATCGGCTAAATCCGGGTTCTATGATGCGGGAACAACCTGTACGGCATGTCCGTCTGGATACCCGAACAGTGATGCAGATAACGAAGGTGGCGTAACCCAGTGTTACAGTGATGAAAAATCGCGGCCGTGGATGGGTGGACAAATATCGTGCAAAACACCGGCGGGCTGTTCGGACAGTACGTGTAATATATGTACTTTGCCGGCGTGTTCATACGTGGCATATTCCAACAGTACCGGCAGTGCAGACGGTGCAATTAAATCGGGATGTGCAACAAATAACGAAGATTGTCAGCAAACCGTAAAATCAGTTACTGCCAATGCTGGACGGTATGTCAGTGGCATAACATGTCCAGCGTGCGCAGTTGGCACGTTCCAGGGGGCTGATGACAGCACAGCAACGTCTTGTTCAGTGTGTGCCGCCAATACTTATGCCGCATCAACTGGAATGTCGGCGTGTACGGCGTGTCCGTCTGGATATTCAACCAGTGGTGACACAGCCGCGAACCACGATGCAAAATCTGATTGCAGTATTACTTGTGCGGCGGGAACACGTGTGGTAACACCAGATGCTGCGTGCACAACACCAACGGGCAGTTGGTATACTGCATCGCACAGTGTGGCGGCGGGTTCAACAACACCGACTGCAACGGTCAAAGCATGTCTGACGAATTATTCAACGCCCAACACAACAACGCGTACGGACCACGATGCATCAACGGATTGTAAAATCAGTTGTGATGCGGGCACCAGAATTACCGCGGCAAACGCAACAAGTTGTACTACACCGGCTGGTAATTGGTACGTTGGTGCACACAGTGTCGCCCAGGGCAGTGTCAGTTCGTACAGCAACTGTTTGACCAACTATACAATCAGTGGTACCGCAGCAGCAAACCACGATACGGCAAGTGATTGTAAGATTTCCTGTGGCGGCGGTTCATATATTGCGAACGCAAATAACACAACGTGTTCTGATGTTGGTGCCGGATATTGGGCGGCGGCGTCCACCGTGTCTCAGGGCAGCCCAGGCGTTCGTAATGCGTGTGATGATGGTTTGACCACAATTGGTTCGGGCGCCGGGGCGGACGAAGCCGGTGATTGTGGGCGGGTGCTGAATGTGAACGGTGAAAAGATTTACCTGCGCAGCACGAAAAAGACCACACCGTCATTGAATGTTGGAATTAATGGCAAAACGTTCTATGGCAATATGGGTACGGCGACCAAGGGAACGCTGCGAATTAATTCAGGTGGAACGACTTATTCCGTATATGACGACAGTATGTAAAAAAACGGGGCAAATGCCCCGTTTTTATCTTTGCAAACGTAAGACCCCCGGGCGTAAGCCCGAGGGTGTTTTATTGCTAGATACTAGTAATTTTATATTCGTTAATCAATATTCGGGGTGTTGCCCGTATTTATTGTAAATACTGGTTAATGGTATCGAATCACGGGTTACTGGCATCGTTTTTCGCCCTGGTGACGGGCGGCAGATAATGCCGTACGCAGTGATTGTTCGGCAATTTGTCTAATTTTTTGCGAAAATGTGCGCAAATTCAATGTGTCGGCAACGGTGTCCGCGAATATTTGTGATATGTATTCGATTTGTGTTGGTGCAATTATAAAAACTTCACTGGTTATGTTTGCCGGATTCAGTCGGCGCGCCGTTGGTTCACGCATTTTTATCCCCCCCCACATCATAATATTTTTTATGTTTTGTACTTGTTTGTTTCTTTTATTGCATTATATCATAAAGTGCCTTGACCGCAAGGCACAAAATTGCTATACCATCAGGGATAATACAAGGATTTTGGTATGTTAAAAAATGTTATAGGAAAATTGTTGGGATCGGCCAACGACAGAATTGTCAAATCATATGACAAAGTTGTTTCACTGATAAATGATTTAGAACCCAAATACCACGCAATGTCTGATGCGGAATTGCGGGCACAGACAGATGTTTTGCGTAAACGGTTGGCAGACGGGGAAAAAGAAAAAAATATTTTACCAGACGCGTTCGCCGTCGTGCGCGAGGCTGCAAACCGAACAATCGGATTACGGCACTTTAACGTTCAATTAATTGGTGGTATGGTTTTGACAAATGGCCAGATTGCAGAAATGAAAACCGGCGAAGGTAAAACATTGGTTGCAACACTGGCATTATATTTAAAGGCTTTGCACGGCAAAGGCGCACATCTGATTACTGTAAATGATTATTTGGCGTCACGTGATGCGGAATGGATGGGGCAAGTGTATAAATTCCTGGGGATGACCGTTGGAATTATTCAGCATGATATGACTGATGATGAACGCCGTAATGCGTATGCGTGTGATATTACATATGTGACTAATTCAGAACTAGGTTTTGATTATCTGCGCGATAATATGAAATTTTCCAAGGCACAACAGGTGTTGCGTCCGTTGTTCTTTGCGATTGTTGACGAAGTCGACAGTATTTTAATTGACGAGGCGCGTACCCCATTGATTATTTCTGGCCCGGCCGAAGATACCAGCGAATTATATGAAAAAGTTGATTCCGTCGTTGCGCAATTGTCGCCAGATGATTATAAAAAAGATGAAAAAGACCGTCATGTTACGTTGACTGAAACCGGTGTTGATACGGCAACAAAATTGCTAAAAGACGCAGGGTTGTTGGTGGGTGATAATTTGTATGCGTCTGAAAATGCGGCAATTGTTATGCATATTCAGCAATCTTTGTTGGCGCATCATTTGTATCAGAAAAATGTAAATTATGTTGTACGTAATGGGGAAATATTAATCGTAGATGAATTTACCGGACGTGTAATGACCGGCCGACGCTTTGGCAAGGGGTTGCATCAGGCAATAGAGGCCAAAGAACATGTAAAAGTTCAGCCAGAAAACCAAACAGTGTCCAGTATTTCATATCAAAATCTGTTCCGCTTGTATCCGACTTTATCAGGTATGACCGGAACTGCCATGACCGAGGCCGCAGAATTTGAAGAAATTTATAAATTGCGTGTCGTTTCTATTCCGACAAATCGCCCCGTGGCGCGTATTGACCATCATGATGAAATTTATCGCAACAAAGATGAAAAATATGACGCAATTATAAAACAAATTTCTGATTGTATGGAACGGCAACAACCTGTGTTGGTTGGAACCGTTTCTATTGAAAAATCCGAAGAATTGGCCGCAATAGTGCGTAAAAAATTGGGCATTAATCCAGCGGTGTTGAATGCCAAACATCATGAATCAGAGGCTAAAATTGTTGCACAGGCGGGCGCGCCTGGTGCCGTTACCATTGCAACAAATATGGCCGGACGTGGAACGGATATTAAACTGGGGGGTAATGCAGAAGAATTAATTGCAGAATTATCACCAGAAGATCCTGAATTTGATGTAAAAAAGAAAGAAATATACGAACGGATAGAGGCCAACAAGAAAAAAGTATTAGATGCCGGCGGATTGTACGTCATTGGTACAGAACGGCACGAATCGCGGCGTATTGATAATCAGCTGCGTGGTCGTTCCGGCCGCCAGGGGGACCCGGGTGATTCAAAATTCTTTTTGGCGTTGGATGATGATTTAATGCGCATATTTGGTGCAGCCAGATTACAGGGTATGTTGACCACATTGGGATTAAAACCAGGCGAGGCAATCACGCACCCGTGGATAACCAAGGCGTTGGAAAAAGCACAAAAGCGTGTAGAGGCCAGATACTTTGAATCACGTAAAGAATTATTGAAATACGATGACGTTATGAACGAACAACGTGGTGTCGTGTACAAGCAACGTGATGACTTAATGGTGTCCGAAGATTTAACACCATTGGCGCATGAAATGATTGGCGATGTTGTGGAAATGATTTGTGAAAACAATATCCCAGAAAAAGCGCATCCAGCCGATTGGAATATTCAGGGTATTCATGACGCAATGTTGCGTATATTCGCATTGGATATTACTGATATAGAAAAGTGGAAAACAGATGAAACCATTTCGGAACGTCGCGCGTATGAAATACTGAATAACCTGGCCATGCGTCGGTATCAGCATCAGGCCGAAAAATACGGGCCTGAATTGATGCAAATGGCATCACGTCAAATGATGTTGGGCGCATTGGATTCAGTGTGGAAACGTCATTTACAACAGATGGATTATTTACAGACGGCAATCGGATTACGCGGATATGCCCAGAAAAATCCACTGTATGAATATAAACGTGAAGCATTGGATTTATTCAAGAATACTATTAATAATTTCAAGATAATGTCTGTGTCGTACATATGTCGTATGGAATTAACACGTGAAGATGTTGCCGCAACTGAAAAAGAACGCGCACAACATGATGCCGCGTTAAATGATGCAGGTGAAGCACGCCGTAATGCGCCCTGCCCGTGCGGTTCTGGATTAAAATACAAACATTGTCATGGAAAATTAAAATAAAAAATGGGGCAAATGCCCCATTTTTATTATTTCATTTCACCAATATAAATTCCCATGTCTGTGGCAATGCTTAATAACGGGTCATCTGGTGAAACGTATGCATCGGATGTTTGTAAATCTGGAATGTTTGGATCGGCCGTTACGTATCCAGTATTAAAGAAGTCTGATAAGCTGACCGTTTCACATTTGCAATCATTAACCGCCGTCATGACGTATGTTTCGTTGTTTTCGATTGCATGTAGTGCGCAATCCGCCATGCGTGCGGCCAGAATTCTGTCCGCGGCGGTTGTGTCACCAACGCGTTGGGTGTGTTCTGGATATGCAGTGCGGTTCATTATGCCGGCCGCGGTTAATTTCCTGGAAATCATATCCGCAGGACGACCAGAATGACCACGTAATGATATGCCTTCGGATACCAGAATTATGCCATAATCCGTGGGCGCATGTTTTATGTGGTTAATCAATGCAGTTGTGTCGAATTTTATTTCTGGAATTAATATCGCAGTTGCACCAATTGCGATTCCTGCATTTAATGCCAATTGGCCACAATCGCGTCCCATGGTTTGTGTCACAAACCAGCGATGATGACTGCGCGCCGTTAACATCAATTGGTCACAAAATGTTGTTAATTGTTGAACAGCAGTGTTAAACCCAATTGTTTTATCTGTCAATGGAATATCCATGTCGATGGTTTTGGGTATGCATATTAATTGCAGGCCTGAATATATTTCATGATTGCGCCATGCCAGGGATAAACTGCCATTGCCGCCAATTAAAATTAATGCGTCCAGTTTCAGTGCCATCAAAGATTTGCGTAACTGTTTATTAAATTGCGCCAATTTGCCCGTTGCCGCCGCAGTTTCAAAATTCAATGCATCTGCACGACCATTGTGCAGTAAACTGCCGGCCAAACGTGCATTTTCAATTGGCAATGTATCATCGTTAAATTCCACAACGCGTGGTGGGTTCGTGCATAAACCGTCCGTTCCGTCCAATATCCCAACAACATGCCATCCACGTAATGTTGCACCACGATATAAACGCTGAATTACGGTGTTTAATCCCGAACAATCACCGCCCGTTGTCATTATTCCTATTCGTTTCATTTTTTCCCCTTGGTATTCGCTAAATTATAACACAAATAAGTTGACAAAGAAATTATATTTGCAATAATTTGTCCAAAAGTTATTTGGTATATTTTCAGGAGAATATCGGCATGTCAAAAAACAACAAATCCAATAATAATATTGGGAAAACCAAGCGTTCAACCGACGATTTGATTGACAGTGCAATCGCCCAACAAAATGATTGGATGGAAAATCGCCGTAATTTTGCGCGACGCTTTTTGAAAACATTGAATATTTTTGCGCGCCCAAATCCTAAAAAGGAGGATAACGGTGCGGAAAATGTGGCGTCGGATGTGCAACATCCTGAACGGCGTGGTGGTGGTTTGGCATCGTATTGGTTCCCGATATTGTGTGCGATTATTGTTATTTTGATTGCTGTTTGGGTGGCTTTCTTTCATCGGCCCACTGATAAAGTGATAGTTGTGCCGCCTGTTGCCACAACAGAACCCACAACAATTGATGTTGAAACTTTTGATACTGTTGCCGTTCCAACATTTGACATTGTACGCATAGAACCCGATGGAAAAGTTATCGTTGCGGGGCGTTGGATGGCAAATGACGCCGTGTCTGTTGTTGTGAATGGCGAAATAGTCGCAACAGAACGAACAAACAGAAATGGGGAATTTGTATATTCGCCTGTTAAGCAATTTACGCCTGGGAATTACACAATTTCATTAATCGGCATAACGAATAATGTAAAATCCAATGAAAATGTTTTTGTATATATTTCGCCGCGCGGATATCAGAATTCTGTATCTTTGTTAATGACTGATGATGGCAGCACTTTGTTACAGGCCCCGACAATGTTGGTTGATGGTGATTTGGTTGTAACAAAAATTGATTATTTAGATACCGGACGTATTGTTATAACCGGTGATGCATTGCCGCGTTTGCGTGTATCATTGTCGTTGGATGACAAGTATTTAGGTTTCGCACGTGTTTCTGATTACAAACATTTTGGACTGGGGGCCGATGTTGGGAATTTAGTTCCAGGTCGCGAATATAAATTAACCGTTCGTTTGCATGACGGTGACGGTCGCGCAATTGCCGAAGTGGCACATGAATTTGTCATGCCAGAAATGACCGGTGATGATGATACTTATTATACCGTGCGCCGTGGTGATTGTTTGTGGGTTATTGCGCGCAATTTCCTGCGTCGGGGCGTGCTGTTTAGTATAATTGCAGATAAAAACAATATAGAAAATCCAAATCTGATATTTCCGGATCAAAATTTACAAATACCGGTGTCAGCTGGGGAACATGTATGAACGAAAAAAGGAATAATAAAAGAAAATTTCAACAGGCAGAAACAGACGAAGAGTTAGATTGGCAACAATTACTGTATATGATTTCTGCGTTGGCTGATACTGCCCGGGCACGTGGTGCGTATGCTGTTTTGACACAGTTAGAAGCCATGCGAAAATCAATGGTGCGCAGTAATATAAATAAAAAAATAATTCGTGCAACCCAGGCCAAGTATGAAAAACTGCGTGACGAATTAAATCAAAAAACCAGATAATGTTTTCTTAAAATGATGGGGGGGGGGATAAAGCGATGCGTGCCAGTATGAAAAATATATTTGGATATTTTGTTGGGATTGTATTGTTTTTGGTTATTATTCCGACATTGATGTGGGTTGTTTCTGTAAAATTGATGCTGGATATCAATTTGACTGGTATCAATATAATTGGCGCGTTGTTGATGGCGGTGGGTGCGTTTTTTATGATTTGGTCAAATATCGATATGGTGAAAATTGGTCGCGGATGTCCCACAGATGGTTTTAATATCTCATTGGGTGAACGCACAAAAAAACTGATTGTTCAAGGACCGTATAAATATACGCGTAATCCAATGTTGTTTGGTACGTTTGTTTTTTATGTTGGGTTGGCATTGTTACTGAATTCTTATTCTGCATTGATTGTGCCGATTGTGTTTATTTTGTATATGGTGTGGCATGTCAAGAAATATGAAGAACCCAGGTTATATAATGATTTCAAAGAAGAATATATTGAATATAAAAAAAGAACACCATTATTGTTCCCAAAATTCAAAAAATAAAACCGACACAAGGTCGGTTTAATTATCATTACCATAATCGTTTGTTGGCAAAGGCCTGGCCTGAACCACTTTTTAGGTATGTTTCAAAATTTTTTGCGGATGTTTCATCTGAAAATGCGATGTAAGTTACTAACTTCCAAGGTTTAAATTTTGACGTGTGTTTGGAATATCCAGCATTATGGTCGGTCAGTCGTTGTTTTAAATCAGCAGAATAGCCAATGTATCTTTGATTTGGAAATTTTTCAGATTCTATAAGATAAACATAAAACATATAAAAATATTATTATATTCAGCCACACTTCGTCAAGACTTCGTGTGGCACTCTTTCGCCTGTGCGGCTCGTCTGACGTGTGGCGCAGCCACCCGAAGCCTCGCCGAGGCGAAGGGTGGTGCGGGCGAAGGGAATCGAACCCTCGTCTTCAGCTTGGGAAGCTGACGTGCTGCCATTATACCACGCCCGCAATATGTATGGCCGGATTTTATAACCATGAATGCAAAATGTCCAGCATAAAAATTCATTTGGCTTTTTATTATTGATTTTTTGCTTTTTCAGTCCTACCATTTATTCCTGCATGTTATACAACATAAGGGAGTTATAATCATGGCTAATGAAAATATGAATCCGTTAATCGGTGCCCAGCAACGCGTAAAGGTCGCATGTGAAAAGTTGGGCATGGGTCAGGATGTTTATGAAATTTTAAAATACCCACAACGTATAGTAGAGGTATCAATCCCTGTAAAAATGGACGACGGTTCCATTCGTGTGTTTACAGGTTTCCGTGCACAGCACAATACTGCGATTGGCCCGTCAAAGGGTGGCGTACGCTTTCATCCAAATGTTACACGTGATGAAGTCGCGGCGTTGTCTATTTGGATGACGTTTAAGTGTTCCGTGACTGGTATCCCGTATGGCGGTGGCAAAGGCGGAATTATCGTTGATCCAAAAGAATTGTCAACCGGCGAACTGGAACGTTTGTGCCGTGGATATGTGGATGCAATTTATCCGATATTGGGCGAAAAGAAAGACGTACCTGCCCCAGACGTTAACACCAATGGCCAGATTATGGCATGGATGATTGATGAATATATCAAATTATCCGGCGACGCATCGTTTGGTACATTTACTGGTAAACCTGTTGAATTGGCCGGGTCCAAGGGACGTAATGCCGCCACGGGTTTGGGCATTTCCATCATTATCGCCCAGGCATTAAAAAAGCAAGGCAAAGATATGCGTGGTGCACGTATTGCTATTCAGGGCTTTGGCAATGTCGGCAGTTTTACTGCAAAATGCAGCAGCGATATGGGGGCCAAAATTGTTGCAATCGCCGAATGGAATACAATACTGTTTAATGAAAACGGTTTGGACATCAATGCGTTAATGCAATACAAGGCCGACAACAAGGGCAGTATCAAGGGATTCCCAGATGCGTCTGAAATTTCATTAGAACAATTCTGGGGGTTGGATGTTGATGTATTGTCACCATGTGCAATGGAAAACACCATCAACAAGGATACCGCACCGTTAATCAAAACAAAATTGGTTGTAGAAGGCGCAAATGGCCCAACAACATTAGAAGGCGAAGAAATATTGCTGAACAATGGCGTTACTGTTGTGCCTGATATTTTGGCCAATGCGGGTGGTGTTACCGTTTCGTATTTTGAATGGGTACAAAATCGCTATGGATATTATTGGGAAGAAGACGAAGTCCAACAGAAAGAAGAAGTAGCGATGAAAAACGCATTTGATGCAATTTATAAAATCAAAGAAGAATATAATGTATCAATGCGTGAAGCCGCATATATGCACTCTATTAAGCGTATTGCCGCTGCAATGAAATTGCGTGGTTGGTGCTAAAAAAATAAATACGCATAATAAAAAATCCCCAAATTTGGGGATTTTTTATTTAAATGAATGATTGTTATTCTGAACATACCTCTACGGCATAAAATTCTGTTTCCATGTCGGCGGCAGTGCCACAGAACAAACGGAAATTGCACTTGTTTTCAGGCGTGTTCATCGATGCCATCGTGTTGTCCGGTATTATGTTCAACAGGCATGTTCCTTCGGCTGCATATTGGGCAGGATTGTCAATAGACAGAAATGTAACGGTTTTTTTCTTGGATGCGATTTTTGTCAGCGCATCTGTGGCCGGCAAAGATATGATGTAATCACCGCCCTGGCCCAATGCAACAATAGAAATTGGTGCATCGTTACTGGATGATTTTTGAATTTCAGTATTAATTGTTACATAATCTTCGGGGGTGGCCAGATTGTCGCCACATGCCGCCAATGCAACCGCGGTCAATGCCAATAATGACAGTTTTTTCATGATTTTTCTCCTTTGTGTTATGTTTTGGCTGTATTTAGTATACCATAAAAAATAAATAAGCCATGTAAATTTTTATAAAATATTTGACTTTTGTGGTTTTATAATTCATACTGTATGTCGCAAATCCCAAAGATTGCCATTTAAATTACCCCAGTACGCGGTTGGCGTATGGTACATCATCCGACGAGTGTTCGTCTTTGATGTCGGTTTTCTTTGTGGAAAAAGTTTGTTGTTAAGTTATAACCAAGGAGCAAAATTATGGCAACAGTTATCAGATTGGCGCGTTTCGGTGCAAAAAAACGCCCTTATTATCACGTTGTTGTTACAGATTCACGTAACGCGCGTAATTCAGGCAACGTTTTGGCAACAGTGGGTAAATATAACCCGATGTTGGCACGTGATGATGAAAAACGTGTTATATTGAATGTCGATGAAATCAAAGAATGGATGGCCAAGGGTGCAAAACCATCTGATCGTGTTTATCGTTTCCTGGCCAAGGCTGGTCTGGTTGCGGAACGCAAAATACCAAATCAGACAAAGAAAAATCTGCAATCTGAAAAAACGCAGATGAAAATCAAAGACAAACAAGAAAAACTGGCCAAAATAGCCGAAGAAAAAGCAGCGGCCGAAGCCGCCGCCAAGGCCGCAGCCGAAACCCCAGCAGAAGAATCTGCGCCGGCAGAGGCCCCAGCGGAAACTGTTGCTGAATAATTTTGCAATGCCCGGGCGCGTCCCGGGCATATGTTTGTTTGATTGTGGGGGTATGTCAGATGGCACGCTGTCCGTATGATTCAAGAATAAAATGTGGATATTTGTATCGAGAGGCTGAGTTGATGCGGCAATTTGAACGCCTTTTGCCAAATCAATTACATAAAAAGTGTTTTGACGGGGTTGAATGCCCTGTTAAATCTGACTTGTGCGCGCGTTTGTCCCGGGGAACGTTGCAAAAACAACGATGAATGTGTATAATAATAAACAAATGAACAACAGTGACCAGATTTTAGTCGGTAAAATTGTCGCGCCCCAAGGAATCCGTGGCGACGTTCGGGTGCAAACGTATACGGCCCATCCGAATGATTTACAAAAATTGGTCCTGTACAGTCCAGGTATTGCAGATGGTGCGTTTCATTTTATTCGGCAATTAAAACCAGGATCATCAATGATTGTTGCGCATATCGATGGAACAAATGACCGTAATGCCGCAGAATTATTACGTGGCGTGGAATTGTTTATAAATCGTGCTGATTTGCCTGCCCTGCCCGATGGTGAATATTATCATGCTGACTTAATAGGTATGCGGGTTGTTCGCGATGGTTTGACAATTGGTGTGGTTGATAATATACAAAATTATGGCGGTGGGGATATTTTGGAATTGGATAATGGTGATATGATTGCATTTGGTCGGGTAAATGTGGATTTACAGAACCGTGTAATTTATATAAATGAATAATTTTTAAGGGGATAAAAATGATGTCCAGGGCATTTGTATTAGAATCAAATCAATATTCTTGTGTGTATTTACCCAAAATGCCAACGGTGCGCAAAGGTGAACGTTATGGCCCGTGTGTTTATATGTGTACACAATTTATGGAATATCCTGTTGACCAATGGGGACGCAGGGTTATTCCCGCCGACGCGGTATGTCCGTATGTAAAAGAATGTGACGGGTTGCCTGTGCGGTGCAACGGGCAATATGTTTGGTATAATGGCAATATAATTGAGAGTCTGTACAGATATGCCCCCGTGTCATGCGTGATTAATTCCGAATCAGACAGGCAAAGGTTGATTGCAGACGCAGCAAAAAGGAACCAAAATGGCAGATAAACAACATCGTATGTTGGTGTTTTTTAAAATTGGGGATTATGGGTATAAAGACGTTGTTGCCGTGTGTGCCGATAATACGTCGTGTCCTGTGTTTGATTTGTTGGATGCATGTAAAACATATTATGCAACATACCGTCATGTGCCGAACAGGTTACGCGCAGTCAGTGTCGCGACACTGAAAGACAAAAACGCAACAAACAGCATGATAACATTAACTGAATATGTGTGTAAAAATTGTAAAAACAGGATTCGTTAATATATGCACTTTAACGTATTGACTATTTTTCCAGAAATGTTTCCTGGCACTTTGGGTGGCGGGGTGGTTGGTCGTGCGTTAAATCGCGGAATATGGTCATATGACGCGATAAACATTCGTGATTTCGCGCATGACAATTACGGCAGTGTTGATGACGAACAATTTGGTGGTGGTGTTGGCCAGGTTATGCGCGCAGACGTGTTGGGCGACGCACTGGATTCGGTTAAAAATCGCGGTAAAATAATTTATTTTTCACCACGTGGCCCACAATTAACACAAAAAATGGTACGTGAATTTGCAAGTGCGCCAGACGGTGTTTTTACATTGCTGTGTGGCCGATACGAGGGTATTGATCAACGAATCATCGATGAATATGATATAATGGAATTATCCATTGGCGATTATATACTGTCGGGCGGTGAAATCGCCGCGCAAGTTTTTATTGACAGCGTCGTTCGCGTGATGGATAATGTGTTGGGTGGTGGCGCAGATGCCACACTGAATGAAAGTTTTGAAATCGGGGGGTTGGAATGGCCGTTATACACCCGCCCGTCGGCATGGCGTGGACGTAATGTCCCAGAAGTCCTGCTGTCCGGTCACCACGGCAATATAGAACGGTGGCGGAAACAACAATCGGACGAAATAACAAAAAAACGTCGTCCGGATTTGATAAAGGAAAAGTAAAAATGAGTATCATTAAAAAAATTGAACAGGCCCAGGTCGAAAAACTGAAAAGTGGCAAAAATATCCCTGATTTTAAGTCTGGGGATACTGTAAAGGTTCACGTCAAAATCAAAGATGGTGACAAATTCCGCATTCAGGTATTCGAAGGCGTTGTTATCGCACGTGACGGCGGCAATGGTAATAATGCATCTTTTACCGTGCGTCGTGAATCATACGGTGTTGGTGTGGAACGTAAATTCCCGCTGTACAGCCCTGCGATTGATAAAATCGAAAAGGTTCGCACCGGTAAAGTTCGTCGTGCAAAATTGTTCTTTCTGCGTGGGTTGTCTGGTAAAAAGGCACGTATTGTTGAAGATTTGTCCGCCACAGCCGCAGAAAAGGCAGAAAAAAGCGCGTCAGATAATAAATAATATTTATTATTATGACACAAAAGACCCGCGTAAAATGCGGGTCTTGTTTTTGATAAAATTTGTCCGAATTTAATGGTTTGACTTTATACCATGCCAATTGTACAATACCAACCATGAAAAAAGTATTCGCAATTGTTTTTTGCACTGTGATTGCCATGTTGTCTGAATGTGCAAATGCATACGTTGATCGCACAAATGCAATTATTAGAATTATGGATAAAACCGCTGGCAAGGTGCAAAATGTTACCCTGCCCGTTGGACAGACGGCACAGTATGGAAAATTGAATATGACGGTGCGTGCGTGCAAACAAACCGACCCGTTTGATGCAGAAGATTTCTTTATGTTCATAGAAATTGATAAATCAGATGATGGTAAAATTTTTAGCGGTTGGATGAGTGCAAATGAACCCGGGGATAATCCGCTGCAAAATGCCGATTATGATGTTTGGTTGGTAAAATGTGAATAATTGTGGGGTATGCCAGAATGGTATCTGTGAAAAAAATTTTGAAAATCATCATCGGGGTTGCGGTATTGATATTGGCGGTGGTTGTATTCTTTTTTGCCGAACAATCCAGTGATTTAGAAAATGGGGATTTGAAAAAATGGCGCAGTGCGGATTTTAATCGGCGCATGGCGGCGGCACAAATACTGACCGCGTCCGATGAAAATTTGGATTTGTTGGTTCAATGTGTGGATAAAATGGCAACATTGCCGGAATCTGGGGATTTTGCTGTGCGTGACGCTGTGGCATTGTGTTATACTGGTATTCAGGTTAATCAAAACAACTGATTTGTTTACAATGAAATGGATGGCACTGTTTGTTTTTCTGGTTGCGTGTTCGGTGCCTGAATCACATAAATATGATATTGGAACAGAATATGTCGGCGTGCCGTATGTGGCCGACCCGTTGGGTGAAGAAATGCCCCCTGATACAGACCCGTTGATGCGCGTTGATGCGTTTGATTGTACAACGTTTGTTGAAACGGCTGTGGCTGGAGGTGATGTGGAAAAATTAACACGTATCAGGTATAAAAATGGCAATATTGGTTTTTCTGCACGTAATCATTTTATTGAAACAGATTGGTTGGCCAATAATGCAGATTTTGTAACAGATGTTACCGCACAATATGGCAAAACCGCCGTTCGCCATGTTGTTATTGATAAACAGAACTGGTTTAGGGTCGTACATAATATCGATTCAGACGCCCCAATTCAAACAGTTGATTTAAATTATATACCATATGAAAACCTGGGGCATATTACGACGTCTGAACCACTAATAGTTTTATTTATTGATGACAAATCAAAAATTAGTGATAAAATAGGCACTGATTTGGCGGTTAAACACATGGGGTTTTTACTGCCAAACGGAACATTTAGGCATGCTTCGTCACAATATGGGCGTGTAATAGATGTTGATTTTGATGAATATGTTGCACGTCGGGCAAGTGGCACAAACGCATTGGGGATAATGTTGGTGAAGATAAATGACTGATGAAAAAATAATTCGTATGGATATGGGCGATTTGTGTGGTGTTGCAAATGACGCTGACGATACGGCGCGCCCCGTGTTATGTTTGGGCATAGAATCGTCATGTGATGAAACATCGGCCGCCATTGTCGATTCCAACAGAAATATTTTATCGCATATAATTTATTCACAAATTCCAGAACATCAAAAATACGGCGGGGTTGTGCCTGAATTGGCGGCACGTGCGCACATATTGGCAATTGACGATGTTATTCGGCAAACGTTGGCCAAGGCCGGAAAAAGCATATCTGATATTGATGTTATTGCCGCCACTGCCGGACCCGGGTTAATTGGGGGTGTGTTAATTGGGTGGATGGCCGCAACTGGAATTGCCCAGGCCACTGGTAAACCATTGGTTGCCGTTAATCATTTAGAAGGCCACGCCCTGGTCCCGCGTTTACATGCCGCTGTGGCAAATGGTACTGATGGTGCGGTGTCGGTTGATTTCCCATATTTATTAATGTTGGCATCGGGTGGACATTGTCAGATTTTATTAGTGCGCGGCGTCGGTCAATATGAAATGATTGGCCAAACTTTGGATGACAGTGCCGGTGAAGCATTTGATAAAGTTGCAAAAATGTTGGGGTTGGGTTATCCAGGTGGTCCAATAGTTGACAAGCGTGCCGCAAACGGTAATCCACGCGCATTTAAATTTCCGCGGCCATTGTGTGACAAGCCTGGATGTGATTTTTCATTCAGTGGAATTAAAACAGCGGCACGAACATTCTTGTCACGGGTTGATGCGCCGTATTCTGATGATTTTATAAATGATTTTTGTGCTTCATTTCAGGCGGCAGTTGTTGATTGTATCATAGATCGCCTGGGGAATGCATTGGCAGATGAACGTGTTATTGCCGCATCCCCACAGACTTTGGTTGTGGCGGGTGGCGTTGCAAAAAACAGTGCTGTACGCAGCGCAATGGAAACGTTGGCCCAACGCCATAATATAACATTTGCTGCGCCACCAATGAATTTATGTACTGACAATGGCGCAATGATTGCATGGGCCGGATTGGAAAACTATAAATTGGGACGTGTGGTCACCGAACCAGTTGCACCGCGGCCACGTTGGCCACTGACAGAATTATAAAAAGGGGCATTTATATGATAACCTATGACGTGGCGACAAAACAATTACAACACCAGGTGGAAAAAATGACTCTGCCCCAGGGGTTTAAGCCACTGCACGACATGGGTAAAACGGTGTATCGTTTCCGGCAGGCTTTTCAAAATCCAAACATTCGTATAAAAACAATTTCACAAAAATATGAACAGACGCGTGTTGCCCAGGGCCGATATTCAGCCGGCTTTTGTGGTATTGCCAGTTATACGTGGAATCATTTGTTTCGTATGCCAGACGGTTCAGAGGTTTGGCGAATGAAAATGATATCTAATGATATGGGGTATAAATTAAATCATGTGTGGTTGGAAAACGTTTTTACTGGCGAACCGTTGGATTTGACATTTGACCAATTTATTGATGCCCATGGGCGTTGTTTGGAATTGCCATATTCTGAAATTGGCGAATATGTCAGCAGTGATTTTCTGTTTCAGCGCGCATGTGTGTTCGCCAAACATCTGGGAATTCAATTGGATGGTATAGTTGTGGAAAATGCACTGCATTTAATTGCGCGTGGCAGATAAACTTGTTTTTAATCGCAGTTATGGTATAATCATTAGCACTATGGATAACAATGAATATATAAAAAAATACGATGCTGCCACACGTCGCGTATTGGAATTGGCCAGTAATATAGACAGTTTTGCTTTGCGTGAATTTGATGCGCAATATAGGCTGACTGATATTACGTATGTGTTGCGTAAAAAATTCAAAGATCATCTGTTTCGCGACAGATATGTTGGTAATTTGCCCTTTATGGGTTTTGTCCCCTATCCCAAGGGTTTTTGTGCACTGTCGACAATATGTATTTATAATTTATATGGTGGCGATGAAATATGGACGCCATCGGCGATTAAGTTGGGCGCGTGGGAACATGCGCCGGTGGTGTTTCTGCGCGACAGAATGTTTGATACCCCATTTGATGTTACTGGCGACCAATTTGCACCACTGCGTGTGCCATATGAATTGGGCGAACCGATAAACAGGCGTATGCGCGATATGAAAACGCCAAACAAAGAAAAGTTTTTGGCAGAAATCAAGAAAGAATTAGATGGACGTTATTAATACAATGATGGAAAAACCACAACCGTTTGTGCAACCTGATACAATATTCAGTGTTTCTGATGCGTCTGCATTATTAAAAAACGTTGTTGAAACGGCGTTTCCGCGTATTCGCGTCCGTGGTGAATTGTCGCAAATTACACGTGCGTCGTCCGGGCATATGTACATGACTATTAAGGATTCTGGTGCTGCTATATCGGTTATAATTTGGCGCGGCACCCCCGTCCCATTTAAACTAGAAGATGGACTAGAGGTTATTATAACCGGTCGTTTTACCACATATCCAGCACGCAGTAATTATCAAATTATTGTATCTGAAATTGAAATGGCCGGGGTCGGTGCGATTTTAAAAATGCTGGAAGAACGCAAACGCAAACTGGCCGCCGAAGGGTTATTTGACCAGGCCAGAAAAAAGCCTTTGCCACGATTGCCACAACGCATTGGCGTGGTAACCAGTCCAACGGGTGCGGCATTCCAAGATATTCAAAACAGATTACGCGAACGTTTCCCTGTGACAGTTGTATTGTATCCCGCCACTGTCCAGGGGGTAACCGCCGCGGCCGAGGTTGCCGCCGGCATAGAATATTTTAATCGTGCAAAAAATGTTGATGTAATAATTGTCGCGCGTGGCGGTGGCGCATTGGAAGATTTGCTGCCCTTTTCCGAAGAAATTGTCGTACGGGCCGCCGCAGCCAGTGAAATACCATTAATATCGGGGGTTGGCCATGAACCTGATTGGATGCTGATTGACTATGCGGCCGATGTCCGTGCGCCAACCCCAACCGGGGCCGCTGAAATGGTTGTGCCGACAAAATTATCACTGATTCAGGAACTGGATAATTTGTGGCACAGGTTATCAAATAATTTTACAACACGTTTGGCCAATGCAAAGGCACGCATGGAATCAATTGTAATAAAAAGTCCAAAACAAGTATTAATGGAACAACAACAACGCTTGGACGATATAACGCGAACATTAAACATTATTATTGGTGGTAAATTGACCACGGCGCGCCAACGATTGGATTCTGTGGCAACGTTTCCAAATATATTACAAAATAAAATGACCACATTGAATCAGGCGGTTACGCATATCGGACAAATGCTGAATTCATTAAGTTATAAAAATGTTTTGGCGCGCGGATATGCGATTGTGCGTGATAAAAACAATACCATAATCAGTCGCGCAAATGATGGTCTGTGTCCTGCTGAATTGGAATTTGTTGACGGTATAATAAAATTATAAAACCGATTAGTTTTGTATCAATGTTTTTGCCGTCGCCAATGATTCAGGGGTAATTTGTGCACCACTGATTATGCGCGCAATTTCATTTATACGTTCATCACCCAAAATTTCCGTTACTGTTGTGGTTGTTGTGTCGTTTTCAGAATGTTTGGATATTTTAAAATGTTTGTTGGCATAACCTGCAACCTGGGCAGAATGGGTCACAACCAATGTTTGGGATTTTTGCGCCAATCTGTTCAGGCGTTGCCCCACAGCACTGGCAGTCGCGCCACTGATACCCGTGTCGATTTCATCAAATATAAATGTTCGCACGTCGTTTGGAATCAAAACAACACGCAACGCCAACATCAAACGGGACAATTCGCCACCCGATGCAGCGCGGTTTAATGGTGCAAATGGCATTCCTGGATTTGTTTTTATCATAAAAGTTATGTCGTCAATCCCATTTACCGATGGCGCGGTTTGTGTACATTCCACCATAAAATCAGCCGTTCCCAGTTTTAAATCCGGTAATTCTGCCAATATTTTTGTGCGCAGTTGGGCGGCCACCGTGGCACGGGCGGCACTTAATTCACGCGCAGCAGCATCAAAAGCCGTTCGTGCGGCATTAAGTTCAGATTGAGTTTTTTGCAACTGGGCATCTGAATTTTCAATGGTGTTTAACTGGGCAGACATTTGAGCCAATTTTTCCGGTAATTCATCGGGGGAAACACGATGCTTGCGCGCCACCGCCCGAATTGCAAACAGGCGTTCTTCGGTTGCGTCCAATGTTTCTGTATCTATATCGGCGGGGGCCAGTTTTTCTGAAACATCGGATAAAATTTCTGCTGCACTATATAAATCATCTATTTGTTGTGCATATGGATTTGGATCTGTTTTTATTCGCAATAAAATATTTGCCGCGGCATAAATATTATCGCACACATATTCGCCACGTGGATTTAATGCTGCAACGGCATCCGATAATATAGCAGCATCTTTTTCCGCATTCATCATTTCTGTGCGTTTTGCGGACAAAGTGGCTTCTTCGCCAACATGAACATTTAATGCCGTCAGTTCGTTAACATTATGTTCCAAAAATTCGCGTTCCGCGGCCGACGTGTCCAGCATTTGTTGCAATTCGTGCATGCGTTTTTCCGCCGAATGATATTCATTATATTTTACGCGAACTGTATCCAATAACTGATTGTATTTTGGATTGTTTATTACGCCGAACGAATCCAGGGCCAATCGATGTGTTGCCGGATTTAGCAGTGTATGATTTGCAAATTGACCATGGATTTCAACCAGCCCATCACCAATCTGTTTTAACATTTTTACCGATACAGGAACATCGTTTATCCATGCGCGACTTTTACCATCGACGGACAAT
Source organism: uncultured Alphaproteobacteria bacterium (assembly GCA_944393245.1). Taxonomy (GTDB): domain Bacteria; phylum Pseudomonadota; class Alphaproteobacteria; order Rs-D84; family Rs-D84; genus Enterousia. The sequence continues at coordinate 108,145 of CALXZM010000004.1, forward strand.
GTTCTGCGTAATATTAATGTGCCGTCAAAATCAATTCCATTTTCGTCCAATGATTTTCTGGTCCCGGCATCGATATTATCGAATTCCGCGATGACAGACGCCGTATCGCAACCATGACGCACCAATCCAACATCGGACCGCGCCCCCAATGCCAACGCCAACGCGTCCAGTAAAATACTTTTACCGGCACCCGTTTCACCCGTTAAAATATTTAAACCCGCCCCGAATTCTAAATTCAGTTTATCAATTAATACAATGTTTGATATGTGCAAGTGTGTTAACATGTCTGAATTATATCCGTTATGATAACATCGTTTCAAGTTTTTTATATCAATTGTTCTAATTCAAAATCGTGCAACCATAATATGTACGCAGATATTTTATACGACGGATAGATTTCTGATAATAATCGTGTGTATTCAGACAATTGATTAAAATACTTGTCACGAAACATTAATTTGTTTATGTCGGTTTTATAATCTAGTATTTTTACAGTTTTGTCCGCATTGTTTACAATCATGCGGTCAATGCGACGGCTGACAAATTGTTTGTTTAAATAACCTGCAATGGGGACCTCGGTCTGGGCGGTGGTTGCAAAAAAAGGTATTAATTCGGGGCGCGATAAAATTTGCGCGCACAACCCAGTGTCACCACGAACGGTTGGCCCGTCAATTGTTATTTGTTGCATTTTTAAATGTGCATCACGTCCCGCCTTGGTGGAATAATCCTGGCGTTGTAATGCTGACAGTGTTTCTTGTAACTTATTCGACATTTTCAATCCTGATAAATTCATCCGATATGGTGGCGTGTGCGTCGTTGGACAATACGCGCCACAATTGTGTATGCCACGACAAATCCTGGGCCGGTGTGCCCTTGGACGCAAAACCATACACATACAACCGATTAATGGCACGCGTCATTGCAACGTATAATAATCTATAATATTCAGAAATACGCGTTTTATTTAATTGCTGTTCTGCGTATGTGTATATTTCTGAATTAACTTTTCTGGGGACCCAAATCCATGGTGGTGGCATATTTGTGTAATTGGTGTTTTTTAAATCATGATTAATTGGAAATATACGTTCTGGTTTTGGGGTTCTGACCGTATCAATCAGAAACACAACCGGTGCTTCCAGGCCTTTGCTGCCGTGTATGGTGGCGATACGAACGCCGGGCGCATTGTCCATGTCGCGTTTTATAACACTGCCACCTGTGATAAACCATTTCAAAAATTCGCGCAATGTACCGCTTTGTGTGCGTTCATACGACAGGCAAATTGTCATGAATTCTTCCAGCGGGTCAATTATTTGTGCCCCCAGTGCCGCAATCATGCTTTGTCGCGAATTATTGTCATTCAGGACATACGAAAAGAATGAATACGGCCCCAATTGCTGTGAATGTTTTAGTATATCTGACACACGGTTATATACCGTGGGATTTTGTTTTTCCAGAACGGTAAAAACAGTTATTGGGGCCGTGTCAGCAGATGCGGAACGCGCCGCTTTGTTCCATTCATTTCGCGCATGACAAATGTTAAAAATATCGGCCTCTTTCAATCTGAAAAGTGGGCTTTTTAACACGCAACACAAACTAAAATCATCATTTGGATTTATGCAAAAACGAACCAAGTTTAACAGGTCGCGTATCGCCGGAAAACGTGGCAATACAATTCTGTCACTGCCGGCAACGGGGATATTCAGACGCTTTAATTCCTTTACCAACAATGGCGCCATTGGGTCACGATTTTGAACCAGCACCATAATATCACTTGGGGTAAAAATACCCTCTGATAATACGGTTTTGATTTGTGTCGCGATTCCGGCCACGAATGCGTTATTGTCAACATCGGCATCCTTGGCATCAATTATTTTGTGTATTTCAACAAAGGATGATTTTGCGGGCTTTACCCATTTATGCGAATTGTTAACGAACCCTGTTTTTTCTTTTATTTCCTGGTCGTTAAAGAATGTATCAACCGCATATAAAATTGGTGGCATGGAACGGAAACTTTGCACCAATGGCACTTCGCTTAATGTGCGCATATTTTGCTGAATTTGTTTTTTTATTTCAGTGCGACTGTCGTCAAAGGCGCGCGGGTCTGCACCCTGAAAACCATAAATAGATTGCTTTGTATCGCCAACCACAAACATAGAATGCGGATTTTGTGCAGTGTTACCATCTGTAAAAAAGTCACCAGCCAACAATCTTAAAATATCCCATTGTAACGGACTGGTATCCTGGGCCTCGTCAACCAGGATGTGTGTCAGGCGCACATTTAACTGTGATAAAACCCACCCCATCACATCAGGCGACGAAAACAATTTTTTTGTATATAAAATCAAATCTTCAAAATCCAATAAATTGAATTGGCGTTTTGTTTGGGCATACATTTGTGCGAATGCCGCCGACAAATCAAAAACAGACATTGTGTCCGTGAAAATTTGTTCCGACACATTGTATTGATCAACGGCATAAACGCGCATTTGTTCCGCAGCCAAATATGCTTTTGCGGAAATGTTTTTTCGCGGTGTGCCATTTGCGGTTAAATAGATTTTTTTGTATTCGTCAAAATTAATAGTATTATTAATATATTGTTTTGTTATATTAATAATGTCTGTTAAGTATTGCGCCGGCTTTTTTGATGAATTTTTATCCATTGTGGCCAATTCTATGATTTTTTGCAATTCATCCACAGAATATTGCGTTTGTACCGGTGTATCCAGATTTAAAAATTTTCTAATTGTATCAATAAAATATTTGCGATAATTAAAGTTGTTTTCCGTCTGAATAAAATCTTTGTAGTGCATAACCAGAATGTTTAATAATTCCGATAGTTTTGATGCGTCTATTCTTTCAACAATATGCGCAAAAGCCCCAGCAACAGTTTCCGAATTTGACGTATTTATTAATTTATTAAATGTATCAACCAATAAAGTCCGTTGCACGTCATCAGAAATTAATGACCATGCGGGTGATATACCGGCTTCTAGTGGAAATTGACGCAAAATTTCTTCACAAAAACTGTGAATGGTTTTTATTTTTAATAAATCCGGATTATCGATATATGTAAAAAATATTTTACGTGCGTGTGCGATGTCTGTTTCTGTTATTTTGGCGGAAACAGATATACCAACCAACATATCCGATAATTCATCGTCTGTGGCCATTGCCCATTTTTGTAATTCGCGCAAAATTCTGTTGCGCATTTCACCGGCCGCGGCCTTGGTATACGTCAGGCACAATATGCCACAATTTTCAATATTGTCACTGCGGAACAATATGCGCAACAAACGTTGAACCAGAACACTGGTTTTCCCAGTGCCGGCATTTGCCTGGACCCATACATTATTGGACGGATTGGCGGCCATATTTTGTTCCGGTGAAAGTGTAATTTTTTTTACCATTATGCTCTTGCTTTGTTTGTTGGATTTTAGTATAAATTCCATAGAACTGCAAGGATATATCCTGGGCGAATTTTGTATTATAAAAACAATCAAATACGGGGGGATTTTATGGGCGTTGACCAAATTTTCATAATTGTTGGCGGTGTGTTGGGCGGTTTGCTGTTGCTGGCACTGATTATATTGTTTTTTATTTCCAGAAAATCCCAAAAGGTTATGCAATCGCTGTTAACATTGCTGACAAAACCAGAACGCGCACGCGTTCAGGATGCTGTGCGGGTGTTAAATTCTTTGTTGGCCGATGAAATGATAAAAATGGAATCCAATTTTCAAAATATTCGCGATGAAATGGAATCGCAAATATCGGCCGCCACAGAATTAAAAAATAATTTAGAACAACAAAATGACAAATTGGTTGCAACAACCGATGACGCAATTAAAAAAATTGCTGTGATGTCACAACGATTGGATAACACTGTCACCAGTTTGCAAGAAATTGTTAAATCCGCCAAATGGCAGGATGTCGAAATTTCCACAGACAGATTTAGTGCCACTGTTAACGATTTGTTGGCTAAAATAGATGTAACCACCCAGGACACAACCGAACGTGTCGCGCAAATTCAATCCAGCATGGATAAATGGATAGAGGCCAGCGATACATTATCAAATCAATTAAAGGCGGATTTTGAATCCAATACTGAACAAATGCGTAACCTGAATACTGAATATACCAGTATGCAACAAAATATGAATGATTTGTCCCAAACAACCGCCACTGGATTTGAAAATGTAAAAACTGCGGCAACCGGGTATGAAGAAACAATGGCGCAAAATAACAAGGCACTGGATGACCATTTGGCAAAAATGGACAGTTTTAATAAACGTGCACAAAAACAGTTGTCAACCCAGGTAACGGCATTAACAAATACTGCGAATGTTGTCGCCGGCCAGGTACGTTTGTCTGAAACATCGGTCGAATCCCAGGTTCGTAAATTAACCGGCGCGGTGGAATCTTTGATGAATTCTGCCACATCGACCGAGGCCGCCGTACGTAATATTTCCAAGGAATTGACTGAACTGTGCAATCATTTTAACAAGGATATAACAGGATTCACCAATGATATTGTTGGCGAATTAAAAACCGTTTCTGGGGTTGCGAATTCCACATTGGAAAACACAAAAACTGCGGCTGGCGCATTTTCAGAATCCGTTCGCGCAATGGCGACCGGTGTACGCGAAACATTAATAGAAATGAATACAGCACATACACAATTGTCTGGTCAATCGGAAAATCTGATTAAAATGTCGGCCGAAACAACGGCACAGTTGCAACCGCTGTCCGAATTGATAGAAAAATATTATTCGGCCCTGCCCGATTTGGCACGCGATTCAATGACGACTGGTGACAACCTGCAAAAGATTGTGGAAAATCTGAACGAAAAAATTGCTTTGATGAAACAAACTGTTACAGAATCAACAACAACTATTGCGGATTCTGCCGTTAAATTAGAAGATTTGGCCGGCCAATCACGTCAACAAATGATTGATTTGATGTCTGATTATACCAAGGCCGTAAATACAATGCAGACACTGAACAAGCAGATGATGGTTGCACGCGCCACCGCCCCAATGGATGCAATTGGCGCAACGCCGACGGGCACACCCGCATACGGACGCGTCAGCCCCCAGGACTTTTTACAGCAAAGTGAAAAAATGTTCGAAAAACTGCATGAACAAACCATGGATTTAACCCGTGCGGCGGGTGTTGAAATTCCAGATGTTATATGGAAAAAGTATCACGCCGGTGACAAAACAGTATTTTCGAAATGGTTTGCAAAAATTATGGCCGCAGCCGACAAAAAACAAGTTCGTGAAATGTTGAAAAATAACGCTGCATTCCGTTCCCAGGCAACGCAGTTCGTTCGCGGATTTGATAAAATACTGACCGCTGCGCGTAATGCGGATGGCACCGATAAATTGGCCGGCACATTGGCGAAAACCGACCTGGGCCAGATTTATATCGCCCTGAAAGGACACATATAAAATATATGTTTTGCCAATTAATACGAATAAAAACAGGGCATTTTTCATATGCCCTGTTTATTATTGATATTTGTGTCAACATTGTTCGCGTCGTCAAACACATAATTTATTAATACATTTCCAACCGCCCCGCCAACAACACCGGCACCACCAACAATGCCACCGGTTTGAACTTTCTGCGCGGTTTCCGATTGCTGGGCCGACCACGCGACCGCATCCGCACTGGTTGTGTCGGACAATGCACGTGAAACCGATGCATACGCACCATCTGTTATACCAATTGCAGTATCATCATACAAACCAGACGTCGCCACATCGGAAATTATTTCTGATTCTATCCCAGGTGCCATACCCAGGACCTCTTTTCGTGCCTGCAAATCCGTCGCCAGGGTGATATATTCGTTGTACAGCGGTAATAATACGTTTGCACCGGGTAATTGTACATTTGTTTGGCCACCGGCAACAGTCATGCCAGCACCATAATTACATTTAAATGTTGCCAGATACGCCGCCATATCACGTTCAGCGTCCGCATCCGCGCGTTGTTCCGCAATACCAGACGCCAACATCATTCCACCAATACCACCCGCACCAATTGCCGCCGCACCCAACATACGATTTGCCAATGACTGTTCCCGCGCAGCAGCAGAATTATATTTTTGTTCCAGGCCAGATATATCTGAATACAGCATCAATAATTCCATACCATTTGTATCATTATACATATCATTATATGGGTTGTCTGTCACTGGCATAAAGCCCCGTGCCGATTTTGGCAGTACGACAATTAATGTGAAAATAATAAACAACTTTTTCATTTATTGGTTACAGATTGGGAAAAATTTCTGATACGCCCACGCGCACGCGACGTCGGGAGTTTATTGGATTTCCATTCACGCGATTCATCCATTTGTATTGCCAATGGATAAAATGGCGAATTGGGGTCTGGTTGTCCGTTATCTGAGACTGGTATGTATTTGCCAGCACGAATGTCCGCCATTTCTTGGTTGCGCCACGCATACCATTCGTCATAATTATATTCTTCAACCATTGTGCGTAATACAATATTATCAAATTGTTGTGCCATACCGGTGGTTTCATAATTATCAGAAGTGTTAGTTAAAGATATATCAATCTCATAATGGGTGTTTGATTCCTTGTCATCCATATCGATACGCAATGTTTGAATCATACCGCCCGTGTCTTTTTCAATATTAAAGTCTTCAAATCCATCCGGGTAATCACAGGCACGGCGTTCCACTGTGTTATAACATAAATTTGCGTTATCCAGTTCACCCCTGTCCAGCCACAGTTTTTCCCTGGTCATTCCATTTATCAAATCTTGGGTGTCTGTTTTTATTGCGCGCCCCGTACTGTTGGATGCGTCTTGTAACATTTGTGTGTATTTTTTATCATAATATTCAAATGTTTTTTGGGCCAAAAATCCACGTATCTGGCGAACCTGCTGTGTCAATGGCATTGATTCCAACGATGCAACAAAATCGGCATCCACCGCCAACAATCTGTTTTTTATTGTGTCCAGTTCTGTTTCTAATATTGGGTCCGTTGAAAATATTAAATTTGCTGTGTTACCGACATCATTATCTGCGTATACAGGCAACGATGTAAAAAGAAACAGACAATAACAAAAAAATTTTCTCATCCCGCGCCCCCATAACAAAAAACCACCGAAAAAATTCAGGTGGTTGGAGGTTCGTTACAATTTTAGTCCAAATTGTGCTGTTTATTCAATCTATTCACAGCCCCCCAACCCGTGGTTGAGGGATTTACGTCTGATATCAGACGGGACTAAATACGGGTAACGACACCCCAATATGACAACACGTCATATCAGTATATAATTTTATCAAATAATGATTACAGAATCAATTCTTTTGTCATCGTGTGCGCGCGCGGATAAAATTATCCAGTACCGGGCGCAGTTGCGCAAACACTTCATTAATTCCCATACGCGTGCCATCGTTGCGCATTTCGTCAACCACAGTCCATGTTTTTGGATTGGCGGCGGCTATCTGTTTATATACGTTTGACACATCGTACAGTAATTTAAAATCACTTTCGTGAATGTCGGGACGACCATTTTGATACTGCTTTAACCCGGTGTGACGCATATTGTATGATATACGCGGGTCCAGATATAAATATATATTATGGTCTGGGCGAATTATGCCCATTTGATTAAATTCTAAATCTTCCATAAATTGGATTTTTTGCGCCCACTGGTCGCGCGGGTATTTTGCAACCGAAAAAGAATTGCTGTAAGTATACCTGTCCAATATAACCCATTTGCCGTCACGCAACCATTCAGCGATTTTGGGTTGATGCTGTAACCTGTCCAATGCGTATGGCAACATAGTATATTCAGCGGGCAAATCACGCGTCGCGCCGAATTTGCCGTTTAAATAATCACGCACCAGCCGACCAAAAAATGCATTATATTGTGGAAAATCCAGTGTTTCGGCCGCAATTCCGCGCGATTGCAAATATTTCATAATATTCATAACCTGGGTATGTTTACCGGCTTTATCGGTGCCTTCGACTGCAATCATATATCCATTGTTCATAATAATCCCCTGTTTGTGTTTATAAAAAATGAAATCCCGCCACGGCGGGATTTTGATTTATTTTAATCTTCCAGAAAGCTGCGCAGTTTGCGCGCACGTGTTGGATGTTTTAATTTATTCAGTGCCTTTTGTTCAATCTGACGAATACGTTCGCGTGTAACACCGATGTATTCACCAACCTCTTCCAATGTGCTGGTTTTATTTGTACTCATCCCGAAACGCTGACGCAGAACGGTTTCTTCCTTGGGATCCAGTTCGGACAAAATCTGGGTAACAATTTTACGCAGATTTTTCTGGGCCGCGGAAACGAACGGATTTTTAGCAGTTTCGTCCGCGATGATTTCAATACGACTGCTGTCATCTTCGGTGCCGACGGGGGCCTCTAATGAAATTGGTTTCAGATTTACCTTTAACGCCTTGTGAATTTTATCAACCGGCAGATAGATAATTTTTGATAATTCTTCGGGTGTGGGTTGACGGCCGTATTTATGCATAAATTGACGTGTGGCACGCTGAATTTTATGTATATTGTCAATCATATGCACTGGGATGCGGATTGTGCGGGCCTGGTCAGCGATACTGCGTGAAATACCCTGTTGAATCCAGTTTGTTGCATATGTTGAAAATTTATTACCCAAACGATAATCGAATTTATCCACCGCCTTCATCAGGCCAATATTACCGTCCTGGACCAAATCAGAAAAGTCCAATCCCAATCCGCGCGGGCTGTTCTTTTTGGCAAACTTTATTACCAGGCGCAGGTTGGCCTCTATCATTTCGCGCTTTGCACGGGCGGCTTCGGCCTGGCCACGACGAACCAATTCTACGACCTTTTTATATTCGGCGGTTGGTTGCCCTGTTTCGACGGCGATTGCGGTTATGTCTTCTTGAATTTTTAAAATATCGTTTTCATGCTTTTTTGCAAAATTCGCCCAAGTCGGATTTTTGCTGCGCATTAACTTTTTAACCCAATTGCGGTTTATTTCATTCCCGGTGTATTCAGCCAAGAAATCTTCGCGTTTGATTTTATTCGCCATGGCCAAACGCAATAATTTACCTTCTAGTCCCATTAATAATTGGTCGCGTTTGGTTAATTGTTCCAAAATTTCTGCGATACGATCATCGTTCAGACGGATTTTGCTGACATATTCAAATAATTCCAGGCGCATTTTGGTGTACTTTTTTTCCAATGCTTCGTCTGGTTTGGATGATGCTTCCAAATTTTCCAAACGTTTTGCCTGTAATTTTTGCATATTGTTAAATATGCGCTTTATCTTGCTGAATAAATCCATGACCATCGGCATCAGTGATTCTTCCATTACAGGAATTGGAACGCCAGATGTGCCACGTGGCGAATCTTCTTTTTTTATATCGCCATCTTCGTCATCGTCTTCTTCATCTTCGTCATCATCTGACATGGTTGATTCTTCTAAATCATCCAAATCTTCGTCGTCCAATTCATCAACGTGTTCAACGCCCTTGGACTTTAATGTTTCAGATAATGCCGTCAATGATTTTTGTTCGGCGTCGCTGGAATACATAACTTCCAGATTTACAATATAACGCAGACGAATATCTTCGTTTAACAACTGTTGATACCAATCCAACATGGCCTGAATAGTCATTGGACTTTCGCACAGACCATATACCATTAAACGTGATGCAGCCTCTATACGTTGCGCAATGGCCACTTCGCCAGCGGCGGTTAATAATTGAACTGTACCAATTTGCTTTAAGTAAGATTGAACGGAATCCTGAACACCTAAAACCAGACTGCCCGTTTGGCTGCGTTCCAATTGTTTGGCATAATGTTCATAATCGTCATCGTTAACATCAACCTGTTCAGCATCAGAATGCAATAAATCACGTGGTTTGTCCGCCGGGTCGTCGGAATCATCGTCATAATATTTTTCCATGCCCTGGGCATACGTGTCTGTTTCCAAAACTTCCAGTCCCAAATCCTGTTGAAAGAAATCCAGAACTTCTTCCTTTTCATCGGGTGGAACTTCGTCAGCGTCGGTTGCATCATCAAAATCTATTTTTGATAAATATCCGATTTCCACCGCGTTGGTGGCCAGTTTTTGTAAATTTTCTGGTAATGAATCAATCAATAACTTGGTTGCTTCGTCCAATTTCTTAGCCATAAACAAACCTTCCCGTGTATTTATTTTTTATTGCGTTATTTATTGTTTTGTGTTTTACGTGCCTTGGTAACGGCGTCATGCAATGCAGATTCCGATACCAACCCCAAAACAATCGGGCTTTGAATTTGAATTGCTGAATAAGATTTGTGTGTTTTGTTACGCACAGACGCAACCGTCGGATTCGTACTGCGCATCAGGCGCGCAATTTGACCGTCCGATAATTCAGGATAATTTTTTAAAATCCATAAAATGCCACCCAAACGGTTTTGACGATGCAATTTTGGTGTGTATCCGACACCTTTTTTATTTTGCGCCTTTTGCGCCATAACGATTTCAGAACGCAATGTCAAACGTGCGTTTGGATCGGATTCACAACGTTCAATATCTTCACGGGTTAATTGACCATTTAAAATCGGATTTAAACCCTGGATTTTTGATGTTTCCGCATCAGCGATACTTTTAACCTCTAATTCATGCAGGCCGCAGAATTCAGCGATTTGTTCAAACGTCAATGACGTGTTTTCAATCAACCACAGCGCGGTGGATTTTGGCATATATGGGTAATTCATAGAACGTTCCTCTTGCTTGACGGGGTGTAATATATACCAAAATCCCCGTTATTTCAAGCCTTTTTTGTATAAAATTTTATACAAATTGACGTCTGGACGTTTTTTATATTTTTTTGACCAATTTCACCCCGTCGCGCGTGTCGATAACTGTCCAGCCGGCGGCATCAATTTGCGCGCGTAATTCGTCGGCACGCGCCCAATCTTTGGCCGCCTTGGCCGCGGTGCGCGCATCCGCCAAGGCAACTATTTCGACCGGTGCGGCTTCTGATTCTGCATCATTTAACTTTTTCGCACGGTCAATGAATTGCAATCCCAACAGACGGTCAATAAATTCAAACAAAGCTGCTTTTGTTGCGGCATCAGTGTCGGTGTCTTTTAACAATTCGTGTACAATCACCAATGTTTCAGCAGTTTTCATATTGTCAGATATTGTATTTAATATTTTATCATGCCATGCGTTAAATGTATCTTGGTTGATTTGAACAGAATTCGCATTTTTTAACAATTCTGCCACTTTGCGTACAATAGATTTATAACCTGTGCTGGCGGCATCCAATGCGTCAAAAGAAAAATCCTGCGGTTGACGATAATGCCCCATCAACAGCATATACCGAAATGCCATTGGATCGTATCCACGGTCTATTAAATCTTGAACAGTTAAGAAATCACCAGACGATTTAGACATTTTGCCGTCTTTGGATAACAACCATTCGTAATGAACCCAATAATTGACCCATGGTTTGCCAACGATTGGTTCGCTTTGTGCGATTTCATCGGTATGATGAACCTTGATATGTTCTTGACCACCAACATGGATGTCAAAATGCGGCCCCAGGTATTTCATACTCATCGCACTGCATTCAATGTGCCACCCAGGGAACCCAATGCCCCAAGGACTGTCCCATTCCATGTCGCGTTTTTTATCTGTTGGTGAAAATTTCCACAACGCGAAATCAGTCGGATTTTTTTTGCCACTGTCATCAATTCGTGCGCCACCGCGTAATTCAGATAAATTTTGACCACCCAATGCACCGTAATCTGGGAATTTGCTGGTATCATAGTATATGCCATTACCAGGAATTTCGTATGTATAACCTAATTTTTCCAGTTGTTTTATTAGGTCTATTTGTTCGGGGATGTTATCTGTCGCACGTGGCATAACCGTTGGACGGATGATATTTAATGAATCTATGTCACGCAAAAAAGAATCTATATATTTTTGCGCGATATCCCATACAGACATCTTTTCGCGGGCGGCCCCTTTTTCCATTTTGTCTTCCCCAGTATCTTCATCACTGGTTAAATGGCCAACGTCGGTTATATTTATAACATGGCGGACATCGTATCCATTTTCAATAAACATACGTTTCAAAATATCACTGACTACAAAAGCGCGCATATTACCAATATGCTGATCCCAATAAACCGTTGGACCGCATGAATAAAACCCCATTTTGCCGGGAACCAATGGTTTGAATTCTTCTGTTTTGCGGGTCATGGTATTAAATAATCTGATTATCATATGCGTGTCCTTTGATGATTGATATAAAAATGATAGTTAAATGGAAAAAATATTGCAAACGAAAACGTTTGCCAAAACGACAATTCAGCGCCAACAACAGTAAAAATCAATAAATCTGATTGTCATTGTAATAAAACACAATCCTGGCGGAGCGTATAGGACTCGAACCTATGGACCGCTAAAACACGGTCACAGATTAGCAATCTGCTGCATTACCACTCTGCCAACGCTCCGCGTGGTTGCAGGGGGTATTATACAGAAACACAAATTTAAATGCAAGTCAGAAATAACCGCCAACGAAACAAAAATTCACCCCCGACATTGAACACCGTCGCCCCAGGAACATGTTCTGCTGTGCTTTCTGATAATGTGATGACGCATTCACATCAAATCCATAGGAATATGGATTCACAGGGCCTGGGGAACCCCATAACAAACCGATGCAGTGATGCATTGTTATCCGATATAATGGTGCACCTGCATCGTTATATCCCCGAAAAATGTCGGGGTGTGTTGGGAATAGAACACGGGAAACCGAAATACCAACAGGTCATTAGTTTGTTATGATTTTTCTGGCACCCCGACCACCATTTTAGTGTGGTCGATTTTTATTCCGTGTCACCGTATGATAGAGAAAAAGTTCTCTATCCTATGGCATATGGTGGAATGGAATAAAAAAAACGCCCAAACGGGCGTTTTTTATTTATCGTCGGCGTCATGGTCGGGCGCACAAAAATCAACATCACGCGTCATGGCCAGAAATTTTTCTGCACGACGGGCCGGCAATTCATTAACCGGGATTTTTTGCAAATCTGTGATTTGTTCCGACACAGCCGTGGCCAACAATTCCATTGTTGTTTGCCAATCGGTATGGGCACCACCCGCAGGTTCGTCCACTATCTGGTCAATAACATTCAATTCCGCCATATCGCGCGCGGTCAATTTCATTGCCGCAGCGGCCGTGGCCTTGAACTTGTTATCTTTCCACAGAATGCTGGCACAGGATTCAGGGGCAATCACTGAATAAATCGTGTTTTCCAACATTAAAACGCGATCCCCGGTACCAATTGCAATTGCGCCGCCACTGCCGCCCTCGCCCACGTTGACGGCAACGTATGGCGTTTTGATTGACAATCCCGTTGCAATTGATGATGCAACGGCCTGGGACTGGCCACGTTCTTCGGCGGCACTGCCCGCGAACGCGCCCGCCGTATCAAACAATGTTATAACCGGCAAATTTAATTTTTCTGCCAAACGCATTAAACGTTGCGCCTTGCGATAACCTTCGGGATTGGGCATTCCAAAGCGATGAAATTGGCGGGTTTCTATATCACGACCCTTTTCCTGGCCAATTATGACGGCCGGAATATCACGCCAATAACCAATACCACCACACATGGCTGGATCTTCACCAAACAAACGGTCGCCCGCCAAATATGTCCAATCTTCGACTATGCCATTTATATAGTCCAAGAAATGCGGACGGTTTTCATTACGGGCCAATAAAACCTTGTCATATGCATCTGTTTCGCCCATACCACGGACCTTTTTGTTGTCGTGTGTCGGGGTTGTAATATTAATTGCATGTGGTTTGTGGGGCTGTTTGGTCAAAACAGATAATATTTTTTCCAATTTGCCCTTTAATTCGTCACGCGGGACAACCATATCAACCATACCATGTTCATACAGGTATTCTGCCGTTTGGAAATTAGACGGTAATTTTTCACGAATGTTTTGTTCAATAACACGACGGCCCGCAAAACCAATACGTGCGCCCTTTTCCGCAATATGAATGTCGCCCAACATCGCAAATGATGCCGTTACACCACCAAATGTCGGATCTGTCAATAATACGATGTATGGAATGCCATTTTCATGCAGTTTATTAACAGCAACGGTTGTGCGCGCCATTTGCATTAATGACAATATGTTTTCCTGCATACGTGCACCGCCACTGCATGTGACCATAATAAATGGTTGACGTTTGTCAATTGCGTGTTCCATGCTGGCGACGATGCCGTCCCCGGCCGCACGCCCCATGGATCCCAACATAAAATCACCATTCAAAACACATATGGTCGTCGGAATACCGCCAATCACACCGTCTGCCGTGGTGATGGCGTCGTTGTACCCTGTTTCAGTACGTGCCTCTGCCAGGCGGTCTTTATACGATTTACGGTCAACAAAATTCAGCGGATCGTCCGTAACAACCGGTAATTTTAAACGTTCCCATTCATTATTATCAAACAACAAATCAAAACGTTGTTTGGGCGTCATGATAAATGCACGACCACAGCGTGGGCAAATATAATGATTTGTTTTGTAATCTTTGTAATATACCAAATGGCCGCACGATTCACACTTTATCCACATCAATCGACGAATGCGGTCATAGCGTTCGCGATTGCGATTTTTTATGCCTGCTCTTTTACCAAATAACATCTTATTGCTCGTTCATTTTTTTTGTTAATTCACGGCTGGGTTTGAACAAAATAGTCGTACTGGCGTCCAAATGCATTGGTTGACCAGTGCATGGGTTATATCCTATCTTGGTCGCGCGCGCGCGTGGTTGAAACGTGCCGAAACCACGAACCTCTATCCTGTTGCCATTCGCCACAGATTCCATCATTTGGTCCGCAACCGTATCCAATATGGCGGCCGCATCCGTGGCACGCATGTGTTTGAATTGAACCTGAATAGATCGTACAATGTCAGAACGTTTCATCTTTTATATCCTTTGTTTTAATCATTATTATTTATTTATGAAATCATTTTATCAAGAACAAAGTTTTTTATAACAAAAAAATTGGGCGACACAATAAGTGTCGCCCTTATATTAAATCTGGACTAGAAACTATACCGCATACCAAATAAAAATTCATGCGAATATATGTCGGAATCTGATTCTATGTACGGGTTATTTGGGACCGCACCACCAAATTCCATGTCTGTGCCACCATAATCAGTAAATCTGTATCCTGCATCAATCGTTAAACGCGTGGTTGCAGCATATGACACACCGGCACCCAACTGAAATGCAAAATTACTGGCATTATCATTGCGGGAAATATTCATGCGTCCACCATTCGGTAATTCTGTGTGCATGGTTACGTCACTGCGCGTATATGCGTATCCAATACCACCACCAACGTATGGGACCAAACGATAGCCTAAATCCCAATCAAAATACACATTTAACATTGCGGTATATGCAGATGTTTTTATATCATAATCCATAATAACAGGTGTATATGCAATAAACATGTTGCCTGTGTCTGATGTGGATGTTTCCAGCATACCACCCAATTCCAATTCTGTGCGAACACGGCCATATTTAATTGGCATTCCCAAACCATATGCAATCTTGCCCCCCAGCAAAAAATCTGACGTATCAAATTCAGATTCACCGTAATATCGTGTGGGGGTTGATGTTATGTACAAAACATCTGTTTCAATATCATTGTTCATTATACCAATTCCCACACGCAATGCGGCATATTGATTCCAATTGGACGGCAACGCATTTGCAGCACCACATGTGCAAATTGTTGCTGAAATTATTAACAGTTTTTTCATAATGTTCCCCCCCCATAATTATATTATATGGTTCATTATAATCTGTAACCACATGCATAACCATAAGATTATACACCTGTATATTATCATGCCCCAGATACATATAATAAAAATCGCAACCAAAGGAGATTTTATGCATAACTTTTTTGAACATTGTGGATGTGGCGAATGCGATAATATGCATGATGATATGTCACATATGCCGTTGATTGGTGATATGGCACCTGAATTTATCGCAGAAACAACAAATGGCGAAATTCATTTCCCCAGTGACTATACAGGCAAATGGGTGGTGCTGTTTTCACATCCTGCGGATTTTACCCCGGTATGCACAACTGAATTTATGGCTTTTCAATCAATAATGGATAAACTGCATGAATTAAATACTGAACTGGTTGGGTTGTCCGTTGGAACACTGACCGGGCATTTGGCATGGATAGACGCCATACGTAATATAAAATATCGTGGCTGGGAAAATGTTAATATTTCGTTTCCGATAATAGACGATATGAACATGCAAATAGCAAAAAAGTACGGCATGATTCACCCAAACGCATCTGATTCCAAGGCCGTGCGTGCAGTATTTGTTATTGATCCGACGGGTAAAATACGCGCAATTTTATATTATCCATTGACCACAGGACGCAATATGGATGAAATTTTGCGATTGTTAATGGCATTGCAAACAACCGACAATTTTGGCGTTTCCACACCGGCTGATTGGCAACCGGGCGACGACGTGTTGGTTGGTGCGCCTGCCACAACCACAGAAATGCACAAACGTATTAATAACCCTGATACAGGATTAGATGTAAAAGCATGGTTTTTATCGTTCAAACCGTTATCAGCAGACACAATTATGAACCGAATACAAACCAAACAATCAGCAAAGAAAAATACTAAAAAATAAAAACAACGGGGCGTTTGCCCCGTTTCTTAAAACACCAATGGAAAATCCCGTATATCTAATGGAACCCCATCACGTTCAGGATCCCATTGGAATTCATCCATTTTTACGCGCTTGTCGCGGGTGAATTTTACGCCTTCGGCTTTTAGGGCTTTGTACTGTTGTTCAAAAAAGCCGGAACCACACAAACTGCCGTCTTTAAAAACAACGCGGTGCCATGGCAAATGCCAACTGTTTTTATTATTTGACGCATATCCAACAAAACGTGCCATACGTGGTCGCCCAATCATGCGCGCAATTTGACCAAATGTCGCAACACGACCGGCTGGAATTCGCGCCACAATATCATAAACCTGTTCATTGAAAGTTTTCATTGTAATTATAAATCTAGTGGCGGAGACGAAGGGATTTGAACCCTTGATACGGTTGCCCGTATACGCGATTTCGAGTCGCGCGCATTCAACCACTCTGCCACGTCTCCGATGCGTGCAATTATACAGATTTCGTTTTTATTTGCAAGTGCTTTTGACCTTGCATAAAGCAATATATATTTTTATAGTGATAATGATATGACGAGTTGTCATATTGGGGCTTCACAACCCTTTAACCAGCGTCGGTGACGACGATAAAAATCTCCAATCTGTAATGGTTGGAGTGCGGTTAATATATTGAATACCCGCGCAATTCTGGTTAATTGTTGTAAAACTCCAACCACCAAGTATTTATATTGGTGGTTTTGTTTTGTTATTAACAAAGGGGAAATGTTATGAAAAAAGCAATATTAACCGGTATATGTGCACTGGGACTGGTTGGGACGGCATGGGCAGAAACTGCACCGACATCGGAATTACCAATAAAAGTATTTCTTGGTGCGAATGTGGCAATGACAATGCCGGTCTGGTCAGATGATGTGAATGATATAATGGATCAAATAAATACAGAATTGCCAGGATTAAATTTAGGATTGGGGGCCGAAGCCGGTATAAAATTTGGTGCAGCCGATAAAATATATAATTTTGGGGTAAGCGTTGCATATGATTATATGTTTGATTCTGCCGCAGATATTGGGTATCCATATGATCAGTTGGTTTCTGAAATAAGCACTGGTTTTTCAACAATCAGTATTTATTTTGATAATTATATAAGATTTGCTGACAACGCCGGGAAACGCAGCGATTTGGTTTTAGGGGTTGGGTATACAAATGGCACAGAACGCATTCGAATGGCGGCAACACAATTGGGCTATGAATATGGATTGGATACAACATATGGTGATGATACGGGTTCCTTTATTGGGCTAAAAATCGGGTACTTGCAACAAATTACATCAAATGTAGATTTTTCTACTATGTTGCGTATGTTTATTCCGACCGTCAGCGAAAGCGATATAGGTTCTATATTTAATATAAGTGCCGGAATTAGATATAATTTCTAATAAAAAAAACGCCCAGTTGGGCGTTTTTTTTATTAAACATCAAAATTATAACCCTGGACCGATTTTACAATTGCCGCCACTAATTTATCCTGGTGCGCGGATGATTTTAATAATTTTTCTTCGGCCGCATTAGATAAATGCCCCAATTCAATTAACGCACCCGGAACGGTCGAACGTAAAACCGCAAACGGTGCATGGCGAACATCCGGCCCAGGTTGTTGGGTTATTTTTGCACGCTTGAACGCGGATGCACACCCATTCGCATATTCCACCGACATTGCCGCCACAGCGTGCTGTTGCAATGATGACAGCGCAATACGAATATCTTTATCAAATTGTTCAAATCCACTGACGTCAATTTTATCGGCGGCATTTTCGGCATCGGCCAGTTTTGCAGCCTCTTCATCTGATGCCTTTTCAGATAATGTATAAATTGAAAAACCCTGCATAGAACGGCGGGGATTCGCATTTGCATGCAACGACAGGAACAAATCAGCATGTTTCTTTTCACCAATTGATGCACGATGGGCTAATTTTAAATATGTGTCATTGCTGCGCGTTAAATATGTTTGAAATCCAGCCGCGTCCAATTTATTTTTTAATTTTTTTGCAACTGATAAAACAACGGTTTTTTCCTGGGTTCCGCCCTTGCCTATACAGCCGGGATCCTTGCCCCCGTGACCAGCATCAATAACAACAACGTATTTGCGCGATGGTGCCGATTTTTTTGCCGGGGCCGCGGTTGCGGTTGTGGCCGTCGTTGTTGCCGTGCGGGCGCCACTGCCCGCGACAAAATCCAACACCAAACGATATTCATTATCGCCGTTGGGATTTAACAACATAATATTATCACGTGGTATTTCATCAATCGGTTTTGCCAAATCAGCAACAATTTGCAATTTGTCCCCAGATTGAATTTGCGTTATTGCCGTAATTAATGTCCCAGACGCCATTGCAGGTGACAATTGCGCGTTTGCCGCAGTGTTTGCCAATGTCACAACCAACTGATTTGATGGATATGACAATGAATAAGATGGCCGCGACGATGTTTCAATAACCAGACGTGTTTTGTTGCCCGGCTGAACCCCAGTGCGCACCGTGCGCAATGCATTACGTGCCGCAAAGGCAACACGCGGCAACAGTGCAACTATTACCGCCGTTAATCCGGATAATTTCAAAACATTGCGTCGTGTAATAAACATATCTATTGGTATAAAATTATATCAAAAATCCCCCGACCGTTCAAGTTTTATTCAGGAATAAAACCGTTGCGTCGCCGAATAATATTCTGTAATATGTATTTATCAGTTGGTATTTGGACGTCGGTGCCCATGCTGTTCAGTATGCGTTTGTATCGCCGCCGGTGCGCTGTCTGAATTAGTATAGGAGTTTTTTATGGCCACACGTCCATTGGTATCTGTGATAATTCCGATGTATAATGCGGAAAAGTTTATTGAAAAATGTATAGAACACCTGGTTCACCAAACATATAAAAATATCGAAATTATTATTGTTGACGATGGCAGCACTGACAAATCCGTGGCAATATGCAACAATTATCAACATAACGATGCCAGAATACATTTAATATCACAGAAAAACGGCGGTCCATCGGTTGCAATGAATACTGGATTGGACGTTGCACGTGGCGATTATATTCATTTTCACGACCATGATGATTTTGTAAATTTAGACTTTTTTGAAAAAATGATTGATGCCGCATTGTTGACTGATGCAGACGTACTGTGTGGAGAGGTAAATCAACCAGAATACAATTTTCCACGATTTACCCACATAGAAATTTGCACAACATTAGCAGATAAAATTTTGACCACATGCGCAAATAAATTTAATCCTGCATGGCGTTATGTTTATAAGAAAGAATTTCTGGACAAAACAGGTTTACGATATG
The DNA here is from genome assembly GCA_944393245.1 of uncultured Alphaproteobacteria bacterium. GTDB lineage: Bacteria > Pseudomonadota > Alphaproteobacteria > Rs-D84 > Rs-D84 > Enterousia. The sequence goes on from CALXZM010000004.1 coordinate 128,242, forward strand.
AACCCGCCATATTTGGTGCCCAGGATGTATATTTTACAAAACCTGCGATTATATTGGCAAAAACCGTCGCAACGGTACCAGGGGCCGTTTACAATGTTGTAAACACACCCACCGCCCTGGGCAAAGCCCACAAAACACTGCATGACAAAAATGATACAGATGACGCCCGTGCGGTACGTGAAAAATATAATCGCTTTTTGATTGAACACGGGGCCAACGAATTAATGAACACGCCTGATTTACCCATAAAAACCGAAGAATTTAAAATATTTAACATTCCAATTACTAAACGTGCAATATTTTATAACAAGGTACGTTATTACCTGTTCGGTATAAATGTTGGCACACGTCGTATAGTTTGGTAAGAAAGATTTCAAAATATTACGCGGAAAAATTTTACGTGGAAAAAATAAAAAGTTGGCCGTTATGCCAACTTTTTATTGTTGTTTGTACAAACACTTATTGGCTGACACAACTGGCAAATGCCTGGGCAATCATGTTTGATTCAGTTGTTGTCATCGTTGCGACCGGCACGATATAACAACGCGCACTGTCACGAATAATAAATACCTTGGTCCCGCGCGTGTATGCCGTTTGCATATCGCTTAATTGCGCCGTAGTTAAGAACGCGTTTTGCGTTGTAACAGGGTTACTCATTGCGGCCTGAACCAATTGATACGCAGTCGCATAATCATAAATGTCCGACATTGTTGTTTGTTCCATATACAAACTTTGATTTTCATATGGATTTGGGACATCCGTTGTGGCCACAGGAAACGCCGCGCCCGCCGCCAGTGCCGCAACAGTTTGTAACGTTGACGGTTGCGACGAATCAGATGTTGACGTTGACGCAGTGTTTATCTGTAAATTATCACCACATGCCAAATTCATGCGGTTGGCGTAACTGGCCAACACGGAATCAACCGCCATTTGCCAATCTTCACCCTTTTGATTCATGTCCAAATTCAGGATTTTTTCAGCCCATCCCCATACATTCGCACCAACATTGCCAGCATTGGCAAACCGTGTAACCATTTCAGCCGACCCGCCCGGCACACCAGCACCACAGGCATCAGTCAGTTGTGTGGTTAACATGCTGGTCGTTTCGTTGCCGTATGCCAATGCAACCGAATGACATGCCATTGCGGCCTCTAATTCCTGGCGACGTTGCAGACACAGGTCACTGTGCGATTTAGATAATTCGTCCGCCATATTCGCCATTGACAGGTATGACATAACCTCTTGCTGGACATATGGGGGACACAAACGCGCGGCCGTGTTCATTCCACTGCCACTGGTGCGATAATTTGTATTATATTGTGGCAATAATACAGACGTATCCTTTTGCAGGCATAATAACGCATAATTATACAGTTCGCTTTCTGTTGCGTACTGACAACGATTTGAACGTTGCCCGGGAACAACAGTGACATCACCACAATATTCCGCCAAACAATTATAAATCTTTTCGCGACATGCGGAATCAACGTCTGGCTGAGTCACCATATAGTATGTGTTGCGCTGATTTGTTTGATATGCATTTGCCAACCCCTGGTATCCACGATTAACGGTATTTGTTGATGTCCCAGATGATGCATATGCCGCAATCCCACGCGACGCAGCATTATTTGCAACGGTTCCAGCCGATACTGCAAATGCCCCAGATGTACACAAACATGCAATTAAACCAAATACAAAAAACGAACTTTTCATACAGAAAACCTCTCTCGTTACAAAAATTTTAACATATTGTGAAAAAAAAGGCAATATTTCATTTCAATCAAAAACACAAAATTATTGATTTGAGTATATAAGCTGTTAATATAACACACTGCTATGATTATGTTAAACGAAGTTTTATCACAAATATCCGACGACATTTCCGCCGTCAGGGGGTTTCTTTGACCCGGACAAGTTGGAACAGCAAATATCCGAATTAAACATTCAAACAAATTCACCTGATTTATGGAATAATCCTGATAATGCGCGTGCATTAATGCAAAAAAAATCAGGTCTGGAAAAATCTTTGAACGGATTACGCGAATTGGAATCCGAATATAAAAATTTATCCGAATTGTATGATATGGCGCCCGATGATTCTGATGTTGTCGCCGCAATTGAAAAATTGGCTGATGCCGCACACAGGGCAAAATTTATCACCCTGTTTCGCGACCCGGCCGATAACAATGGCGCGTTCTTGTTCATTCAGGCCGGCGCCGGCGGGACCGAAGCCCAAGATTGGGCCCAAATGTTGGCCCGTATGTATGCACGTTGGGCGGAACGTCATGGCTTTTCCTGTGAAGTTATCGAAGAACACCCGGGCGACACCGCAGGATTAAAAAACATAACATACAGAATTACCGGCAGTCGTGCGTATGGGTGGCTGAAAAATGAAATTGGTGTGCACAGATTGGTGCGTATATCGCCATTTAACGCAAATGGTAAACGCCAAACCAGTTTTGCATCTGTCGACGTATGGCCTGATGTTGATGATTCCATTGAAATTGAAATAAATGACAAAGATTTACGCATTGATACATATAGGTCATCGGGCGCAGGTGGCCAACACGTCAATAAAACAGACAGTGCCGTTCGTATAACACATATTCCAACCGGTGTTGTTGTAACATGCCAAAATGAACGCAGCCAAATTCAAAACAAAGAAATGGCAATGAAAATGCTGCGCAGTCGTTTATACGAATTAGAACGCCAAAAACGGGCCGAGGCTGAAAATGCACTGTTGGCACAACAAAAGAAAATTGAATGGGGCAGTCAAATCCGCAACTATGTTTTATACCCGTATCAATTGGTCAAAGATGTTCGGACCGGGGTCGAAAAAACGAATGCAGACGCCGTTCTGGATGGCGATTTAGATGATTTTATGATTGCATGCCTGCAACGTGACGCAGCCGCAAAATAATAATCGCGGGGGCCATGCCCCCACACAAAATAAATCCCCACGACTTTGCGTGGGGCTTTATTTTGGCGCACCCGGCGGATTCACTCGGCAATAAATATTGCC
>CALXZM010000005.1 GCA_944393245.1 uncultured Alphaproteobacteria bacterium
AAATCGCGGGGGCCATGCCCCCACGCAAAATAAATCCCCACGACTTTGCGTGGGGCTTTATTTTGGCGCACCCGGCGGATTCACTCGGCAATAAATATTGCCTGTGTGGCATTCCTGACGTTTCGCACGGCGCGGGGCTTGTGCTCAACTACTCATTGTCGAACGCTGCGCGTTCAAATCGCGGGGGCCATGCCCCCACGCAAAATAAATCCCCACGACTTTGCGTGGGGCTTTATTTTGGCGCACCCGGCGCGATTCGAACGCGCAATCCCCGCCTTCGGAGGGCGATGCTCTATCCAGTTAAGCCACGGGTGCTGGTTTTATTTCGCAAAATTATATGCGCTTTTTATTGGAAAATCAATATATGATTTTATTATACTGCTTTTATCTTGCCTGGGGTGGGCTTGTTTTATAAAATATATTCTTGTTTATAGGGGATACAAGATGAAATTATTTTTTGGGTCCATGCTGTTGTTTATACTAACCGCATGCAACAGTGTTTATTTTCAGCCCGCTTCATTGGATACATCACAAACTTTTTATGCGGACCGCGGTGGTTACGGCATGCGAAAAAGCATTAAACAAAAAATGGATGAACGCGGGTATAAAGTTATTGTCGGCACCGCAACCGCCAGTCGTGATGCAACAACTAATTCTGAAAATATAGAAATAGATTCCGCTGTTATTCCAGATAATGTGCGGTATATAGTAAAGGTATCCGAACGCCGCGAAAAATTTAATCCGTTCTGGTGTCTGTTTAATGGATTTTGGTGGTGGAATTTTAATGTTTCTGTTGCTGACCAAGAAACCGGAACAGAATTATTGGCGTGGCGCGGGCGCGCGTGTCAAAACAGTGCACTGCGTATGCTGGACGATATATTGGACGAAATGGAGGCGAAAGATGTCAGACAATAATGATATTCAATCTGTTATAGATGTTGTAAAATCGTGCGATGATTTAATTTTGTGTACTAATCGTATGGATGGGTATCCAGATGCACGTCATGTCGCAAATATGATGAACAAAGATGTGCAAAATCTGGGTTTACACTTTTTAACGGGCGCAGACACACCAAAATTTAAACAAATCATGAAAAATCACAAGTGCTGTTTGTATTATTTTAATCCACAAAACAGATATGCAGTACGTTTATATGGCGAAATAACCCCAATTGATAATTTGGAAACGAAACGTCAATACTGGCGCGACGATTTTAAAAATTTTGGTTATTTGGGTGCGGACGATCCAGAATTCATGCTGTTGGAATTTAAACCACATTCATATAAGTTTTATGTCGGCAATGAAATGAGAAGTGGAATAATATAAACAATAAAAAATCCCCCGTTTTGGGGGATTTTTTTAATCGTCGATTTTTGCGTATTCACAGAAACCTTCGTTAGTGTCACAGCGTGAAATTGTTCCTTCGCTGATAAAATAACCCTGGGCGTGCAAACATGCCGGGCAAACTTTTGGGGCTTCGGTCCCGATGTGCCACATGCCACAGTTCGTACAACGCCACATAACGATTTTATCCTGCTTAAACAGGGTTCCTGTTTCAATCGCTTCTATTAATGCACGATAACGTGATTCATGATAACGTTCCGCATAGCCGATGTTTTTCAAAATTTCTGCGATGGAATCAAAACCCTCTTGGGCGGCAATTTGGGCAAATTTCGGATACATGTTTGTGTTTTCTTCGTGTTCACCGAATGCCGCAGCCTGTAAATTTTCCAACGTCGTACCGATTTTTCCCGCAGGATATGATGCGGTTATTTCTAAATCGCCCCCTTCTAGAAATTTGAACAAGCGGGACGCATGTTCTTTTTCCTGTTCGGCAGTTTCCAAAAAGATTTTTGCAATTGCCTGATAACCTTCATCTTTGGCCTTGGACGCAAAAAAAGTATAACGATTGCGTGCCTGGGATTCGCCAGCAAATGCAATCAGCAGATTTTTTTCTGTTTGTGTCCCTTTTAATGACAATGCCATTTTCTGTTCTCCTTTCGTTAATTGTTAACAGTTATTATGATTTGTATCCAAAATACTATCAGAAAAAATCAAAAAATCAAATTCTATATACCGCGCTGTTTATACTGCTATTTTGCGTTTTGCATGATTTTTTTACATGCCACAGAATGTATCAAATTCATGTATTCGTCGTACAATCTGATTCCCAGAAATGCACGCGCATCTGCAATACTTTTGCCATATGACCAATATTCGCCATGGTCAGTGGTATATTTTGCGGCAATCATATCAAAACGTGGCGGCAACGGGCCATAGCAATTGTATGACAATAATGCGGCCTGATAATATTCAAAAAATGTTTTTTCATTATGATTTAATCGTTGGCCTAAAATCATTTGGCGGTCGCGAATTTTACAAATATTATAATGCTTTCCGTTTTGCACACGCCACAAACCACCAATAAATTCAACACAATCAAACGGCACATCCGACAATGGCATTGCCGTATCAGCCGAATTATATGCATTTTCCCCAGACGCACAATCACGTATATATTGCGCACGTTTTTCTGCAATTGTTTGGGTTGCCAAAGGATTTCTGTTATTCATGCTTTTCTAGTTCCAAAAATTTCTTTTCTATGGCAGAAATCATCTCGCTTATTCCCAACCTTCCTGCGGCACTGATTGTTAATATTTCCGGCTTTTTCTTGCGACCAAAAGATTTTTTAAATTCGGTCAGTCGCGTATCCATTTGTTCCGGGACAATTGCGTCCATTTTGTTTATAACAACTATTTCCGGTTTGTTAATTAAATTTCCACCGTACGAATCCATTTCATGCCGAATGGCGGCATAGCGGGCGGCCCAATCTGGTTCCGTGCCATCAATAACATGCAAAATCATTTTGGTACGTTCGGCGTGCCCCAAAAATCGATCGCCCAGACCAACACCAGTGTGTGCGCCTTCTATTAACCCGGGCAAATCCACCAAAACAAATTCACGATTGTGCGCATACATTACCCCCAGTTGCGGGTTCAATGTGGTAAATGGGTAATTGGCAATTTTTGGTCGTGCCGCCGTTACAGCCGACAATAATGTTGATTTTCCGGCATTTGGGAATCCAACCAATCCAATATCCGCAATTAATTTCAGACGCAGGACGACGGTTCGTTCTTCGCCCGGCAGACCATCGTTCGCCTGGCGCGGGGCACGATTTGTCGGGCTTTTGAAATGCAGGTTACCCCACCCGCCGTTTCCGCCACGTGCGGCCAAATATTCCATACCGTCGACGTTTAAATCGGCGTATTCTATTTCTTCGTTTTCAGATAAAATAACCGTCCCGGTCGGCACCGGCAAAACCAATGTTTCGCCAGACGCACCAGTTCGCATTTTACCCATACCGTTTTCACCCCGCCCCGCAGCAAAATGCGTTTTGTACCGGTAATCTATCAGTGTATTTACATTCGGCACAGCACGAAATATAACATCACCACCACGACCGCCGTCGCCACCGTTCGGACCGCCGAATTCTATATATTTTTCACGGCGGAAACTGGCACTGCCGTTGCCGCCATCACCCGCCTTGATATGAATCTTTGCCTTGTCTAAAAACTTCATCCGTATTTTCTTTGTTTTTGGTCATTATAACTTAAAAACTTGCAATTGCCACCATAAATATTATAATTATTTTGTCACAAAAGTGATGATGATTCTGAATCCGTTGCGGAATAGTCGTTTTGGACTGGGGGGCGGTACCCCACAGCTCCACCATTAAACTTTTATGGGGCTGACATAGTTTCGACAGGCGAAGTAAAGGCAAATCGGTTGAATCCGACGTGGCGTCGTTAAAAGCCGAATAAAAACTGAATGGCGATAGAATCGCTGCGAACGACAATGTTCGCCTTGCAATGGCTGCCTAATACAGGATTGGATGTAATTGGCGATTGTTGATTGCATCCGTTTCAGCATATTGCGGGGTCGTCGGGTACCCGGCAACAGAAACCCGACAGATTGAATTTATTAACTAAAAAAGGTTGAAAAATGTTCGGAAAGGTTAAAAAAGTTTTCTTTACGGGAATGTTTGGTATTTTATATATTTCTTTCATTGCACAGATTGTTTATATTCTGGGCTGGGTTCCGGGAATTGACGCAAAATTGGCCTGGATGGGTGTGTTGGCGTTTGAATGGTTGGCACTGATTGCCGCGCGTTATCTGTCAAAACGGTCCAGCAACAACGCACAGTACAACGGATATGGACGTCGTCGTTAATTGTAAATGACGATATTATTTTGAAAGTCCCCGTTTGGGGACTTTTTATAACCCTTGAAAAGTAACAAAAAAATACTTATATTATCATGGCTATGAGAAACTATCTTTTACCTTTTCGTGATTTTGTTGTGCACCCTGGATTGGCGGTTCCGTTGCATATCGACAACGCTTTGTCTATTGCGTGTATAGAGGCCGCATCCACAAATCAAAAATTGGTTATAACACCACAACGCAGTTGGTCGTATCCGTCATCCCCAGACGATTTATACGATATTGGCACAATTGGCGATATTGTCCAGGTATTACGCCTGCCCGATGGGACGTTGCATGTAATAATGCGGACAACTGATATTGTTAATCTGAATGATATTAAAATTGAAAACGGCATGTTTACCGCGGAAACGGCCCCTGTGGAAATTTTGGATGACAGTGGTTTTGAACAAACGTTGGCACTGCGGGACAAGGTCGCAGAAAACCTGCAATCGTTGGCGGCATCACGCAAATTCAAAATTGATAAAATTCGCGCCATTGTACAAAACTATCCCATGGCGGCATTTGTGGATTCTGTGATTCAGACAACTGACATCAATACAGATGAAGCCGTACGTATTTTACGCGCAGCATCATGGCGGGACAAGTTAATGATTTTATTGGAAAAAATAAATTTATTGGCTGAAACCGCAAAGATAGAAGATTCCATTAATCGTCGTATTCACGAACAAATGGAAAATGGCCGACGCGAGGCAATTTTACAGGAAAAAATGCGGGCCATTCAACGCGAAATGGGTGATGAAGGCGATGAAATGATGGATACTGAAAATCTGCGTAAACGTATCGATCGTTCTGCTATGCCACGCGAAGCCAAAGAAAAGGCCATGTCCGAATGGAAGCGTATGCGCAGTATGTCGCCCATGTCAAACGAAGGCGGATTGTTAAAAACTTATTTGGAAGAATTGCTGGCCATGCCGTGGGGTAAATCTGACAAGGCAACAATAGATTTAAAATCTGCGCGCGCGGTACTGGATTCACAACATTCTGGTATGCAACCTGTCAAAGAACGCATTTTGGAACATATCGCCGTTATGAAAAAAACCGGCGGCAACCAGGGCAGTATTTTATGCTTCGTCGGCGCACCGGGCGTTGGCAAAACATCATTATGCAAATCCATTGCGGACGCATTGGGGCGTAAGTATCAACGTATTTCACTGGGTGGAATTTCAGACGAAGCGCATTTCCGCGGACACCGCAAAACATATATCGGTGCCCAAACCGGGCGTATTATGGATGCACTTAAACGGTGCAAGGCCAATAATCCTGTAATCGTACTGGACGAAATTGATAAAATGGGACGCGATTGGCGGGGTGATCCGGAATCCGCGTTGTTGGAAATACTGGATCCAGAACAAAACAAATCTTTCCGTGACCATTATTTAGAGGTAGACTTTGACCTGTCCAACGTGTTATTTATCGCAACCGCAAACAGTTTAAATATGTCCAATGCGTTAAAAGACCGTATGGAAATTATTGAAATCCCAGGTTACAGCGAAGATGAAAAAGTTCAAATCGCGCGTGAACATTTGATTGCGCGTGCGGCGCGTGACACGGGTTGGAACATTGAAAATGTGATAATCAGCGATGATGCGTTGCGTCACTTGATACGCAACTATACATCCGAAGACGGTGTGCGTGAATTACAGCGCGAATTGACGGCGTTGTTACGTCGCACATTACTGGAACACGATGGCGAAGATGTTAAAACAGAATTTACGCCACAAAAAATAGATGAATTATTGTCTGTACGCAAATCTGCAACAATGTCAAAACGTATCGGTTTTGGCGTTCGGGCATAAAGGTATACAAAATGATTCTGGTTATCAATACATCAGGAAATGGTTTGGATTTTGTCTTAGATGACAAATACAAACACGTTGATGCGGAAAAGCAATCTGTTGCGCTGCCGATAGAGACAGAACGTTTTTTAACAGAATGCGGCGCAAAATGGTCTGATTTAACAGCAATCGGTGTTGTCGTCGGCCCGGGCAGTTTTACTGGGATTCGGCTGGGCATCGCATATGCCAAGGGATTGGCAATTGGATTGAATATTCCCGTTGTTCCAATTAACGCATTTGAATTATACTTGTACGAAGCACCAGATGCATTTGTTGCGATTGATTCTGGGCGTGGTGATTTCTTTGTTGCAGCAAAAGGCCTGGCACCATGCACAATGACAATTGACGATGTTGAAACAAAGCAAATGGACTGGTCACGCACAGTTGGACACAAACCATTTGATTTACGCAACGCAATCCCAATAATAAAAAACAAGTTGGGCACAGAAAACATCGAACAGGTATTACCAATGTATCTGCGCCCCAGTTATGCTGAACAGGCAAAAAATAAATAACAAATGTTAAACGAACTGGAACGTTTGCACGCGGCATGTTTTCCGAACAAACCATGGTCGGCAAATGATTTTGCTGATTTAAAAAAGTCTGGCTGTGATATTATGGCCAGCCAGAATGGTTTCGCCGTATGGCGTGTTGTTGCCGATGAATCAGAAATTATAACAATTGGCGTTCATCCAAATGCCCGCAGGGCTGGGATAGCATCAGCGATGCTGACGTTAATTGAAAATGACGCAAAACAGCGGGGGGCACAAAAAATTTTTCTGGAAGTGGCAGAAAACAACCACCCTGCCCGCGCAATGTATGAACGTAACGGATTTGTACAAATTGGCGTTCGCCCAAAATACTATGATGGAATTGATGCCATATTAATGGAAAAGAAATTATAGTTTTCTATTTTTCTGAAACAAAATCTAAAACCCGGTTATCAAATATAACATCGCGTGGTCGCAGTGGCGACGCAATATGCATATCGGATGCACTGCGTGTTCGTGATAATGCAACATATGTTTGACCATGGGCAAACGCGCCGCGTGAAATGTCAACAATTACGCTGTCCAGTGTTTTACCCTGGGCCTTGTGTATTGTCATGGCATATCCCAGATTTAATGGAAACTGTTTAAAACTGCCGACTTCGTTTTCCTGTAATCTGTCATTTTCATCACGAACATATTCTATTTTTTGCCATTTTTCTGGCTTTACCGTTACAATATCCCGTGTTTTATTCAGCAATTCAACAGTTATATCACGTGCACCCAGATTGCGAACAATGCCCATTGACCCATTATGCCATTTATCGCCATTTTTAACAAAAACAACCAATGCGCCAACCTTTAACGTCAAAGCCATTGGTGCGGGCACATCACGTTCAGAAAATGTCCCATTTAATTCGCCGTTATACGTTATGTCGGGCGCATTTATTTGCGCCAATCGTGACGCATTGATACGTTCTGCGACTGCACGAAATGGGGTTATTATAACAGCATTTTCGCGGCGTGTGGAATCGCATATTTGGCAATGATTAAAAAAATCCAATGCGCCAATATCGTTATTACGCAACCGACGTAAATTTTCCAACAACGCGGTATCACTTTGTCGATATACTAAATCAAAATCGTAACGAATAAAATCGGCCCGTCCGTATACATTAGCATCAAAAAAATATGCATTATCGTGTCCGTATTCCGTGCGATAATATTCCATTGCATCACGCGTAATTACTGGGGGCAATTGAAATAAGTCACCGATGGCAACGACCTGTAACCCACCAAACGGTTCATTATTACGCCGCGCCGTACGTGCCAATATATCAATGGCGTCCAACAAATCGGGCGCAACCATTGATATTTCATCAATTATCAAAACGTCGGCGGCATTCAGTATATTACGTGGTTTGGCCTTTAACTTTAATAATTCAGGCATAATAAAATCGCGCGGTTGAATTTGAAACAGTGAATGAATCGTTTGTCCGCCCACATTTAATGCGGATACCGCCGTTGGACACGCGCAAATTATACGCTTGTTTGATGCGCTTTTCAGATAATTCACAAATGTCGATTTTCCGGTTCCGGCCTGGCCCAGGATTAGTAAATTAGAATTTGTGCGTTCAATTGTGTTAAACGCACTGGTTTGCACGTCACTTAATATCTGTACCAGTTCCGACATGCCGAATATATTGGCACAATTGATATAAAAAATAAAGTATATAATAAAAATCACTTGCAACAAAAATGAAAAGGTATATAATTGCGTCCGTGGGTTAGTAGCTCAGTTGGTTAGAGCGGAGCGCTCATAACGCTTTGGTCGTGGGTTCGAGTCCTACCTAACCCACCACACATTACGCGCCGTGTGCGCGTTTTTATTTTTAATTGTTTTTTGTCGCAACTGTCCAGTAATTCTGCATTATGCATGCGACAACACGAAAAAACATCCGTACAATGCAATAAATTTTTACAATAAATATTATATTTCTGTATTTTTCCCTTGCACGACATGCCGTGTTTTTTCTAGAATGAAATACAAAAGAGGGAAAGATATGGGAAAATATCGCAGTTTTCTGGGCATTTTTGCATCTTTATTTGTGTTGTTTTTTACGGGTTCTGTAATGGCGGCTGGCTATACGTGTCCCGAATATAAAAAATATACATCGTGCAGCACTAATTATTATATGAGTGGCGGTCAAGTTGCCGGAAACAGTTGTAACCAGTGTGGTGAAAATTCCACATCAAAAGGCGGCACACAAAGTTACTGTCAATGTGATACAGGATATACCGTTGATGGGCAATTGTTGAATTCCGCATCCGAAAACACAAAGCCAGATGATGGTTCTGATTGTAAACTGGCATCTGTGACATGTGAACCAGGTACATATTTTCAATTTGCTAAAAATGGAATTGGTTGTAGGGCCTGTGTTGCTGGCAAGTGGTGCCCAGGCGGTGTATTTTATTGGACGGGTGAAGAACACCAGGGGGCGAATGACTGCCCGGCTGGTTACACATCAAAAGGTGGCGCAACGGCAGAAAACGAATGTTATATAAATGTCGAAGCGGGTCATTATTTACCAACGGAAAACAGCGCAGAACCGCAAACATGCGCAGCCGGTACATCAAAAGCGGCCCATACTGTGAATTATGGCAGCAAATCTGAATGTGATGTTTGTTCTGATAACCAATATTCTGATGCGGGCGCAGCAAGTTGCACTAGTTGTAATACAGACAACGGATATGGCAACACTGGCGATTCGGCATCAAATCATGCTGGTATTGCTTCGTGCACCATACAATGTCCGGCCGGTCAATATGTCGCAACCGCGGGCGAAGGATGTGTATCTGTTGGCAAAGGAAATTGGAGTGACGGAACAGAAGTTGTCGCCCAGGAAGAAGTCGGAACATTAAATCAATGTCCTGCAAACTATCGTGACGGTGCCGCGGCCAGCAGCCAGGCTGAATGTATTACCAGTTGCGATGCTGGGGAATATGTTGAAACAGCAAACGCAGCATGTACGTCAATTGGCACTGGATATTACAAGGAAGCGCACACCGTAAAATATGGTTCAACCAGTTCACGTAATCAATGTCCGGAAAATTACCGTGATGGCGCGCCCGTTGGGGCTGAGGCAGACTGTCTTGGGATAATGGAAAGAATCGGTGAACGCAAAACCCCCCCCACACCGGATGGATGTGCGGACATTACGGTCCAGGCATGTGAGCCCAGAACATGTGAATATCAAAAAAAGTACGGAACAAATGGTGATGGTGCCATAACACAGGACTGTGATTCCGTGGATGAATTAAGTTGTACGGACACAATCACAAAGGTAGAAGCATCCGAAAACCATTATTCAGACGGATTAACCTGTCCGGCATGCGAAAGCGGATATACATCAGAACAAGGGGCAACAACTGCCGTGCAATGTATAAAATCTTGTACTGTTGCATGTATTGACCCGGGATCTGGCGCATGCCCTGAAAACAGTTCTTCATGTACATGGAACACAAATGAAAGCCAAACTGGCACACAAAACCAGGTAGAGAAAAAATGTAGTGTTACCGCAAAACAATGTACATTGAAAGACTTTGTATGTAAAACTGGATATGACAAAAGTGGTCAAACATGTATTCCACACGCATATGAAGTATCATACTCTTGCGGAACAGGAACTGGCAATGCCCCAGGTGGGACATCACAGAAATATAATTCCAATTATTATATTGCAAACAATACATGTGAAAAGCCAGGTAACAAGTTCATGGGATGGAATGACGGTTCAAAAACTGTTCAGCCAGGTCAGATTACATGGACATATACCCAAAACATCACATTTACCGCAGTATGGCAGCCGTGTGACGAAGATACCAGTGCCAAGGGACAATGTTATTGTTCGGCCAATCAATACCCGAATGGGGACGGCAGCTGTGACAATTGCGTGATACAGTGTTCTGCATCCGAAGAAGTATACACTTTGGGCAGTTATGATGTATGCGACAATGGAACCGATGATGAATGTTATCGCAGTTGTACAACAAGTGACGTTGCAAATTCATCTGCGGTCAGTGGCACAATCACCAAGGGTGGCGCTGGCGAGTGTGCTGCAACATCATGTAATAAAAACTTCTATCTGTCTGGTATCGGATGTGCAGCATGCGTTCCGAACGCAACATGTCCGGGTGGTGAAGAACCTTTTAAATGTAATCCAGGTTACCATTTATCAGACGACAGCAGCAGTTGTGAACCAGATGAATATACCATTACTTTGAAAAAGAATGGTGGTACGGGTACTGTCAATGGTGCCACAGGTGCAAATGATGCCGTTCAGACATGTAAACATGGTCAAATGTGCACGTTGCCAAATGGCGCGGGTCTGGAACGTGTTGGGTATGCGTTCACAGGATGGGGCGATACCGCGGAATGCACCAGTGGTAAATACCAAGAAACCTTTACCGCAGCAGCAACACGGTATGCATGTTGGACACAAACATTTGAACAATGTCAATCTGGTAAATACTATAATGGGTCAACACACGTCACCTGTCCCGAAGGCATGTTCTGTCCGGGTACTGGAAATGCCCAGGTTGGCAATGCGGGATGCGGTTCCGAATGTCCAGAACCTGGTACATCACCGGCCGGTTCAACCAGCAACACAGCATGCTATATAACATGTTCTGGTGGTGCGATAACTGGTGGTACACGCACACCTGTTGACCAGAATCCTAATTACGACGGTTCGGTTTATCCAACATGTACATTCACAGTGACATGCGATGCAGGATATATTGCCAAGAATCAGGGTACCGCAACCGCAACATGTGAAAAATGTATCGACGGTGTAAACTGCCCTGGTGGATCCGAAGAAGGCGAACCCGAAGAATGCCCAGCTGGGTCATACTGCGAAGACGGTGTAGCCAAAAAATGTCCAGCGGGTGGTACATCCGCAGCAGGTGCAGAATCCATAAACGACTGTTACAAAACATGCGAACCAACACTGGATATTGATAATGGCCAAGGTATATCAACTGGCAATGCCTATTACAGTGGTTCAGCATATCCGGAATGTCAATATCGTGCACAGTGTGATGAAAACTATACCGCCAAGGACAGCCCAGGCACGAATCCGTCATGTGTATGGGCGGACCCAGGTGCATGTCCAGAAGGTTCATATTGTCCAGAAGATGGCAGTGGTCCGATTGCCTGTCCGGATGGCGGAACATCAGATGCCGGTGCCACGTCCGAAACCCAGTGTTATAAACGCTGTGACGACAAGTCAATTGATGGTGGTACTGCAAATGCGGATCAAGACAAAGTAAACTGGACTGGCAGTGCATATCCAACATGTACATTCACAGTGACATGCGATGCAGGATATATTGCCAAGAATCAGGGTACGGCAACCGCAACATGTGAAAAATGTATCGACGGTGTAAACTGTCCCGGTGGGTCTGATGAAGGCGAACCCGAAGAATGTCCGGCTGGGTCATACTGCGAAGACGGTATAGCCAAAGAATGTCCAGTGGGTGGTACATCCGCGGCTGGTTCAGAATCCATAACGGATTGCTATAAAACATGTAATCCAACACTGGATATCGAACATGGCCAGGGAATATCGACCGGCAATGCATATTACAGTGGTTCGGAATATCCGGCATGCCAATATACGGCAAATTGTGATGAAAACTATACTGCACAGGACAGCCCAGGTCCAAATCCAAAATGCGTATGGGCAGATCCAGGTGCATGTCCAGTGGGTTCATATTGCCCAGAAGATGGCACTGGTCCGATTGCCTGTCCAGACGGCGGAACATCCGATGCCGGTGCCACGTCCGAAACCCAGTGTTATAAACGCTGTGACGACAAGTCAATTGATGGTGGTACCGCAAATGCAGACAAAGACAAAGTAAACTGGACTGGCAGTACATATCCGACCTGTACATTCACTGTAACGTGTGATGTTGGATATATTGCCAAGAATCAGGGTACGGCAACCGCAACATGTGAAAAATGTATCGACGGTGTAAACTGTCCCGGTGGGTCTGATGAAGGCGAACCCGAAGAATGTCCGGCTGGGTCATACTGCGAAGACGGTATAGCCAAAGAATGTCCAGTGGGTGGTACATCCGCGGCTGGTTCAGAATCCATAACGGATTGCTATAAAACATGTAATCCAACACTGGATATCGAACATGGCCAGGGAATATCGACCGGCAATGCATATTACAGTGGTTCGGAATATCCGGCATGCCAATATACGGCAAATTGTGATGAAAACTATACTGCACAGGACAGCCCAGGTCCAAATCCAAAATGCGTATGGGGTGATACGGACGAATGCCCTGCGGGATATTACTGTCCGCCAGAAGAACCAAGTCCGATTGCCTGTCCAAACGGTGGAATGTCGGAAAAGGGTTCAACATCTGTTACACAATGTTACAAGATATTTGACGATTACGACGGATTCCAAAATGGTACTGCATCGGCAAAGTGCTTCTATCAGACGAACACTACTGAATATGACAGATGTACCATTCAAGAAGTAAAAAGTTGTATTGCTGGTTATTGGTACGCACAACAGAATGCATTCCTGTGCAGCGGAACAGAAAGCGGATTTTACAGTCCAGCAGGCGATATACACCAAACTGCATGTCCAAAGAATCCGACTGGTGGCGCAGTTGAATCAACTGAATATGCTGACAGTTATACCGACTGTTACATGGCTTGCGATTTGTCCAAGGAAGATATATCTAATTCCACATCAGTCGCAGCTGCACAAAATACAGTTAATGCCATTAGCGCAGATGCGTATGCCGCATGTTCATATTCTGTAACGTGTGAAACCGGGTATAATGTATCAAACAACGATACGGCTAATCCGTCATGTGTTGCAAAAACCTATACCATCACGTTGGATAAAAATGGTGGTATCGGCAGTATCGCAGGCAGTGTCGAATGTACGTTTGACAGTGGAAATTGCACCCTGCCCGCAACCAGTGGTTTGACACGTACAGGTTATACAACTGGCAACAGGTGGTGTGCAGATGCCGCAGGTAACGGTCCGTGCTATTATGCTGGTCAATCAACAGGCACAAATATATCGGCCGATGGAACAGACACAACACTGTATGCAATGTGGACACCAAATGTTTATACGGTTAATCTGGATCATAATACTGCCACGGTTGATGGCGCCCCAGATACTGTATATCTGAAATATGCAACAGGTTGGTTTAGTAACGAAGGCGCAACAGAGTCAATTACAAAACTGACAACTGTTCCTGAAAAGAGTGGTTATGATTTCGTCGGATATTACAGCATGGCATCCAACGGAACACAAATTGTCAATGCAAGTGGCGCATTCCTGACCACGGAAAATGCACTGACGTTCACGACGGACGAACCGGCCACAATATATGCCAGATGGTCTGCCGGGACAACCAATTGTGATGCGGGTACATATTATACCGGCACAGGTGACCAATGTGTAGCATGTACAGCGAACCATTATTGTCCAGGTGGCACGTTCGCAACCGACAGTGGTTCCCCAGAAGGTCTGAACGCGTGTCCGCAAGATGGTGTTTCACCCAGCAATTCGGATGAAATATCAGACTGCTATAAGACTAAACTGGCGTATTCCGCATTGCATGGTGACGGAACACAGACATGTAATTATGACCCAGATTCACAATCATACAGTGCAAACTGTACGGATAAAGTAATCGAAGTATGCGATGCCGGGTATTATCTGGCGGATGCTGAAAACGAAAATCCAGATTGTGATGTTGTCGGTACAGGTTATTACAATGGTGGGGGTTCCACAGAACGTACACAATGTCCGAATGGTGGCAGTACGGAAACGGAAACATCCACAATGGTACAACAGTGCTTTAAAACAGGACTGCCGTACGAGGCCAAATATGGTTCCGGTACACAACGTTGCTTCTATACCAGTGGTGATGGCGCAGATGCAATATATCAGCGTGACTGTGACACCAAAGTTATAGACAGTTGCCGTGGTGGATACTGGTTGGAAAACCCAGGTGATACGGACTGTGTTGAAGTGGGACAAAATTATTACAGTGATTCCAGTGACACATCGCGTTACGCGTGTCCTGCGAATGGTAAGACCCATGGTACAATATCAGACAGTATACTGTTATGCTATAAAGATGGTCTGCCATATACCCAGGCCCAGCATGGAACGGGTGAATATCTGTGCTTCTATACCAGTGGCGAAGGCGACAGCGCGGTATATGCGTCCAGTTGTGAAACACCAACAATGACCAGTTGTGATGCAGGATACTATTATGATCACCTGGTTCTGCCAACAGACTGTATGGAAGTGACCAAGGGATGGTACAGTCCGGCCATTGATACATCGCGTCATCAATGCCCAATGGGTGGAACAACAGCAACATCCACCAGTGCGGCAATCACAGAATGTTATCGTGACGATATGGCGTGCGATATTGAAAATGGTAGTGGCGAACAGACATGTAATTATGATGAAGCCGACAGTAATTATACGGCAGATTGCCAAACATGTAATGTCACTATGTGCGACGAAGGATTCTCGCAGGTGGGTAATACATGTATCAACTGTCCGGCTGGCAGTGTCTGTGACGAAGGACAACAGCAAACCTGTTCATCACTGACGGACGGAATGTATCCTGAATCTGATGCGGGTACGGATGATGTCGCAATGTGTTATCGCGATTGCCCGTTGGCTGATAATGCCGCCGCTATGGCAGGACGCGATTACTATGACGCCCTGGATACGTGCGAAATCAAACGCTGTGCCGCCGGGTACACGTTGGATAATGGCCAATGCGTCGAATGCCCAGAGGGATCTTTCTGTGACGGAACAACTGACCCAGAAAATCCAGGCGACGATGTTAAATCTTGCGCGGATTTGGGTAATGGCGAATGGTCCATGTCTTTGCCGGGTGCAACAGATGAAAGTGGATGTTACCAAACATGCGAACCGTATGAAATAACAAACGGTACAGCAGTTCCAGTTAGCGACAAGGCGTTCTATCCGAATGAATGCGAATATCGCGGGGAATCTGATACTGGCAATCCGTGTGAAATCATAGACGGCGTGTGTGTCGAAACATCGTGCAACGCAGGATATGAAATGAAAGACGGTGTTTGTGTCGAATGCAACAGAGAATTTGCACTGGCATATAAAGATGGTGGTGTGTGTCTGATTGCAGAATGCGTGTTGGGTTACCATCCAAATGGCGACAAATGCGAACCAAACATACAATCTTGCGAGGCACCAAATGCAATCAGTGCAGAACGCGTTTGGGATTCAGGCAAGCAAGCATTTGGCGCATGTATGATACGCGAATGTGAATATGGATTCCATTTGTCATCAAATGCATGCGTGCCAGATACACAACCGTGCGAAGTTGAAAATGGTTCCGGATACAAGGAATGGGATTCTGCCACAAACGCATGGGGCGAATGTATAGCAACGTTATGTAACCCGGGTTATACAAACGATCCTGCGGAAACAAATGAACGCACAAAGCAATGCGGTGAATGCAAAAACCGTTACAGCGTTCTGGGTAAATTGGCCGCCAGCAGTTATGTACAGGGTTGTGAAATTGCATCCTGTATGTACCAAGGTGAGTTGTATAACCTGGAAAACAATGAATGCGTGCCGATTTGTCCGATGACAGAATACGAAGATGATACCGGTACCATGGTGTGGGACGACAGCAGGAAAAAGTGCGTCCGCACATGTAAGGAAGGTTACACTATGTGGTAAAAAACAAAAATCCCGCTAAATCAGCGGGGTTTTTATTTTGGCAAACGTAAGCCCGAGGGATATAGACAACCGCAATCTTTTATTTTGTATCTGCGGCAGGATTAGACGAATGGGCTGTGCGTAAGTATATAGAACAGCATGGCAAAAAAAGATTGCGGATAAACGAAGTTTGTATTTTAACATAAGGCCCCTGGGCGTAAGCCCGAGGGTGTTTTATTTTACAATTATGCAATGGATTTTTTGTTATCAAAATGTAATATATAAAACATGCAGAAATATGATGTAATTATTGTTGGTGCTGGGGCGGCCGGTTTGGCCGCGGCGGCGGTGGCCATATCGCGTGGGCGCAATGTTGCAATAATAGATATGGGCGATGTTCCAGCACGCAAAGTCGTCGCGTCTGGGGGTGGACGGTGTAATTTTACAAATTCTGCCGTGGCGGCAAACCGATATTTTGGAATTAATCCGAATTTTGTACGCGGTGCGATTGCACGAACAACGCCGTTTGATATATTGGCGTGGGCAACCGCGCACAATATACAATTTGTTGAAAAAGCCCCCGGCCAATATTTCACCAAACATGGCGCAAAAGATATCGCAACTGCACTGATTAATGACGCACATGGCGCAGAAATGTTAATGCAAACGTCGGTCATTAGTATTCACAAGGATTCATGTGTATTCAACATCAAAACAAATCGGGGATTGTATTCTGGCGCATCAGTTATAATTGCAACGGGTGGCACATCGTTTCCAACACTGGGGGTATCGGATTTCGGATATGTTGTGGCAAAGCAGTTTGGGCATAAAATTATACCAATACGCCCCGCCCTGTGCGCCATTGCAACTAAATGTTTTTCGTCTGAATTGGCGGGGATTTCAATTGATGTTGAAATAACGGTTGGACGCGAAATCATTCGCGATTCCATGCTATTTACGCATTTTGGAATCGGCGGTCCGGCCGTATATAGAACGACTGTACGTGATTTTGATGATATTTCAATAAATTTTGCGCCAGGCATTGATGTATACGCAATGTTAACAGATGCGAAACACAAATCGGGCCGAAAAAGTGTTGCAGGAATACTGGCCGAATTTTTGCCAACGCGTTTGGCAAAATGGATTTGTTCAGATAATAAACATATCGCAGATTATCGTGATGCGGAATTACGCACAATTGCCAATAAGGTACAGCATGTTAGTGTGCCAAAAAATGAAATAAAATTACACGGCATGCAAAGTGCAGAAGTTGTACGTGGTGGCGTGGACACGTCACAAATATCGTCCAAAACAATGGAATCAAAATTATGCCAGGGTCTGTTCTTTGCGGGTGAAGTATTGGATATTTCTGGCGATTTGGGTGGATTTAATTTGCATTGGGCGTGGGCCAGTGGGCGTGCGGCGGGCGCAAACGCATAAGCCAAGGAAAACATACCTGTGACATTTGCGGTGGATTGTATTATAAACTGATACATATATTCAAGGGGGGGGGGCAATACCCATGCAGGAAGTAAAATTTACCGCACGCGATGGCAAACAATTATTTTGTACGTTATGGGATGATGTTAAGAATCCTGTTGCCGTCGTGCAAATCATTCACGGCATGGACGAACACGTTGGCCGGTATGACAGATTCGCGAAATTTTTAAATAAAAATGGTTATATTGTATTCGGTGACGATCACCGCGCCCATGGACGTACGGCATCTGATATATCCAAAATCGGCCAACCCGATGGCGATTCCGATCTGTTTTTATCCACAGTCAACGACGAAATTGCTATATCCAAATATTTGAAGAAAAAATATAAAATCCCGGTATTAATATTTGGTCACAGTTACGGCAGTTTTATTACCCAACGAATAATGGAAGAACCAGATTTAATCGCCGCCGGCGTATGTTTGGCAGGCACGGCAAAATACCCGGCCACATTGATAATACCGGGATTAATTGCCGCATTCGTCGGTAAAAAACTTTTTGGTCCAGACGCACCGGCGCGTTTTATAGAATACTTTTCACCAATCAGAAATAAAACAGGTGGCGTCAGTAAATTAACCCGCGATAATAAACAGGCAAAAATCCACGATTCAGACCCAATGCGGGCACGCTATTTTTCATATGGATTTTATTATTCTCTGTTTAAAAATTTATTAATGTTGTCTGGATACACCAACGTCAATTTACCGATATTAATAATCAGCGGTGGGCGCGATTTAGTCAGCATGAACAGCCGATTTGCAACATCTTTATATCGCATGTATAAAACAGCAAATGTTAAAAATGTAAATATTATAATTTACCCCGGTGCGCGGCACGAATTGTTGATGGAAACGAATTTTGCCCAGGTTCAACGTGATATTCTGAAATTCTTTAATTCTGGTGGTGCGCAAAGGTCAAAAAAAGCCAACGGAATAATTTTTTCTATATCATTTGGGGACATTTCAACCTGGTACCCTATACGTCCAGCACTGAATATAATCGTATCAAAGTTTAATGCAGACGAATCAGCAATTGTTTTAAATTGCTTTTTCATACCAATTGGACTGCAACCGCCATGTATATATCCAGTTAATCCCAACAAATCACGCGATTTTAACATATCTATGGATTTTTCACCAACCGCCGCGGCCGCACGTTTTAAATCCAGTTCGGCACACACAGGTATCATAAAAACATAATGATTACCAGAACGCGCAACTGTTACCAATGTTTTAAAAACCTGGTGTGGGTTTTGCCCCAACGCCGCGGCAACAGCATCGCCACTGGTCGCGCCAGTATCAATATAGCAATACGATTTATACGGCACATGATGTGCGTCTAAAATTCGCATAACATTCGTTTTAGTTTCCATAATAAAAATAATATTTACAAATATGTATTTTTTCAATAAATATTATTATATAATAACCATAAGCAAACAAATATAAAAAGCATAACATATGAAAAAATCAGTACAAAATATCGCTTTTTTATTGCCCCATATCGTAATGGGCGGTGTTGAAAAAGTATTACTGGAAATCTTGACAGAAATGCAAAAGCAACGCCCTGATTTGAATATTGTTGTTTATTCGCACAAAATTGTTACTGATAAATATTTTATACAGTTTTTCAAAGATAATCACATAATGCTGAAAGACAAATGGTTTTTAATAAAACCACACAAGTTTTTGCCTTCTGTATTATACAAAATTAAAAATCCAATATATAAATTATTTAATCATAATAAATTACGCAAAGACATTATACGCGGCAAATACGATGTTTTAATAGATTTTCAATTTTTTAATTTTGCTAAAATTATTCATAACATGCCTGTTCCAAAAATAACATGGGTACATGGCAGTATTTCGCATTTTAATTTACACTGTGCCCCAATTTTACAATATATACCGGATTACGATAAAATTATATGCTTGTCACATTCGTTTGAAAATGATTTCAAAGAACAATATCCGGAATATGCCGATAAAATAACCTGTATATATAACAGTATTAATGCACAAAACATTCGTGCAAAGGCAAAAACTGACAAATCCAATGGTAAATATTTTTGCATTGTTTCGCGACTGGATAAGGAAAAAGATAACGAGACTGTTATCAATGCATTCAAAATATTTTCAAAAAATCATCCGGACGCAAAACTATTAATCGCAGGTAATGGCGTGTTATCGGAAAAATTGCACGAAATGGCGCGTGATTGCCCACAAATCAAATTTTTGGGCCAAATTGACGAGCCATACACATTAATAAAAAATTCAATCGCGCATATTTTGTCTTCGACCAGCGAGGGATTAGGCATGGTGTTATTAGAGGCCGCCGCCCTGGGCACTTTATCTATTTCCAGCCGTTGCAAATCAGGGCCACCAGAAATATTGATGGACGGGCGTGCCAGAATATTATTTACACCGGGGAATCAATATGAACTGGCGCAAATAATGAATGATGTTTGGACGGGAAAAATCGATACTAAAAAATTGATTAAAACAGCAACGGATAACTTAAACCGTTTTTCTGCGAAAGACAATGTAAAGCAAATTTTTAATTTGATTGAAAATATATAACGAATAAATGTCATATCGCGAAAATATATTACAGTATGTAAAACGAAAATATAAAACGCGCCCTGAATATTTATGGGCGCGATACCCGACGGATGCGGTATTGCGGCGCATGGATAACAGAAAGTGGTATGCAATATTAATGTCTGTTCCGCGTAACAGATTGGGTTTGGATGGGAACGATGTCGTTGACGTTTTAAATATTAAAACAGATGCCGGTTTGTATGATTTCCTGTGCGGGGAACCCGGATTTTTACGCGGTTATCATATGGGTGGCAAATGGATTTCTGTGTTGCTGGACGGCACGGTCGCAACCGACCAGATTTTCGCCCTGTTGTACAACAGTTATAAGTTGGTCGGTCCACGGTCAAAATAAATCCTGTTTGAATACAATTTCTGATTCAGGGGGTATTTTGTGCCATCGGTATATTCGTATTCTGTATCATTTCTGTGCCGTGGCCAAACCTGTATCTGCTATTGTCAAAATCCAGACCAAATTCCGTGGCAAAAAACATCCCGCGGGGTTACCACGGGATGTCCTGTATTCCTGGCGGTGCAAGTAATCTTTTACCTTTGGCTTATGAAAGACCTGTGCCCGACATACGACCAAAACGGTTAAAAACAGGGAAAAATAGGGAATTTTTGCAAAAAATGGCATTTTTCGGCAATTTTCACACAACCTAGATTAGAACACGCCCGCAGATTTTCGGGATTTTTACCCTGTCCCGCACAAAAATCCCCTACAAAAATAACAGGGAAGTTTTTGGACTATATCAGGGAATTATCAGCGAATAACAGGGAACTTTATTTCAGCCATCTTAGAGAATCAGTTTGCTATCTATACGCAGTCTGTTTACAAATGCCTCATCGTGTGAAACGATTAAAATTGCGCCACGATACTGATTCAAAGCATCTTCTAAAATCAGTGTGCTTTTTATATCCAAGTTATTAGTTGGTTCGTCTAATATCAATAAGTCGGGTTGCTGTTCAGTCCCTATTACTGCAGCCAAAGTTGCTTTTAATAATTCGCCACCTGATAAAACACCAACTTTTTTCTTGGACGTATCGCCACGGAAACCAAAATTTGCCGCGATTGCATGAGCGTTATGTTGTAAAATTCCAGCATAATCTGTAATATTTTCAACGACGCTTTTGTCCGGATTCAGTAAAGATAAATCTTGATTCAAATACGCAATATTCCCAGATGTTTTTATATTGCCAGACGACGGCCACAAAACACCACTTATCAGTTTCAATAAAGTTGTTTTTCCTGCCCCATTATTGCCACACAATTTGACCCGTTCCCCCGTTCGCATTGTAAAATTAAAATCTGACAAAACGCTTTTTTCGCCATAAGAAAAGCAAACTTTTTCAAGTCTAACGATTTCTTTATCATAAACTTTGGCGTTCGGCAGTGGGACTTTTATTGTATCGTTTCGTAATTGTGCGGACAATTCAGCACAACTCTCTAATTGCCTATTTAGTTTTGCTTGTATTAACTTTCTACGTTTTGCCTCGGTTTCTTGACTTTTGCCTTTAAGTGCATTTACTGCAATTTTTGAGCCTGCAGATTTATTTGCTTTATCTTTTTGCTGTTTTGCTTCGTGATGTTGACGCGTGTTTTGAGCCTTCGTAATTGTTGCGTTTAATCGGGCGATTTCTTTCTGTGCATCTGTATATTTTGATTCTATACTTTCTTGCATTTGCCTTTTTAGCGCGACATAAAAATCATAGTTTCCCCCGAACACAGACAACATGCCGTTATGCAATTCCAATAATACATCCATTTGATTCAGCAATTCCCGGTCATGCGACACGATTACCGCACCCCCACGATAAGAAAACAACCTTTTGAAAAAATCTTGGCGGGCAGTTGCGTCCAGGTTATTGGTCGGCTCGTCCAGCAATAAAATATCAGCCATGGAATCAAAGACTCTGCTCAATGCCTGTTGCTGACTTTGACCGCCACTTTTTGTTGCATCAGAATTAATTTGTTTCAATAATTGGCAACTTGCATTACGAATAACTCGCCCAGAATCAGCAACTAAATCGCCAGAAATTATTTTTAACAGTGTTGTTTTCCCTGCCCCATTATCACCGATAATGGCGACTTTTTTATCTGCGCTAAATGAGTACGATAAATCTGTAAATAAATCGTCTGTACCAGAATATGCAAAACTGATATTTAATAAAGAGATAGATTTCATAAGATTGCCTTTTATGTAAACTTTAACTGCCCCGAATATTTCGGGCACTTGATAAAAAAAATAAGTTTACATACGACTCATTGGCAAACCTTTGTTATATACACACCTTTATTTTATCAAGAAATACCCAAGTGTCAAATTATAAAAATATGTCTATTATTATTGTTGAGTTTTTTGTTTCAAGAATATACCTTTAATATGTAATTACCAAATGGATAAAAAAATGAAAGAACGTGCAAAATTCAAAGGTGTAATAAACCTGATTATCAAGGACGGCGACAAGACGTTATTGTTCTTTCGTAACGATGGCTTTTTCAGTTATGGTGGCGGTTGGTGGGTAATGCCTGCCGGTCATATTGAGCAAGGAGAAACAGCCCTGGCCGCTGCAATTCGTGAAGCAAAAGAAGAACTGGATATTGATATATTGCCCGAAGACATCGAGTTTTCACATATCATCAGCAATTTGGCAAGTAAAACTGAAAGTTTTGATTTCTTTTTCACTGTAAAGAAATTCTCTGGCACACTTAGAAACTGCGAAGGTGATAAGTGTGTTGAGATGCGTTATATGACGCTGGATGAAGTAAACAACACAAAAAACGTTGTTTCAACAACCAGACAAGTATTAAACGCAATTGCAAACGAACAAACATATTCGGAGTTAAAAGAATATAGAACCAAAGCATAAAAATGGAAACATGGTCTTTTGATAATGATGAACTGTTCGAATTAGTGCGTTGCGGTCGAAAAACTGCAACATGCGCTGTATTAGACAACGAACCATTATCCAGCCCTGGTGATGTTGAACAGATTGTAAATTCAAAAGGTGAAATAATAAAAATAAAAATCATAAATGTTGAAATTAAACGCTTTTGCGATGTAAACGAAGAATGGGCAAAGAAAGAAGGCGAAGGAGATTTCTCGCTTACTTATTGGCAAAAAGAGCACAAAGAGTTCTTTACGAAATATTATGAAAACTTTACCCCAGAAACAAAACTAGTATGTGAGGAGTTTGTATTAATATAATCAAAGGTAAAAAACAATGAAACTTATATTATGTGGTGGCGGTTGGGCAGAAAAAACTGTCATACCAAATAAAGTTTTTGAAAGTTTAATTTCCCCCGACAAGCCTATTCTGTATATTCCACAGGCGCGCGACCGTGACCCTGCAGGTTATATCACTTGTAAAACTTGGTTGCTTGGCGAATTCAAAGACATAAAGCATGGTGAAATTGATACGCTTGAATCTTTATCTGAAGTTATTCATAAAAACTTATCTGATTATGCGGCTATTTTTATTGGTGGCGGAAATACATTTAAGTTATTAAAAGAACTAAAAGAATCTGGCGCGTTCAACAAAATCCAAGAATACATAAACAATGGCGGTTTGGTTTATGGTTGCAGTGCTGGTGCATGCATATTTGGAAAAGATATAGATATATGTCTGTATGCAGACCCAAATTTAGTAGAATTAAAAGATACCAGTGGCTTTAATTCTGTATTTGGCTTTTCTTTGGCGGCACACTATACAAATAAAAATGCAGAACGCACACAGCTGGCAACAGATTTTTTGACAGAATATTCACATAAAGAACCTGTGATTGCCCTGCCCGAAGAAGACAGTTTATATATAAATGGCGACACGGTCGAAGTAATCGGTACCCGACCATATTATGTATTTAACCAAGGTAACCGCACCCAATTTGAACCAAATGTTAAATACAAAACAGATGAGTTTATCAGAACTGTAAAAGCGGTATAATATACTGCTCATAATACTGTCGCATATCTTCAAATGGTGTGATGGTTGGATTTAAGAGCTCTTTTGGCTCTATCCATACAACAGATATTTTCTCTGGTCTGTTTTCACAGAACATCAAATCCATATTGGTCGGCATTTTTGCAATAAAGAAATGGTGTTCTTCATTCCACGCACCACGCTTTTCTGCACGCACTATATTAGGATGCTTAAAAGAATATGGTACAGATACAGCATTTACAACATCCGCCAAATCTGCGGCTATGCCGCCCAATTCCTCGGTTAATTCGCGTTTCAAAGCTTTAATAAAATCTTCGCCGTCATCTAAGCGTCCGCCAATTGTGCCGAAACCGCTCCCCTCGTACTGTAATAAAGCCACGTGACCGTCAGAACGAATAGGTAAAATATAAGCAGAAAAACTTTTATCTTTAATTTTATTCATTTTCTTCTAAGTAATTTACCTTTTTACCTGTTTTTATTGCATATTCTATCTCTGACTTAGTAGCATCACCTATATAACCACCAACATTTATAACAAAAATTTCGTCCGCCATATCTATTTTTCTTTTATGCATATCACCAAGCATTTTTTTAGTTTCAGACAACACCCTTTCGTCCAAAAAACATTTATCATCAGATTGACTAAAAAATAAAGGCGAAAGAACTATATTCCCCTCCACAGACAGCTGTTTTTGCACACGTATAAAATCATCTTCAAACCGAGCCGAACCGCATAAAGTTATAACTTTGTATTTACCTTGCATTTAAGCCTCTTTTTATTGAATTTTAAAAAACGCTAAAATTTATTGCAAGTATGATTTTTTCATTTATTATTAAATTGAAACAGATTTTAAACGCCTTTAACGCCGGGCTTTAACTATTTAATCTCTGTAATTTCCATAAACAAATCTAATAAAAGGTTTAAACATGACTGCTTGTCGTGCGCGCCATAACATATTGACGTTAAAGTTTTTTTCGTTCATTGATGCGCTGTATCCTATGTCGATACTGGCGGTGGTTTGGTTTTATCAAGTAACAGGTTCTTATACAACTGCAGCTATGATGTTTGCCATACAAACAATTTCCCAAGCACTTCTAGAGATTCCAACAGGAGTTTTATCTGATAAATATAGCCGAATATTGAATTTAAGACTAAGCGCGTTTTTATGGTTTATTTCTTACTTTTTTACCGCATTATCCGGCAGCGTATCATCATATGGAACAGCTATCCTGATTTTCGCAAGTGTTATCGGTGGCCTTGCTGGTTGGATACGGGGATAATTCCGACCCATATATTGACATCAGGCAGAAATTTCATTCCACTAAAAATATGTTATGTAACCTGTCAGATGACTTAAAATATAACAAATCACCCGACAGAAATATCGAAAAACTTTACAAATGTTCCAATATAACCAACACGCGCAATGAAATAAAATTTAATATTCATTAGATGTGGCGCGGTTGGGAACATTTGGCTGTGTGATTTTTTTGGCCGCATTTTTTACAAGCGTTTTTGCCCGCCATAAATCATAAGATTTTTGAAGATGTTTGGGCAACATATCTTTATCTAAACCGATAACCCGCCCGTTATCCGGCCATTTTATTTCGCGAACTCCCGATAAATCGGCATCCTTTAAGTCAACTTTTTTTGTGGTGCTAAAATACATTTTCGGGGGCAAATTTTTAGTAAAACTTAAGCTAATCTCTTCAGTTGGCCATTTTATTTCGCGAATACCCGATAAATCTTTAACCAATAAATCAGCTTTTTTTGTACCGCTAAAATCTAATACTGGGGGCAAGTTTTTACATCTAAATAAATCAATCCTTTCGCTTGGCCATTTTATTTCGCGAATATCTGATAAATCTGTCTCCTGTAAACTAACTGCTGCTATACCGCTAAAATCCAATACTGGTGGTAAGTTTTTACATTCAATTAAGCTAATCTCTTCAGTTGGCCATTTTATTTCGCGAATATCTGATAAATCAAAACGCTTTAAAAAAACTTTTTTTGTACCGCTAAAATCTAATACTGGTGGTAAGTTTTTACATTCAATTAAGCCAATCTCTTCAGTTGGCCATTTGATTTCACGAATACCCGATAAATCTGTAAAAACTAAATCAACTTCTTTTGTACTGCTAAAATCTAATACTGGTGGTAAGTTTTTATATCCCACTAACTTAATCCTTTCGGTTGGCCATTTGATTTCACGAATATCCGATAAATTTGTATCATCTAAACTAACTTCTTTTGTACTGCTAAAATCTAATACTGGTGGTAAGTTTTTACATTCAATTAAGCTAATCTCTTCAGTTGGCCATTTGATTTCACGAATACTCGATAAATCAAAACGCTTTAAAAAAACTTCTTTTGTACCGCTAAAATCTAATACTGGTGGTAAGTTTTCACATTCATCTAAGCTAATCTCTTCAGTTGGCCATTTGATTTCACGAATATCCGATAAATTTGTATCATCTAAACTAACTTCTTTTGTACTGCTAAAATCTAATACTGGGGGCAAGTTTTTACATCTAAATAAATCAATCCTTTCGCTTGGCCATTTTATTTCGCGAATATCTGATAAATTTGTATCATCTAAACTAACTTTTTTTGTACCGCTAAAATCTAATACTGGTGGTAAGTTTTTACATTCACTTAAGCTAATCTCTTCAGTTGGCCATTTTATTTCGCGAATATCTGATAAATTTGTATCATCTAAACTAACTTTTTTTGTACCGCTAAAATCTAATACTGGTGGTAAGTTTTTACATTCACTTAAGCTAATCTCTTCAGTTGGCCATTTTATTTCGCGAATACCCGATAAATCTATATCATGCAATACAATTTTGTTTGCGCCGCAAAAATCTGTTTTCAGAAGAAGTTTTATGTTCGTTGCATTGTAAAGATTTAAATCGCCCGTGACTTTTATATTTAAATTTACGTCGGACAAATCCATATCGTACAAGTCCAAATCACCCCGCACAACAAAACCGTTTGGCAAATCGTATATTGAATAGTATTTTCCGTCCTGTTTTATCAAACCTATGTTTTTCATATCGTGTTTAACTACCAGTTTTTGCGCCTCGATAAAATGTTGAACTGCCGGGATATATCTTTGTACAGGTGCCTTATTCCCCTTGCCTTTACATTGATATATATCTTGGCCACGAACTTCAAGTGTAACATGGGGCTCGCCGTCACTGTCCCTGATTGAATATATTTCTATATAGCCGTCTGTTATATCTTCATCATATGCGCCTTGACCGACGCAATTCCCCATACATTCGCCTTCAAAATCCAATGCCCGGGGCGTAATCAATTGATATGCCTTCATACCATCCGGCAAATCCATAATGAACCGCGTCCCGGCAAGTGATTTCTTATACATCTTTTCATTTTTTACCTTCTTGGTGGCCAATTCCGCCATGTGTTCATGCCACTTTTCTGCCTGGGCCAATGTTTTTTCAAACGTGCTGTATTCATTGCTGGTCTTCAGATAATCTAAACGCACCTTGGGTGATTTCTTTTTATCTTTTTGTTCATTTTCTTTGATTGCTATGACCGTCTTGTCAACATAACTTTCCGCCGCAGAATATAAAAAATCCCTTATTGTTATTAAATCATGGCGCATTTGCTCTGTCATCTTGGATGCATCAAACAAGTATACTTTCTGCCCCGCGTCCAACGCCCTGGTCGCCCAATCCGGCAAATCCGCACGATTTGATACAGTTGTTAAAAAGGGGTAATCTTCACTTGCTGTTAAATAAGCCCTGATTCTGTGCTTCATATACTGCGTTAAAATGGAACGAACGATGGTATCTTTGTTTTGCTCGATATAACTTGCGTCTTTCATTTTTTCCTGGGACTGGCCGTCCAAAACAATTGGCATGCCGCGATCGCCCCAAACAAGATTAATCAGGTAGTTATTAAGTTCTTTATCATTTAACAAATTAACAGACATAAAAATCCCCTTGTTATCCCGTATAATTTTATCATAATCACAGGAAAAATCAATACAAACCGCCCCGCATTTTTGGGCAAGATATATAGTTGTGGGGAGTTTGGGCGGATTTGGCATAACTGGCGATATACACTGGTAATGTCGCTGTCAAAAACCGCCGGAAACGGGGCAAAAACAAACCCCACAAGGTTTTTGTGGGGTTTTATTTATTCCTGGCGGTGCAAGAAACCTTTTACCTTTGGCTTATGAAAGAACTGCGCCCAACACACGAACGAAAGGGTTAAAAACAGGGAAAAACAGGGAATTTTTGCAAAAAATGGCATTTTGGGGCAATTTTTACACAACCTAGATTAGAACACACCCGCAGAATTTCGGTATTTTTACCCTACTTCGCATAAAAATTCCCTACAAAAATAACAGGGAATTTTTTGAGTCATAACAGCCCCACCTCAGCAAACATCAGGGAAAATAAGCTATAAATTTATCATGGCAAATATTTATCTAACTCATATTTGAAAAAATCATCAGAGTTATTTTTATATGCAACGAAACCTTCATTATATGTTAGATTGCCAAATTCATCCACATGTAAATTTTCTAATTGATTATCCGCTTTTAACTTATTAATAATATTTAAACTAAGTCCTAGTTTTGCCAGTGATAAAATTAATACATCATTAGTGCCGTATACTAACTCGTTATATAAATCACTTGTAATAACACCATAATCCAACATTAATTGAAAAAATCTATTTAACTTGAAACTCATAAAGTCTTGTTCCATCTTTATTTTAACAATGGATAAATTTACAATATCAGAATGGCTTTTTGTACGAATATCAACATAATAATTTCTATTGATAGAATTTGCGCCATACCTATCACATTCACCATAGGCATTTTTTCCAATCCACAAGAAAGGATTTTGTCCTTCTTTTTTTAATATTTCCAAATATTTTGCAGTCAACGAAATCTGTTCTTTTAATGATCTCTTCCTATATTTTGCTATAAGTCTATTATAATACTTCCTCGTCTCAGTTCTAGATAAACGAACAAATTCGTTATCTATGATGTAATTCTCAAGCCCACTTATAAACAAATCATTCAATAAATCAAATACATTTTCTAAATTCGACAACGCACCATTGTTTTGCTTATAACTATTAATTTTTTGTAGTATATATGAACATATGTCATCAGAAATGTTATAAATAATATCCATACTTTGCTTAATCATATTTTGTTTAAACTTCTGTAATTCCGAGTTTATTGGTTCAAAAACAAAATTCTCTTGTTCTACTATTTTTTCACATTTTTGTCGTTCATCTATATTTAATTTAGTATCATCAAAATTATTCAGCAATGGATTTTCAAGTTCGTCTTTAAAATCAGAAACCTTTAACAACTCTATTTTAGACCTCATATCATAAGAAAAGAATTCTCTATCCGAATTTACAAAATGAACAGATGGCAATAATTTTTCTAAATCATTTATATCTCTAGTAAGAACAGTATTTAATCGATTTACACGTCCTATCAGATTAATTAAAGAATTCTTCTTCAGAGCGTAAGCGTCCATTATAAACAAAGCTTCAAAAGGCAAATTAATTCCTTCTAGGATAACATTATTTGCTATTAAGTATTTTATTGTATCAACTCTTGCAAATTTATACTCAATATAGTCCTTTATATCATCTGGTATTTTTCCATGAATATAAACTATGCCCTTTTTCAAATATTTAGATATATAAAAATCCTCATGAACATATTTATTCAAATTGTGCACAATTTGTGTTATATCTTCATCAAATTCAACATCTGGCAGAAAATCAAAAAAAAGCTTTGCGAATTTTTCTATTTTAATTGGAGAATACAAATAAATAAAATTTTTTTGTTTTGCACTATCACATACATATTGCAAATAATTTTGAATATTATTTTTTACAACATAAAACTCATTAAAAAATCTATTATAAATGTTTACACTGCCATCATTCTCATATTCATAAATCATTGGTTCTTTAATATTAAAAGGAATTCTATACTCCTTTATTTCCTGTCCTGGTAATAAAATATTGCTACTCTCTTTTAACAAAGGTGATAAATATAAAAGTTTTACATTATTATTTCTAATTTTTGATAATTTTATAAGTCTAGACAACAAAATACTACGATAATCATTTTCCAACAATTTATGAGCTTCATCTACATATATACAATCAAAAACTACGTCTTTATTTTTTTCTAACAATCTCAGAGCTCTTTCTTGTGTGAACACAGCGATAAAGCGCCTATCATTTTCTTCATACATCTCGTCGTGTATCAATACTTTTATATTTTTAAACGAATTTTTTATATTTCTATAAGTTTGTAACAACAAGGATTTTGTGGGAACAACTATTACGAAACGGTTATACATACGTAAATTTTTTCTTATATGATCTATTATTAGCTGACTTTTTCCATAAGAAGTTGGTGCTATATAACTAACACATGAATTTATATCATCAAGAACACCATTCCTTGCAAAATTTTGATCTTTTGTCTCTATCATACCCGCATATGAAAAAAGATCTTTTGCGGTAATAGATATTGCTTCACTTAATATAGACCCACGAATATGATTACAATTAAAATTAATAGCTTCCGATATCGGATACAAGCCCAAATTTACAGACAAGTCATATAATGGGACCCAATCTTTAAACAAAAGAGAATATTTTAAAATAATAAAATACGCAAATTCAAAAGATGTCTTATAACTATTATCTTTTTGATAATTCATAAACAACAATATAGCTATACTTAATAAAAACTGTTTTTCTTTGTTCGTCAATTGATTATCTGACACGAACAGTTTTTTTACACTATCATGAATAGGTTGTATAGATTTTAAATTTGCTATTTTTTGATACTCGCTCATATTATTAACCTAAGTATTCAATAAACATTTTATAAGTTTTTTGTGTTATACATATCACATGTATATTTTTACCCTTTAATATTCCTAAATTTTTTACCTCTTCTACAATATTATCCGCATCAAACTGCACCCATTCCCCATCTAAAAAAATCGTACCACAAGGGACAATGTTCATATCTTCTATTTTAGGATATTTATTGTTAATAAAATCATCAGACAATTTTCTCAACACTTCCCTTAAATTTTTCTTTGTGTTAACTATTTTGGCATGATTATAAGCATTTCTCCAAGGATCATTAGATACATCTGTCGTTATTTTTTTGTTAAGATCATCAAAAGCCTCTTTAATTTTCTCTGAATGACTGACTCCTTCTCTTCCAAACAACCCAGACTTACTTTCCATAATCCACAGCTCGCCATTTAAAGAATAAACGCCATCAAATCCTTTCTTTATGCTTTTTTCTTCAGCATTTAAAAACATACACTCTTGTCTATATCCAACTAAATTTGCATACAAATGTATAAAAAATTCTGCAACCGCCCCCATTTTTGTGCGTTCTGTCCAGCCACCCATATTTCTTTTCACAGTCAATTTAATATTTTCTAGATTGTCTTCTTCACCTACACAAATTTGGCAAAGTTTTTCATCTATAAACTTTCTTAGATCGTCAGAAATATCCTCAATATCTATTACAGAAAACTTTATATCATCTTCTGAATATTCTCTCAACACAAATGGAATATTATCTGGCATGTGCAACCCTTATACAACCAATTTAATAACAAAAATAATACCTATAGAATGCTAACATTTATATTACAAAAGTCCATATAAAAACTTATAAATACCATTTTATAAAAACACTTTCTCTTCTAGCCACACACTAAAAAATTCTTCAACATTTCCACGAATAAAAAATTGCATATGTCCTGGATTTTGCTATGCTGAAGCAAAGGATTTTTACTATGAATAACTTTGATAAGTTTTTTGATTTTACTTGGAAAAACACAAAATTCAGACAGCGCTTTAACCAGGCGCTAATGATTGCTTTTTTGGTGTGGGAATACGAAGACCCAGACATTAAAAAGGCTCTGCAAGACAATGATTTTGCCTACCTGAACAGCGCCATATCCAGCCTAATTGCACCAATTGCAGATTATGAAAGAACTTTTGCCCCACATGGATTGAATATGGTTATGCCTGGTGTTAATCTTTTGATTCAAAAGCATGACACACCATTTACACGTTATGAAAAAACCGATGTGCGCAACGCAAGCCCAGATTACAGCTTTACGCAATTTTTATCAGACTTGAACCTGACTGAGAACTTGTTCCTTGTCGGGCAAATTTTGCTAAACGTCAGCAAACTGCAAAACCTGTACAAAATACTGGACAATGGCACTTTAACACACGAACAAATTGCCGAACTGCACGAAGAATACAAAACGAAATACCCATCAGCGCTTATCACTACACTAATAGAAGATGCATCATCGGGCCCGTCTTTGGCACAGCAATTACAGTATGAACACAGAGATATGAAAGTAACACTAGTCAAACCAGACACAGATAAAATAACACGTCTGGAAAGCGTATCAAGTTATATTGAAAATGGATTGATATTATTTCCAGCAGATGTCGCAAATTGGTGGCAAGATTTTTCCAGTGAACTGTTTACTTTCCCGAACACGACTTTCAAAGACCAGTGCGATGCATTTTCACAGTGCCTTCACGTTGCGGCACCAATTGCGACAAAACCAGCCCCACGCGTGTTTGTTTTCTAAGTTGATAAAAAATCGCACAAGTGATAAAATATGCACGATATCAGGAGTTCTGATATTGGGGTGTAGTAACCCGTTTACGAGTGTCCGCAGTGACATAAAACCATCCAACCGTTTGGTTGGAGGGTTGTGAATATACAGAATAAACAACACAATTCTCGTAAATTGTTACTAACCTACAACCACCAGATTTCTTGGTGGTTATTTTATAAACCAGCGGAGGAGAAAATGTCCACAGCAAGAATTGTACAAAGACCAATTATCGTAGATAAATCTGGTAAAACCGTTTCACCAGAACTGGTCAAAATGCCTAACGAGGCTTGGCTACAAAAATTGCTGCCGACCTGCCCGGATATACTGCCGGCAGCAGAAATAGACTCTAAATATTCGCAACTTTTTTATATTGCCAGTGAAGTCGCCACAGAATCCACCAAAACAGGCAAAGGTCATATTGATATTCTGTACGTATCAACAAATGGTAATTTAGTAATTGTTGAGACTAAACTATACCGCAATCCAGAATCCAGTCGTCAAGTAATTGGACAAGTTTTGGATTATGCAGTAAGCCTGCACGACACAAAACAGTGGAATTGGGACAAGTTAGAGTCAATTTACAAAGGGAAAGATTTATACTCAGACATTAAATGCAAATACCCAGAAATAACCAGCAAAGAAAACTTTATTGAAAAAGTAAATGAATCTATCCGCCAAGCCGACTTTCTTATGATGATTGTCGGCGACGCAATCAGACCAAGTGCAGATAAAATAGCAGAATTTATCAACAGCCCAATAGATATGCATCACAGATTGGCTCTTTGCGAACTTACAACCTATAAAATGGCAGACAAATTCTTGGTTGTTCCACGTTTAACAACTTCCACTAATATACTAGAACGGGCAGTAATTACTCTGAAAGATTCAAAAATTATCGCAACAGAAACAAAGCAACATCAAGCCACAGAATCAGAATACAAGTACTTTCAAATCTCTATGGAAGACTTTATTTCAGACTTTACAAACAAGAACACACAGATTACCCCAGATATGTTATCCGCATTTTTTGACGCATTGCATTCGGCAGGCTTCACCACAAAAACCGCGACAAAACAGGTTTCTATCGGTATTCCTGGCGTAGTGTCTTTATTTCAAATATCAACAGACAGCATATGGTTTACACCATCAAAATTACAAGCAACATTAAAGGGACCAAAGGCAAAACCTGCCCTGTCCTATTTATTAGAAAGCCTGAAAGAATTTTTAATAAAGGGGCAAAACCCATACAAAGTTATGAACAAGTTCTACCGTTTGGATTTCTCGGTTATACATACTAAACGCAGAGAATTTATAGCCGCCCTTTCTAAGTTTAAGGAAATTGTATAAAACTTAAAAGTTATAATAAGTTGTGCCACCGATTTTATTTGTGCTGGATGATACACGGCGATTACCAATACTTCCCGTTGTATATGTTGTCGCACCTATTCTATTTGTACTTGTGTTAACACGGCTGTCACCAAAACTGCCAGAATGATAAACAGTGTTTCCAATTCTGTTTTCACTTACGTTTACACGCCTATCACCAATAGAACCGCTGGTATAAACCGTTCCGCCTATTCTATTAGAACTGGTATTTACCCTTTCATCACCAATACGACCAGTGGTATACGTCGTATTGCCAATTTTAGTTGTTGTAGTGCTAACGTAGTTTCCATCAGAATCACGCCCAGAACAGTAAACAGTATCACCAATAGTATTACAACTGACACCTGCCAAGCACGATATTGGCATACAAACCATAGCAAATAAAAAACTTAGTTTTTTCATACTGTTATATATAATACAAATAACACCAATTATCAACTAATTACAAGAAGTATTGATTTTTTACGAATTTTCTGGTATAATATGCATCAACAACCGGCGGACAAATGCGTCCGTTTTTATTTTGCCCTGGCTTTTAAAAGTCGGGGCTTTTTATTACCCAAAAGGAATATCATATGAATTACAAATACATAAACCTGTTTTCTGGTATAGGTGGTTGGGAACTTGGCTTACAAGACCTGCCAATGGAAAATGTTTTATCATGCGAAATAGATAAACACGCAAGAAACACATTTATAACCAACTTCCCGGACCTGCCGTGTATAAAAAACAATAACTTTCCAACAGACATAAGAACATTGGACCCGTATGATATCCCTGAATTTGATATCTTGGTCGGCAGTCCCCCTTGTCAATCTTTCAGCACAGCCGGCCTTCGGAAAGGTCTGTTAGACTCAGCAGACGACAAAGGTAATATGTTCTTTTATGTGCTTAAAATTATCAAAGCTCGCAAACCGCGGGCTTTTATTTTAGAAAACGTAAAAGGATTGCTTACTGCCGAAGGTGGCAGAAGTTTCAGAATAATTCACAACCTGTTTAGAAATGCTGGTTATTCGTTTCATTACAAAGTAATACGTGGAACCGACTGCGGAATTCCGCAGATAAGGCAGAGGGTCTTTATGGTTGGCTTTCGCAATGAACAAACGGAAGAATCATACTTTAAATTTCCAGAGCCTGTACCATTAAAATACACTCTAAAAGACGTGTTTAATTGTACAACGTGCGACCGAGATATCGCCCACACTGTTATGACAACCCGACACAATAAGAATTATGGCCAGCCATTAAATTGGTCTGCATACATAATTGATGGACAAGAGCGCAGAATCACAATGGAAGAAATGCAAAAAATAATGGGTTTTCCAGACAGTTTTGTATTTCCTGTATCAAAGAACCAAAAAATGAAACAACTAGGCAACAGCATCATTCCAGATTGTGTTAAAATGGTCGCAACCGAGGTTCTTAAATACTTGAACAAGCACGATGTTTAATGTATCTTTTAGAACTATGAAGAAGCTGATTTTTGTCATATTTGCTTTTATAACTTTATCGATACACAGCGTATCGGCATTTGAGATTTCGGATATAAAAAACTATTCTGCCATCGTCGTAAAAACGATGGTACCAGCAAAAAGACAGAAATACGAAACGGCGAAGCTCTCAGAACTATTCTTGGCGATGAAAAAATTAAGCTTGATACAGAATACGTATACATAGGCGACAAGAAGATAGAAGAAAACGGTTCTACAACTTGGTATCATTATAAATCCCCCAAGGCAAAAAAGTCTGTATATCATCTGTATTACCAGAAGAAAGAGCCTATGTATTATGCACAAACTGGCGATACTTTGGCAGTAATCAGAACTTCTGACACAGGATTGGTGCTTTTGATAACACAAAAAGGTTCAAAAGCAGAACAAGAACTGTTTGATATTATTGGTTTTCGGCAAGCAAATAAGGAAACGTCTTGGTGGAAAAAATTATGGGGACAAAAATCAGATACCGACCAAGAAGAATACAACATAACATCTGATAACTTACCAATTGATGCAATAAAACCTAAAACTTGGGCACGTGTTTACTTTACCCCAGGTCTCGAATGTGAAAACAATATAATTGCTGAAATCAATCAGGCAAAGAAGATAGATATAGCAGTATATTCTATCACCAATCAGAATATAGTTGATGCGCTTGTTGTTGCAAAAGACAGGGGCGCAAAAATCAGAATTATCACAGACAGGTTACAGTCTGCTGGTAAATATTCTTTGGTACCGTATTTGGAAGAACAAGGCTTTGATATCGTTAAGAATAAAAAGCATAAAATAATGCATAATAAATTTGCTATTTTTGACGGGAAAAGAATAGAAAACGGCAGTTATAACTGGACAAAGAGTGCCAGTGAATCAAACGCCGAAAACTGTTCTTTCTTTGAGCAACAAGACAAAATCTACACCAATCAATTTGAATATCTTTGGGATTTGTATGATGATTAACTACATTTTGTCCAAATGGTCAAAAAGTTGTTTGTTTTTAGTGTATTTTATACTATCGTAGCTTAACGAAAAAGGAAAGTATAGATTATGGATAATTACGCCGAGTACTTAAATAAAATACGCAACATAAACATCAAATTTTTAAAAGAGATTCCAGCTGATTTAGCTCCCTGTGAGTACAACCACCATTTGTTATTGAATAAACTATCAGAAGCACGCAACGCTTATTTAACTCTGATAGACAAAGAACTGTATACCGATGCCATGTTAATAGCGGGGCATATTTTGGAAAATTGTGCAATTATCGATTATATTCAACAAGATGAAATAAAAGATACTGGCAGAACAAAAAAACGTGCGTCAAAAGATTTGGTTCAAACTTTATATGATTTACTAGCTTTTGTTAATGAAGACACACCAGATAAAGATACTGAAGATGCAATAAACGAATTGTTAGATGGGTTAAACGAATGGGGAACATGTATTTTAAAATCAAAAGATTTAAACAACGAACAAATAGTAGAAAAATTAAAAAACGCTGAAACAAATAAAGAAAAACAGCAAATATTAAAAAATAACTATTGTTTCCCTGTAGTGGAAGATTATCTTAGACCACTCAGAAAGAATATAGCAAAATTTTATGGTCAACCAGACATAAACAATAAACTTATTTTGTTTTATGCATCTTATTGTAAAATAAAGCATTGTGGGGCAAGTATGTATACACCCATTCCCCAAGATAACAAATGCCTTCGCATGAATCCGCTCCAGTATAAAGATATTAGTGTAATAGTTGTTTTTATGTGTCTGGAATATACATATAATAAAGCGAAAGAAATATATTTAAAACAAAAAAAACAGAAATTTTAATTTTACTGTTTCAAAGACAAACACAATTTCAGCTTTTTTATATTATTATCTGGCGATTTATGATTTTGTAAATCTTCTTGTATATTACACATCATGTTTATAACAGATTGAAACTGTTGCCGTATCGGTAAAAATTGGTCTCCATTATCACCGTATCCTGTTAAAATATCCTTCGCACCAGTTCTATAATAATAATGCATATCACGAGCAGGTTCCGCATAATGTGCGGCTCCAAAATCAATCAATCCAGTTATTTTTTTTGACTCACAATCAAATATCATATTTCCAAAATGTAAATCACAATGCGTAAAAACAGGTTCTACAGGATATTCAGAAGATATTTGTTTATATTTGTCTGCTAAATTATCAGCACTATTTATAATATCTTTTGGTACCGCATTTCTAACATTGGAATCACAATATTTGTTAAAAGCATCTAAATTATCAATATATGTTTCAACACTCCTGTTAAGCCATACAGGATCAGATGGTGCACAATCATGAATATTACGCATAATTCTACCAATTTGTTGTAATATGTCAGATTTAGTAGTTTCATCAAAAGAATCATGCAATTCTTGGGTATATGTTATACCGTTAAGGAAACTTTCGCCAATGATATGTTTACCGTCAATACTACGCTTACTATATAATATTTCAGGTATACGCACGCACAATTTATTAGCCAAATGTTGTAAAACATTTACTTCTTTATCTTGATCATTCATATATTCATCTTCAAGTTTTGGAATTTTAAAAACAATTTTATCATTAACTAAACACGCATAGGCGTACTTACCGTCACCCAGAATAGAAAAATTATTTATAGATAGTTCTGGAAAAGTAGTTTGAACAACATTTTTTAACTGATTTACATCCATGCTGCTTATTATATAAAGAGCCTACAAGGAGTCAAATAAAATATCGTTCTGATTGTAAAAATGAATTTTTACAAAACATAATCAGATAACAATAAATAAACATGCAAAAGAAACTTAGCTTTTGGCTTATCTTCTGGCAAAGAACACAATTGGGATTTGTATCAAGAATAAAAATTTATTCAAAATACGAAGCATCAAACTCTTTAATATCGTAGTTCTTTTTCTGCTTTGCCCCCAAATTATGTTCTCTCATTAACCTGGCTAACATCGGCCCGTCAATCAAAACGATACTATGACCGTGGGCATTTTTTGCACAAGTCTTTGCTTTATCAGCAAATGTAGACGTTGTTATAAACACACCTTTAGACATATTATTTGTAGCCAAAGCCCCAACAAAGTCTCTCATTTCTACTTCGTTAACCTTACCATCGTTGTATCGTTTTGCTTGTAAATATATCTTAGAAAGTCCTAATTCGTCTTCATTGATTATTCCATCTATTCCGCCATCAGCGACAAATCTAGTAACTTCCCCCACTCCGTAATCCATCGCTTCCATTAAATCTATTACAATGCTCTCAAAACGTTTTGGATCTATAGATTTTAATGTGCCTAATATTTCGTCTTCTAAAGCGACGTTTATCTCGTCTATCGCATCATTTATTCTTTGTTCTGGATCAATATCACTATTATCACAAGAAATTTGTTCCGTACGTTCTTCATGACGCTTTTTTGCGTTATCATTTGTCTTTTGCATAAAATCGGCAAAAGCTTTGTATTTCATCAAAAATTCATCATTTATTTTTTCGCCTGATGCAACAACCCTTAACCCCTCTTCTGTGATTTTATAATATCCACGACTTGGACGTTCCAACAAACCGGCTCTATACATAAAATAAGTTGCCCAATATACCCTGCTTTTTACAACACTTTCACCAGACTTTAATACCTGACTTCTATCTTCATCTGACAAACCAAGATTGTCCGAAACTTTGTCTACAATATCTGTACCTTTAATAACCTCTTTACTCTCTGCAAAAACTTTTAGGCATGGGTTCATAAAATCTTGATAATTTGGCACACTCATCATAAATCCTTTAACTATTTCTATAACACTGATGTAATCGTCATAGTTTAAGATATTATAACATATTTAACAACAAAATCCGCACTAAATTATTTATTCCAATTTTGATAAATTAAAATAAATCTATTTAAATCGTCTTTTATTGATCACCGTTTTGGTAAATTTGTATCAAGCACATTTATAAAGTGCTCATTATGTGTTCTTTCAATCAAATGAATTAGTTCATGAACAACTACATATTCAATATTTACGTATACAACTTAACTTTCAATTGGCTCATAGCCATTTTCTGAAATATATTCATCAAAAAATACGAAATCTGGTTTAGCTTTTAAAAAATCAATATCTGTTTTTGATAAATAAAAATCTCAGATTAACCCTGAAATTTTATAAAACTTTTCTGTTTGATCCATTTCTGCACGTATTTCGTCTGCATGTTTTATAAATCTATCAGTTGGATGTGAAAGCAATTCATAAAATGCAGCAGATTGGATTTCCTTTAATACATTTATAGATTTTTCTATATATTTATCAATTTGTTCTTTTGTTAAAACGTCACCAGTAAAATTCCCTTTGCTTTACCAAATCCATATGATCATTTTTCACTGTTTCTGAAATTCTACGACCAAATAGCCTAACACGAGATTTTTCATCCCCTACATCAGAATAAATAGCGGGTGTTAAATCTGTTATAGGGGCGCGCCCGCTTCTGCAAGAATTAGCAACATCAACATCCATTCTATGATACTTTAATACATACATATGAAATATTGCCATGTATAATTGATGATATGAAAATAAGGCAAGATTATAAAAACCACGTTCATAGTGATAAGCAAGATCTTCTTGGTATTTATACAAATAGTCAATAGTATCGTCAAGTGGGGGCAATAAATCCATCAATAAATAGACAGGATTATCATTAGAATACTCAACTATCATCGTTACATATCACA
Organism: uncultured Alphaproteobacteria bacterium; assembly: GCA_944393245.1. GTDB lineage: Bacteria > Pseudomonadota > Alphaproteobacteria > Rs-D84 > Rs-D84 > Enterousia. The sequence continues at coordinate 40,750 of CALXZM010000005.1, forward strand.
CTTGTAAATACGGTTTATAACCTGGTTGATTTTATCTTGCATTAAATCAATCAAGCGTTTATTTGCATCAATAATTTCCTGTTCCGCTTCCAATTTTGCAACTATACGCTTCTGGTCGTCAATGGATGGCAATGGAATTGATAATTGCGCAAAATTTGTTTTTGATATTTCTTTGAATGTTCCGCCAGATGCATTTTGTTCCATCTCGTGCTTTTTTTGTAACATAGCATAAGCAACATATTTTGCATCAACCACATCTTTATTTAATACAATTATATTTTTAAAGCCCTGATTTGTTGCCAACGGTATTTTTGCTAATCCAACTCTACCTATCGTGGCTCTGCTTGATACGACAATAGTGTCAACAGGTAATAATTTTGCAGACGAATGCTTTAAACCTTGTTCGGATATAGTTTTTACTGTGCTTTGAATAATATTAACATCTTTATCATCTGTTACATCTGCTAAACTTATCCAGTTTATGCTGCCATCCCAAAATTCATCGTTTGTTGTTAATGGGGTTCCACCAGATTCAATATTGAAGTATTTTTTATCGCCCAATTTGACTTCGTTGTAATCTATGCCGTCAAGAAGGCAGGCAAAATATTGTCTCTCTCTCTCTAGATTTTTAATGATTTCACGCGCATGGTTGATTGCGGATTGCTTATTTTCGATTTCATCGACAATCTGTTGTTGCACATCCAACGGTGGGAGTGGGATATCGTAATTTTGCAACCAAACTGTGCTTAGATTCTTTTGCGCTATACCACCAGATGATTCAATACAATCGTGTTCAAATTTGTCTTGGTTTAACACACTGAAAAGATACCCTTTCAAAATTTTGGTTTCATCAGGTCTTAAACATGCAACGCGTTGATTCAATCCTGCAGGTAATAATTCCTTTGGCAACAAACCAACACGCCCGACATTACCCGTTAAAGATACAAGTAAGTCATTTTCGCGTAACATATAATTTTGTATTTCTGTTTGTTTGTCCAGAGGATAAAATTTTGGGTTATCATCAACAATTTCGCCTTTTTGCACATTGGTTATACGCATTACACGAATACCTGTATCTGTATATAATTCACTTTTAAACGCATACCCATTTAACAATTCGCAAACATCACCCAATTTAACCATTTCGTATTTACATTCACGGGTTTCTTTTTCGATATATTTCGCAGCGGTTAAATCATAATTGTTTTCTGCAATGCGTTCTTTGGATACAACCATTGCGCGTTCATAACCAGATACATCTTTACCATCACGGTATTCATTGATAATTTTTAATACTTCTGGTAAATCGTTTTGTTTGATTGGTGTGCGTTGTGCGCCCAGGGAAAAACCATCATTATCAACACGCACAAACAATATATCTTTATTTTGTTTTGCAAATGCGCGGTCAAAGAATAATATTGATGTTTTTACTCCGGCATATGGATTAAATACCCCAGATGGTAATGATACAACCGCATATAAATAACCATCCAACATCATTTTACGCAATTCCTTATATGCGTTTGCTGTTTGAAATATAATACCCTCGGGCACAACAAAGCCCGCACGACCATTGATTGTCAAATGTTCCATAAAATAGTCGGCAAACAAAACTTCACTGCGGTTTGCATTGATTGCGAAGCGTTTATGTGGTGTAATTCCACCCTTTGGCGTCATAAATGGTGGATTTGCCAAAATAACATCATATCGGTCACCCCAACGCGTATCATTGGACAATGTGTCGTATTCATAAATATTTGGTTGTTCAAATTTATGCAGATAAAGGTTAACCAAACTTAATTTTACCATTGTTGGGTCAATATCCAATCCAACAATGCTGTTTGTAACCCGTTTTAATTCGTCCGGTGTTAATTTACCGTCTGATGTAATGTGTTTATATGCGGAAATCAAAAATCCCGCCGTCCCACACGCAGGGTCCAATATTGTATCGTCCTTGGTTGGTTTAACAACATCAACAATAAAATCAATTATATTGCGCGGTGTGCGGAATTGTCCGGCATTCTTTGCAGTCGCCATTTTATTCAACAAATATTCAAACGCATCACCAATCGTTTCAGAGTCGTCATATTTTAATTCATTAATTTCCTTTAAAAACAAAGCGAATGTTGTCGGGTCGCGAAATGGTATCATTGCTTCTTTGAAAATACGGCGGAATAATTCAGGCACCGATTTTGCAATTTGTACCTTTTCCAAACCTGTCAAATACAGGTTCATCCGTTCTTGATTACCCTTGGTATTAACAATGGTTGAAAATGCGTATGGTTCCAAATCACCGACAAAAAAAGTGCGTTTGTCCGATAATTCCAATCCATCCAAATCCATATCGTCCATAAATTTATAAATCAATGCGGTTGTAATAATATCAACCTGTGTCTGTGGACTTGGAACTTTACCTACCAGTGTGTCGCAGGCATTATCAATGGTTTGTTTGGTTCTGGAATCCAACATTTCGCTACCCCATGTATTTATTCAAAACAATGTTTTCTTTGATGTATTCCGGTAAATTTTCGCGGATGTCTTTACCCATCAACTTTAAATCCGTCATACTGAATCCAGGAATTTCAGCGTTAAGTCGCGGATATTCCTGTTTTTCTATTATATCACGAAATGTGTTATCTGTAACATACAATTTTATAAAATTTTTAATTGAGGGCACTATTTCAGGCGCAGGTTTAACGATGGATATGTATTTATCGCATTCATCTTCTAACATTTCATCACGTGTTTTAAAGCGCGGTAATAAGCCAAATATATGTTCCAAAATTTCACGCCATGATAAACGACGATCTAGTTTGGTCGCTTTCTTTATCTTTTCCAAATTTGGATACAATTCTGGTTTGTTTTCATATTTTTCTTTAACCAAGGCCACCGCATAATCCCAATCGGAATTGTCGACCGCATTTTTTATGTCTGCATCGGCGCTAATTGTTTTTTGGAAATTGCCCCAGAATTCACGGTCAATACGCATGCCATTATCAGGTATAGCAAGTGTTTCCATTTGAACAAGCTTTGTAATTTCTTCTGATGTCAATGTTGTAAAGGTACGTGCCTGTCCAGAAGTTCCGGCATTAACACCCTTGGATAATTGTGGTAGCTTTAACTGCTGACCATAATCAAATTTTTCTTCAAAATATTCACAGTTTCCAAAAAAATCAAAAAGTTTAAAGTGTTCTTTTTCCTTTTTTATTTCGTTTTTATCAGCATCAATATACTTGAATGTATATTTTCTAGTTCCACGTCCTTTCATTTGTACAAAATCAGTTGGTGAAAATACCGGGCGCATAAATACTATATTTAATAAATCACTGCAGTCATAACCAGTTGTCATCATTCCAACAGTTACACATACACGAGTTTTGGACGTATCATAGCCCTCTAAAAATGTAGATTTTCCACCCAGATTATTACTATCTGTCATAAACTGGTTCGTCATATCTTGGGCGTTTTGAACATTGCTGGTAACCTGAACCGCAAAATCACTGTTATATTTTCCAGGGAACGCCTGCATAGCAAACTCATTTAAAATTTGCGTTATCTTGGCAGCGTGCGATTGGCTAACACAAAATACTAATGTTTTTCCAATTTCACCACTAATTGGATCACGTTCTGCATTTTCTAAGAATGCTTTGCAAAATACAGCATTTATATTTTCATTAAAAAAGCGTTTTTCAAAATCCTTTACAACAACATCGGCTTCGGCATCTTCGCCATTTTCATCAACACCAATGGCATGATAGCCCTTTTCAGATAACATTTGTGTGGTTATATCTGTACGCGCATCAATGGCCATAGGAGCAACCAAATAACCATTTTTTATACCGTCAACCATTGAATATTTATATGTTGGCGTTCCGCTTTTACAACCAAATGTTTCATATGTATCCAGTAACAATCTGCGCTCAAGAGCTTTTGGGTCATTGAGCTTTATTTTATCAACATCCACATTTTTAATGTAATCACGCGGCGTCGCAGTTAAGCCCAATTTATACCCAATAAAATATTCAAATACAGCACGACTATTGCCGCCAATTGAACGATGTGCTTCGTCGGATATAATAAAATCAAAATCAGTTGGCGAAAACTTTTTATATTTATCGCTTGCCATCAATGTCTGAATAGTTGAAACAACAATATCCGCCTTGTGCCATTCTTCAGACTTTTCTTTATAAATAACAGTTATAAAATCGCACAAATAATCATTAAAATTTTTCCACGCTTGCTGTTCCAATTCAATACGGTCAACAAGGAATAAAACCCTGTGCGCATGTCCGGTGCGTAATAACATTTGAATTATTGCACCAGCCGTCAATGTTTTTCCCAATCCAGTCGCCATTTCAATCAAAAATCTGTCTTTACCGTCTGCGATTGCTTGTTGCACTGCACGAATAGCACCAAGTTGATAATCACGCAATATACGCAAACCATTATTCCAACAATATGCACCACGAGTTTCTGAATTCTGATATTCTGGAATGTCCAACAAACGCGGATTCTTCTGTAATGCTACATATTCTGGAATTATATTTTCTTTCATTATATCTTTGGCGCTTGGATCAAAACCACTGCGCATTTCCAAAGATTCTTGTGTTGGTATCTGTGTTATAATTTGAGGATTCCCAGACTTAATATCCCACAAATAATAAATTTCACCATTTGATAAAATAACAAATCTTATAGTATGTTCAACCGCATAACGACGCGCCTGTTCTTTTGCGCTCAATGGATTTATGGACGGCTTTTTCGCCTCTATAATACACAAAGGGAAACCATTTGAATCCAACAGTTCGTAATCAGCAAATCCCACATCAACCTTTTGTTCAACGTTCACGTTGCGCTTATGATCTGGGGTATCTGTCAAAAACCAACCCGCATCATGCAATTTCTGATTTATCTTCAATCGTGCGTACGCTTCATTGTCATCACGCAGCTTATCAAATGTCATTGTCACAGCCTTTTACTTTGATAGGAATAATTCTAACAGGCAACACCCTAAAAATCAAGACACCGCTAAAACACAATCCATTTTTTCACGCCTTTTATTTTACTATAATCTTGACTTTCTTGGAAAGGTAAGCGTAAATGCGGCAACTGATTAAAGGGGCGTTGAATGAAGTATAAATCTTACGAAGATATCAAGCCAAACAAAATTTCTACCTGCAGTATGCTTTATTATTGTGCTTGTCGCATTTTAAATAAAATGGAGCATCGTATTAGGCGCCGTAATGGTGGCTACCTGCCCTGCCGCGACAGAATCCTGCTACGTCGTCTGCACCGCAAAATTACCCAACTGACCGCAGTATATAAAAATAAAACATAATTAAAATAACGCATTATTTATGACTAGCTTTTAGCTGTCTCATAAAGCCCTTAAACTTTACATCTTCTTTATCTATCAAATCCTTAACCCTATTAAAGTGGTTTCGTAATTGTTTTTTTAGAGGGGCACTTTCCATAGTCTTAAATGCCCGCCTAGTATACGCCCAAAAATTTCGGCTACCTAAGTGAGTATACGTCTTATATAAAGTCTTTCTATACAGCTTTTCAGGAAACAAATTTATATCATATCCAGATTCTAGCAGCTTTAAAATCTTTCTTTGTGTCGCAAGACGCATAGACTTTATTCCTCGCTTTGATTTCCTCAAATATCTAGCATAACTACTACCTCTAATCCTAACATTTTTTCCATCAAACGTAAAACCTAGATATTGTAAAGGATCTTTTAAAATCTGCTCAGATGTAAAATCATAGCACCTGCTTTTAGATTTTTCTCCTTCAATAATAGGATGTATATATAAATGCTTACCACGCTCGCTAATAGCTTCCATCACAAATTTTGTAATTTGTTCCTTTTTATCTGCATCACATATTATCAAAATATCGTCAGAATAGCGTCGATACACAGCGCCATTTGATTTACAAAAATCATTCATCTTTTTATCAAATGGAAGCATATAAATATTGGCCAACAAAGAAGATAAAGAAGATCCCTGAGGTATTCCAAAAGGATTCTCTTTATCCAAAAGCCCCGGATTAATCTCAAAAGCATATTTGCTTAGACCGCATATAGCATCGTCTTTTCCTGCCCACACATTTTTATATTGTTTATACCATTTCTTAAACTTTCTAAAATCTTCCTTATTTTTAAACAAGACTTTCGGAAGTAGTCGCCTATTCACAAACCTACAATCCACACATCCTTTTTCCACTGGATTAGCAGCCTCACACAATATATAAATGGCCAACAATCTAACGTCTACGAAACTATAATTCGTCAAAGATTTATATATATTAAAATGATCTTCCGGCAAAAAAGAGTCTTCAAATCCCAACAAATTTGCCCATTCTTTTTTTAGATTTTTATGATCTATATTGTCATAAAAACTTTTTATATCAAAAGCCAACGCGACGCAATTACAATTACGATTTTTTATTTCATTAAAAACCTCATAAGCCGACGATATGTTATCAGAACACCTTTGCATATAGCTAGATTTTCTGTAAGCTATAACCACATCTCCTATACCTAATTTCTTTACTTTGTCTTCATATTTTTCATACAAAATGGCAGCATAGTAAGAATATATTAAAGAATCCACATGCGAAGCATACCTTATGGGCCGTTTTTTTATTATCGAAGATTGCTCTGCATACTTCTTAGTTTTATCAATTTTTGAAATACGTCGCTCCAAAATATCATATCCAATAAAAGGGAAAAAGGCATGTTTTGCTATACGCTCTCTATCCTCCAAAAAAGAAATTAGCTTTTTTGCCTCAGGGAATAAACACTTTTTATCACATACATTCAAAGGATAATCAAAATGAGTATATTTTTTAGTATGCTTATTAAAAAAAGTGAGCCAGTCTATTGTCATTATCTTTTCTAAAACCAAACACCCGAAGGATGCCAAAGTCTGTGCAAACTATAACGACATCCTTCGTAAGTCATTCATCAATCCAGATATATAGGATCCGCTTGTCCATCGGTTCCACAACACCACGGAAGGCACTTTTAATGTATTGCTATATAATTATACCAGATTAAATCTGCTCAACTATATGGAGGCTATCATGTTTACTTCCCAAATTCTTGGACTTGACATGCTAACATCAACACTTGTCGTGCTTGTCATAACATTTGTCTTACGACCAATGCTTGACTTTCTTAATCAAGTTCCCCTATTACTAATAATAGGGCTATATGTATATAAGAACAGCACCACAGTATTTCAAGCCCCGAAAACAAATTTATTTAACTTGACTTCCCGTGCTTTCCAAGCAGTAATTGGACAAACTTAAAAACACAGTAAAAACAAAGGAGTCCAATATGCCTAAATATCCTGATATAAAGGTTTATTTAACCAATCGTGATGGTAATGCTTTCGCTATACTTTCGCGGTGTAAAAATGCTCTGGTCTTGGCTGGGAAAGAAGATAAATGGTCAGAATTCTTGACCGAAGCCACCAGTGCCGATTATCAACACCTGCTTGTCACCGTTATGAAATGGTTTGAGGTTGAATAATGTCATATAAAAATCCACCTAAATCAACCAGATTTCATATTGGTACATCTGGCAATCCGTTCGGGCGTATGCCCGTAATTACCAATAAAGACCTGTATCACAACTTGCGTATTCTACGGGCATTGATTGATATTGCTATGCAACAGCTACGACAAAAGGGAACCAGTAATGCAACGGAAAGTTAAAGACATTTTACCAAAAACATTTGAAGAGTTGAAAGCGTTATCACAAGATGAGCGAGCACGTTTATGGACACGGTATTCGCCCCACCCTTTTAAGCGACAAATGCGATCGCTTTGGTACTATATTCAATGCGAACGCTTAAACCTGTGTATTGAGCCAAAGTTCATCAAGAAAATCAAAAAGTATAAAGATAACCCTGCCGAGTATGTAAATCGTGTATTAAAGCATAGGTATAACATTGCGCCCGGCACAACTATCATCAGGCACTTTCGAAATATAGAACACAAGGTCCTGGTCAATTATGACAATACGTTTTTATATAACGGGAAACAGTATCGTTCCCTATCCGCAATTGCGTCTGACATTTGTGGTGCGAAGACATCAGGACCACACTTTTTTGAACTGGATAAAAAGTTCTCTAACTTATTATAGACTTATTTACATTCAAATATGTTATATCTATAAATAGTGCTAGTGTGTGCACCCCAACCAGTCCAACTTGTTAGCTGATCTATACCTGCTCCCATACCTACTTGCAAAATTCCCCCCTCTTCAAATTGCGTTGGGAAAGATACATCTGAACGACTCAAAACATTTCCGCCTAGCTCAAATGCAATTTTTTCAATATCTTGATGTGTTGAACCTGATATATGTCCGAGTAAGGAACAAGTTTTCCCCTGGGGTAATCCAGAAGAATAAATATCAATTATATCATATTTATATTCCGGTTTCTTTTCAAAAACAGAAAATGACAATGATTCAGAAGACACATAACCATCTAAAAAGCCCCCTTCGCTTTTTATTGTTTTTGTACCGTCATAAGGATAAAATTTTGGTGGTACAGAGCATGCCGCAACTAACAAAACAAATAACAGACTACAAACATTTCTCATATCAAAACCTCTTCATACGGATTATAAACCTATCAATTAAATAAAACAAGTTTTATAACTTGACTTTCTGTGGTTTGTAAGCAGTAATTGCAACAACAAAAAGGTGTAAAAAATGTCGGTGATTAAATGTGCTGTTTATGTCCGTAAGTCAACTGAACATGGGTTGGAACAAGAGTTTAATTCCCTGTTAAATCAGGAAGAATCTTGTAAAGCATACATTGCCTCCCAGGCATTTAATAACTGGGAATATGTTAGTACTTATACCGATGCGGCGATTTCTGGCGGAACCATGGAACGTCCCGCATTAAAGCAAATGTTGGACGATATTTCCAAAGGGTTAATAAACACCGTTGTTGTGTACAAGGTTGACCGATTGTCTCGCTCTATCTTGGATTTTCACAATATGATGAAGTACTTTAATAAATACAGTTGCAACTTTGTATCCACTACGCAGGCATTTGATACCAGTACTTCTATGGGTAAGTTAACGTTGAATATGTTATTATCATTTGCACAATTTGAGCGGGAAGTTGCCAGCGAACGTGTGCGTGATAAAATACGCGCCAGTAAAGCCAAGGGCTTATGGATGGGTGGTAATCCGCCATTAGGATACGATATAAAAGACAAAAAGTTGGTTATAAACGAAGCAGAAGCCCAGCAAGTAAAACAACTGTTTGAAAAGTATTTGGAGTTGCAGTCATTTGTTGATACGGCGACTTATGCCAGACGAATTGGCATAACAACAAAACACTGGCATACAACAAAAAATAAACCTATGGGCGGACGACCGTTAAAACCGCATAATTTGCACTTAATTCTAACCAACAAAATCTATATCGGACTAATTACGCATAAGAAACTGGGTACCGCTGTTCGTGGTGAACATAGTCCGATTATATCAGAAGAGTTGTTTAACCAAGTCCAAGAAATCATAAAATCCAGAAAAAACACCCGTGAAAAGACAAGTCCATCACCAAACATATTTTCAAGCAAGGTGTTTTCGGCATCTGGCGAAAGATTTTACAATCAAAGAAGCAATCAAAACCTGTTCTATTACGCAATTAAGGGATTCTATTTACCAGCAGTAAAACTGGACAAGATTGGCATTGATACTATATGCAACTTTTTGAACAGCGATATGAAAAATCTGCCGACACAAAATGTCAATGCTTTGAAATCCATAAATTTCTGTGATATGGACTACACGCACAAAAAAGAATTTATCGGCGCATTTGTAACCAGAATCATTTACACTAAAAATCAACTTACGTTTTATTTGAACACTAATCCCGATGACTTGGCCGGTTTTATGTCTGGTGAATATATAAACCAAAACACGCCAAAGACTGTTGATTACATAGTTTCCGGGAATCAGGTAATTATTACAGTTCCGGTTATATTACGCCCATTTGCAAACACCAGGTTTAACAAAGGTAACGATACGATTTTAACTGTATCAGAAAACAACAACCTTATTGTCAAGGCGTTTGCAACTGCGTGGCGATATCGTGAAATGTACGAAAAATGTGGCGATTCCGATAAAATCATTGCTACAGAACACACATCACCGCGCCAGTTTTACAGATACATTGACCTGGCATATATGAACCCAGAAACCGTCAACCGCATCTTATCTGGTCAGCAAAAAGTCAACGTGAATGAGTTATTTCAGATTGCAAAATATAATCATGTATAATTATTTTATGTTATTTTCCTGTTCTATTCTAGCTCCACCCACAGGAGTACTAACTCCATATGCTTTACGTTTATTTAAGAAAACCTCTCTTAACACCTGATTTTCGCGTTTTATTGCATTATCTGAATCAACAGAATCTTCTGGAACTTTAGAAAAATATTCTGACAATATTTGCCATTTCAAATCGGCTTTAGCATTTTCTATATCTTCTTTATTTTTGAAATCAATTTCACGCCCCAGAATAATAGCAACACTTTGTTCGTTCATATGTGTGATTAAGGCCTCTATCGCTGATATTTTTCGTTTGTCCATATTAATTTTTTCATATACATTGAAAAGTGCGTTAAATATTTTATACAAAACAAACAATATTCCTACAAAAAGCAACGCATTTGGAATTTTTACAACAACAATCGAAAGTGCTGCATACAACCAATTCCAACCATTTTGCATGAGACTTGCATTGATAAGATTCAACTGCTCTGAAAAAAGACCTAAAGCTTCAGAGATGTTGCAAAGAGAAAAAATACCGAGAATTAATGCCAAAAGACTCGCAAAAAACATACTCCATCCATAGAACCTCATATTCTTAACGGACTCTTCTTTAAAATCTTTAACACTATTTATAATTTTTATATTTTTCTCTATTTTTGCTTTGTGCTTTTGATATTCTTCATCCAATTGCTGTGTTTTTTGGGCTATTTCTTCTTCTCGCTTTTGTCCAGTTTCTTCCAATTTAGCAATACTATTTTCTAATTCTATCTTCTTATAAGATAGCGAACCAACTGGATAGTTTCCCGTATCGTCTTGGAGTCCAATGTTTGTTTTCAACTGTTCCTGCACGCCTTTCAATTGATTAATGTCATTACTTATCGCGTTCTCTTCCGATTTATACCTGGTCAAATTCTGTGTGGTTACAGAAATATCTGACTGTAAGGAAGCTAATGTGTCTTGCGCTTGCGATATTTCATTTTGCAACGTCTGTTTTTCTGTCATCAATTGTTGATTTTCATCAATAAGTTGTTGCCGATTTAATGCCAATACAGAATTTGGAACAGGGGCCATTATTAATCCTTTTTTTTCATCTCATCCTATATAGGATTTTTTTGCCGTTTTTCAAGGAGTAACGCTCCAAAACTGGCATCTGGAATTTGGGCAAGGTATGTTCAGAGGTGATTTTTGGCGTGATTGGTACAATGGTGAGTATACACTGGTACCGTTGTGCATAAAAAAATCCCAGTTTCTGGGGCAAAAATAAACCCCACAAGAAATTAGTGGGAACTTATTTATTCCTGGCGGAGACGAAGGGATTCGAACCCTTGATACCCTTGCGGGTATACTACATTTCCAATGTAGCGCACTAGACCAACTATGCGACGTCTCCGTATTCGGGTTATTCGGCAGACAATTCCGCCGTTTCTTCGGTTTCGGATGGTTCAACCGGATCGGATATCAATGTATTTTCCAATTCCGCGTCAATTTCACGCAGTTTGGGATCTTCTACACCCGTTATTTCCAATGACTCGTCATCTTCGGCAACGGCAGGAACATCCTTATACGACTGGATAAATTCATGACGCAGGTTTTCAATATCCAGATTGCCTGTCGCTATTTCACGCAATGCGACAACCGTTAATTTATCGTCTTTCTTGTCCACGACCGGTTCGGCACCACCATTCAAGTCACGAACACGCTGGGATGCCAGCATTCCCAGTTCATAACGACTTTCCACAAATGGTAAAGTATCTGAATTTGTTATACGGGCCATTATTAAATCCTTTGTTGAAAACGTTTCTAACCACGTTATAATGCCCCAAGGGTGGTCAAAATGCAAGAAAAAAATAATAAAAGTAACATAAAAACGTTATCATTGGGCTGTCGCCTGAATGCGTTAGAGGCAGAAAAAATAAAAAATATGCTGGCGGGTATGTTGCATTCTGCGATTGTTGTTAATACATGCGCCGTAACGGGCGAAGCAGAACGCCAATCTGGGCAAAGTGTGCGCAAATTGGCCAGGCAAAATCCAGACAGTCCTGTGTTCGTAACCGGATGTGCCGCCACCAGAAATCCTGAATTATTTTATCAAATTCCAAATGCGCTGGTCGTGGCAAATCATGACAAAATGAACCCCACTGCATATATGAATGCGTTGGCCGTGGCACCATGCAATTTTAACACACAAAAAGAATTGGTTTTTCACCACAATTCCCCAATTATGTCAAAGCAATTTATTCAGGTTCAAAACGGTTGCAATCACAGTTGCACATATTGTGTAACACGTCTGTTGCGGGGGACGGCTGTATCTTTTCCATATTCAGACATACTGAATGATGTGCGCGATGCCATTACAAATGGTTTTAATGAAATAGTATTGACCGGTGTTGATACGGCCAGTTATGCGCACAATGGAATGCTGATTTCAGATGTATGCAAAAAACTGTTACAGGACGTTCCTGAAATTCGCAGATTGCGCATATCGTCGTTTGATCCTGCGTCACCTGAAATTTTTAAAATCATTGATTTAATACATAATGATACGCGCATGATGCCACATATGCATTTATCCATGCAATCTGGCGCAGACGATATATTACGCGCAATGCATCGGCGGCATTCGGCTGAAACAATACGTCGAATTGTGCAATATGCTGGGGCCGATGTGACATTCAGTTGGGATATAATTTGTGGCTTTCCAGGCGAAACAGACGAATTATTTAATCAAACATTGGATTTAATCAACACCGTGCGCCCAATTAAAATTCATGCATTTCCTTTTTCCCCGCGCCCAGGAACGGCCGCATTTGATATGCCCAATCGGGTGCCACGGCAAAAAGCCAAAGAACGTGTCCATCAAATATCATCTGTGGCGGAAAAATATCGTTTGGATTTTATGAAATCGAATATTGGTAAAACAGTATCTGTGTTGGCAGAAGAAAATAATACAGCCCGTACACCGCATGATATAGACGTATTTATTCGTGGGGGACGGATTCCTGCACGAACAATATGCGATGTAAAATTGGTGGAAATTCAGGACGATAGATATATTGGTGAAATTGTATAAAAAATCTGTTGGAAATATAAAATATAATTGCTAGTATCACATCATCATGAAAAAGAAGTTTTTTATCCTGTTATTATCAATAATAACAACATCTGCGCATGCGGATTTTTCTACACGCGCAAAATCAGCATTTTTAATTGATTATGAATCTGGCGCGGAAATCGTTGCCAAGAATGCAGACACACTGATGCCACCATCATCCATGATAAAACTGATGACGCTGACCGTGCTGTTTGATGAAATCAAGGCAGGCAATCTGACCATGGATGACAGATTAACGGTCAGTGAAAATGCAGATTATGAAAATCCGTTATGGTACCCAGCCAGTAAAATTTGTCTGGTGGCGGGGCAATCCATTACTGTTCGCGACGCTATTTTGGGATTAATTGTATTATCGGGTGGCGACGCGTCTGTTGTGGTGGCTGAAAACTTAGCCGGGTCCGAGGCCGCATTTACAGAAAAAATGCAGGACAAAGCGCGTTCCATAGGAATGACACAATCAACATTCGGTAATGCCAGTGGTCTGCCCAATCCAAACAATTTAATGACCAGTCGGGAATTAGCCATTTTGGCCCAGCATATTATTTCTGATTATCCAGATATGTATCCGATGTTTGCCACCAAACGCTTTCAATTTGGTGAATATAAAAGTGATTGGTGCCGTGAATGGGGACGCACACATACAATGAATTATAATAAATTATTATTTATTATGCCCGGGGCGGACGGATTAAAAACAGGCCATACTGATGATGGTGGTTACGGCATGGTGGCCAGTGCAAAAATCGGCGGGCGACGTCTGATTGGTGTGATAAACGGTTTTGATGCGAAAAACCACGATGCTTTGGCGGCTGAAATGAAAAAATTGTTAGAATACGGATATTCAACAACAACAAATCACACTTTCTATAATCCAGGTGACAAGATTGCCGCCATTCCAGTATGGTATGGACGCAGCCCAAATGTAATCGCAACCATTGCGGAACCATTCGTGATAACAGTGCCGAAATCAGATGGACTGGATGGCGTGCGTGTAATTGCGCGATACAACGATCCGTTGCCCGCACCAGTAAAACAGGGTGATAAAATCGGCGAAATAATCGCACAAAAAGATGGCCGTGAAATTGCACGGGCCCCATTAATTGCACAAAGCACTGTTAAGAAAACTGTTTTCTTTGGTCGGTTGATAAAAAATCTGCGCGTAATATTTGGAATAGACTGATGGCACCCAGAAAACAATCAAATTCATACAATTTCCCCAACCCGATGGACAATGATATATTGGTCGGGCATGCAGAAGTTTTGTCTGATTTTGAAAATGCATGGCGTGGGCGCGATAATCACCCAATACATCCTGTATGGATGTTGACCGGCCCCCGCGGCATTGGCAAGGCCACATTGGCATATAAAATCGCAAAAACAGTATATGGTAATGTCGGGGATTTTTTCATAATCGACATGTCCAGAAATATTGATAAAGATGGCAAACCAAAGCCAGATGGTAAAAATATATCTGTGTATACTGTGCGCGCGATGATTGAAAAAATGCAGATGTCATCTATGTCAGATGGTTGGCGGGTTATATTAATCGATTCTGTTGATGAATTGACCACGTCTGCATCAAATGCATTATTAAAATTACTGGAAGAACCGCCCGCACAAACACTGTTTTTGTTAATCGTTCATCAATTAGCCAGTGTTTTACCAACCGTTCGTTCGCGTGCACGCGTTGAAAAAATGCGCCCATTGACATTGGCACAATTACGCGAATTATGCGAAAAATTCATGCCCGGTACGGATATCAGCGATGAAACATTGCGACTGGCCAATGGCAGTTTTGGTCGCATAGCCAATTTAAAAAAATCTGGCGGGGATGCAATATATGATGAATTGGTTGAATGTTTACGTAATCCACATGCCAACAGTGTCGATATGTTAACAATAGCAAAAAAAATTGCACCAGATACTGCACTGCACGGGATTTTGTTGGATGTAATCGCTGGATTTGGCCTGGCGGATTTATATCCGAATGTAACACATGCAATTTCTGATATTTCACGTATTAATCTGGAACCGGAAACGGCCATATTTAAAATAATTACACAAATAAAAAAATGTTTATAGATACCCATTGCCATTTAACAGATAATTATGTGTCGGGCGATTTGGGCGACGTAATTGCGCGCGCCACCGCCGCGGGGGTTGGAATGATTATATGCCCCAGTGCCGATCCAAACGATGTAATTGCCGCAGTAAAAATTGCCGCCACAAACCCAAACATATATGCAACAACCGGTATTCACCCAGAATATGCCGGAATTGACGCATCAGAATATTTAACTGAATCAATATTGACCAATCCACGTGTGGTTGGAATTGGTGAAATAGGATTGGATTACCACGAACGCGATGATAATCGCACCGCGCAAATACAATTATTTGAACAACAATTAGAATTGGCACGTAAATACGGCCTGCCCGTTGCAATTCATACCCGCGACGCTGAAAACGATACTGCTGCAATATTGCGCGGGGACATACACGGGGTTATGCACTGTTTTACCAGTTCATGGAATCTGGCAAAAACTATGTTGGATCGCGGATTTTACTTTTCTGCCAGTGGAATTTTGACGTTTAAAAATGCGGCTGAAATACGCGAAACCTTTGCTAAAATCCCAATTGACCGCATTGTCATAGAAACGGACAGCCCATACTGTGCACCCGTGCCACACCGTGGGAAAGTATGTGAACCAGCCTTTGTTGTTGATACAGCCCGTGTATTGGCCGATATCAAGGGTGTGTCAATTACAGAACTGGAACCGATTTTGGTAAAAAACACACTGAATTTATACCCAAAAATAAAATTATAAAACGCCCAAAAATGGGCGTTGTTTATCTTAAACGCTGGGATAGTTTCTGTACCGTTTCACGCGTCAGCATGCTTTTTTGTTCAAATGCAAAATAAGGTGCCAAACGACGCATTTGTTTTAAATTTTGCAAATCATCCAATGCAACATATACAAACGGTATTGTTTCTTTTTTAGATACTAAATCTGTCTTTAACCCAACCAAACGCAACATACGGGCGACATAATCTTGGGCCCACCAACGTTCGGTGTCATACTGTTTTGATTTATATTTTTTGGATATATTAGGGGTAAATGTTACCACTGGACGCGGCCCAATATATGTATATTCTATTATTGATGAACGGTTGATATACCCAGTTAATTCATCAATACCATGCCATTTGTCCGCTATTTTATGAAATATATTGGGTGTGCCGAAATACGGATGCACCGTACCGTATTCTTCCTTGTATGCCAAAACACTGTTTTCGCTGATATGTGGCTGATATTCCGTCCATGTTTTCATGACTGAACCCCTTGGTTATACTATCAGAATATCACAACGTATTAAATTTGCAATTTTTTATCTGGTGATGTAAAATAAGCGCGTTATGCCACGCAGTATTATAAAATTTGGCCAAGTTTCAGAAAACCGCAAAGCGCGGTTTAATTACTCTATTCAGGATACAATAGAGGCCGGCATTTCATTAACTGGTGCGGAATTAAAATCCGTGCGGTATGGTCTGGTTACGATTGTTGACGGGTTTGTTCAACGACGTGGAACAGATTTATATCTGGCGGGGGTGGAAATTCAGAAACTGCCAACGGCCGCACGCATTGTTAACTTTGATGAACGTCGACCGCGTCAATTGTTGCTGCACCGGGCACAAATAAACCGTCTGATTGGGAAATTACAGGAACGTGGCGCGACAATCGTGCCGTTAAAACTGTATTTTAACAACCGCGGTAAGTTAAAGGTTTTATTGGGCGTCGGTTATGGTAAAAACAAAGTAGACAAACGCGAAACTATAAAACGACGTGAATGGGATAAAAACAAGGCCCGAATATTAAAGGGATAATGTATGAAAAAAACATTAGATATAAACGCGCAACGCCAATTGATTCAAGACATGATTTCAAAACGCGATTATCAGCGTGCCTTGTTTGTATTACAAAATGCAAATGATTGCGTACGCGTACGTAAAAATCTGGTGCAATTTTACAGCATTGATGAAATAAAAAATTCTGCACACCATATAATTACAAACTATCAAATGCCACATTTTACATTTGATAAAATGCGTGTGTATATTGATGATGATGCCAAAATAGTAAAATTATTACGGGCATCTGTTCCACAATGGCAACGTGCGGTAAATGCAATGTTCCAGGCACGCAAACGTTGGGCCATGCGTCAAAAATAAAACCGCCACTTTGGCGGTTTTTTATATTTACAAATACACAAAATTAATCGCGCATTGCCGGATTATTTGGTCCGTGTGCGGCACGCATTTGACGGCCCATTTCCTGCTTAACAGCACGATATTCTTCGTGGCTTATGCAACCATCGCGGTTGATATCCATCACAGGCAACGCCATTTGTAATTGTGGGCATTTGACAGATGATACATCCAGGCACCCATTGTCAAAATCAACACGTGGGCCACGGAATTCATCACATTCCAATAACTTTGCCGCACCGAATCCCAATGCAAACACAATCAAAACCATAATTAATTTTATCATAAAACGGCCAAATCGTGAACCACCGCGTGCACATTTGCAATCAGAACCACAATTGCAGTTCGACCCGCATTTACATGTTGGGGTTTCTGGTGCAACAACTTTTTCCATGGTATCCGCCGCAGCCGATGTTTTTACGGTCTTTTTGGGTGCCGCCTTTGTGGTGGCAACAGTTTTTTTGGAAACCGTCTTTTTTGATGTCACAGGCTTTGTGGCTGTTTTTTTAGTTGGTTTTGTTGGCATTTTATCCTTCCTTTTATTTTGTTTAACGTATTGATTGTATTCAATATCGGAAAGTATGTAAAGAATAAAATTCATATTTTTGGTTAATTGTCCTGATTCACGGCACGTGGATGGGCATGTTCATATATATTCTGAATTTCTGCCATGTTAACCTTGGTATACAATTGGGTCGTGGATAACAATGAATGCCCCAGTAATTCCTGTAACGTTCTTAAATCCGCACCACCGGCCAATAACGCGGTGGCGAATGTATGACGCAATGCGTGCGGCGTTACATAATCAGGCAACATTAAATAATGACGAATGTGTTCTATGACCTTTTCCGCCATGCGGGGTGACATGGGTAAACCGCGAACACTGCGAAACAGCGCATCGTTTGCATCCGCACCAAATGGACGCAATTGAATGTATTTGTCAATGGCATCTAAAACAGCCGGCAATACAGGGACAATGCGTTCCTTGGCCCCTTTGCCGATAATTCGCAATGATTCAGGACGTCCCCGAACATCAATATTTTTTAACGATAATGCTTCGGATATACGTAAACCACAACCAAATATTAACAAAACCAATGCCCAATCGCGCGCCGCAATCCATGGTTCTTTGTCATCAATATTACGAATGGCATCGTGCATATTTTCAACATCAGAAACTTCTATGGCCTTGGACAGTTTGCGCGGAACCTTTGGCGACGAAATCATGCCAATTGCATTATTGTGAATATTATGCGTTTTAGCCAAAAATTTATAAAACCCACGCAATGAAGACAGTGCACGCGCCGTCGATTTATGCGCCAAATTACGTCGCGCACGGTCCGCCATCCATGCACGAAAACATATCGTGTCGGCACGACAAAAATCCGACAACGATACATCGGCCCCAATATAATTATCGTAAAATTTTATAAAATCGCGTATATCTGTTTCATATGCGGTCGCCGTGTGCACAGAATAGTTTTTTGTCTGTGTCAAATAATCTAAAAATTCGGCGACCGCATCGTTCATTTTATTACTTTATTTCAAATGTTGCAGATACGGTAACGGAAACCTCGGTATCCTTGGCAACAATGCTGCCAGCGGCGGAAAAAGCCTCGGCATCGGCGACCGCCATTTTTGCAGACGCGGTCAGGAAATTAGACGCACGTGGCTGAATTGATGACGAACCGCCAACATTATATGAAACGCTTAACATTTTTCCGGCACTGCGACCATCGCCCGCCGCCAATGCATCGGCGCGTTCACGTGCATTTTCAACCGCCGCCCCCAGGCAATCTTCTAATATTGGTTTCATAGCCTCGGCACTGGTGTACATGCGCAGATTTTCAGAATAAACATCTTCCTGGCCGGCGAACTGGGTCAGAATTTTTTCGATTGTTTCAATATTATCGGCGGAAACTTCGATTGCGATTGTTGTTTCAGTGCCCAACACAACGGATTTTTCCAATTCGCGATTCCATTCACTGCGTTCATACGAATTAAATTCAGTCGTCTGCATTTGCACGTCCTGGGTCTTTAAATAATTCGTTATTTCCGCAATTTTTGCAGTTGCCATTTTCATTGATGTGGCCGCTGATTTATCCAATGTGGTGACACGCAGTGTGATTGCAGTTCTGTCTTTTGGTACAGATGTTAAACATTCACCATTAACGGATATTACACGTGGTGTATCCGGTTTGTCCAACCACCCAAACAACAGTGCCAACACGGCACCAACGCCGATTACACTGCCCGTCCAAATTAATGCGTTTTTCATATTTTCTTTCTCCTTTCCTGGTTTTGTTTTTTTCTTTATTTACCCAACATTGCACGACGAACACGTTCATACGTTTTTTCGGCAACAACCCGCGCAGATGCGGCACCATTTGCCAAAATCGGTTCCAATTCTGATGTGTTCGCCATTAATCGTTCGTATTCGGCACGCGGACCAGATAAAACAGAATTTATTTTTTCAAATAATTCCTGCTTGGCATCGCCATATCCCATGCCGCCACGTTCAAAACGTACCCGCAAATCCGCAATTTCATCACCAGACGCAAAATGTTTGTATAATTGAAATATTGTGGATTCATCTGGATTTTTTGGTTCGGCCGGTAATTTACTGTCCGTAATTATGCGCATTATTTTTTTACGCAATTCTGATTCAGATGCAAACAGTGGAATCACATTATCATAAGATTTACTCATTTTGCGACCGTCCAAACCAGGAATAATGCCCGTTTCAGCCCCAATCATTGGTTCCGGTAATTTAAATGTTTTTCCATATATATTGTTAAAATATCCCGCAATATCACGTGTAAATTCAACATGCTGTTTCTGGTCCGCACCAACCGGGACAACGTCGGCATCATATAACAATATATCAGCCGCCATTAATATCGGATATGTGTACAGTCCCATATTTATCCCGGCATCAATATCCACACCCGCGGCCAGATTTTTATCTGTGGCGGCCTTGTACGAATGGGCACGATTCATTAATCCCTTGGGCGTTACATTCATCAACATGGTGGCCAGTTGGGAAACCTGGACAATGTCGGATTGGCGGAATAAAACCGCATTATTCATGTTCAGCCCCAATGCAATCATAATGGCCGCAATTTCATATGTATGTTTGCGAATTTCATCTGGATTATGGATTATATTCAATGCATGCAAATCCGCGATAAAAATAAATGTTTTATTTGTTTGTGACATTTCCACCAATGGCTTTAACGCCGCAACATAATTACCCATGTGTGGGGTACCGGTGGGTTTTATCCCGGTTAAAACGATTTGCTGTGTCATTTATCAATCCTTTTGTGTGTAATGATATATTGTTTGCGTTTCTTTTACCAGTAAAAAGAAATCCCGCCGGAATCGGCGGGATTGAATTTGTTCGCGTATGTTTTAACGTGAATAGAATTCGACGACCAATTCCGGGAACATCTGAACAGGATATGGAACATCTTCGAACAAAGGTACGCGCGTAAATGTCGCGGTAAAGTTCGCACTGTCCACATTGATATAATCCGGCCAATTGCGTTCCGCCGATTCCAACGCCAAAACAACCAATGGCATTTGCTTTGCCTTGTCCCCAACGGTGATAACATCACCGGGTTTTACCTGGTACGATGCGATTTTAACACGTTTGCCGTTGACATAGATATGACCGTGGCTGACCAATTGACGGGCTGAAAAAACAGTCGGTGCCAATTTTGCACGATATACAACCGCATCCAAACGGCGTTCCAACAAACCAATCAAATTATCCGGCGTATCACCACGCATATTGGACGCTTCCAGATAATAAGAACGGAATTTCTTTTCGCCAATATTGCCATAGTAACCCTTTAAGGTCTGTTTTGCACGCATCTGTTTTGCGTAATCAGACGAATTGCCGCCACGTGATGTTGGACCATGCTGACCTGGCTTGTACTTGCGCTTGTTAAACGGTGATTTAGCCTGGCCCCACAGATTGACACCCAAACTGCGGCCGATTTTTAATTTTCTTGTGCTGCGCTTTGCGCCTGCTCTTGCCATAATTTATCCTTTTTCTTTTGGTTTTTCGGTGCCGGACATTTCACAGAATCCTTATCGACAATATGACCAAAAGACATACCGCTTATTCAGTTCTGGTTATCCAGCGTCGCCCAGTTTATAATGTTTTTGCCCAAAAATCAAGTTTTTTATTAAAACTTTACCCGGGGTGCCACACGTTCGGCATCGTCCATTTCAAACATCTTTTCCGGGGTGATGTTAAACATACGCGCAACAATGTTTGACGGAAATTGTTCAATCTGGGTATTCAGCCCCATAACAACATTATTATAAAACTGACGCGCGGCCTGAATTTTTGTTTCCGTATCGGTCAATTCACGCTGTAATTCCAGAAAGTTTTCATTCGCACGCAATGTCGGATAATTTTCAGACACCGCAAACAAACTTTTCAATGTTTCAGTCAAATGATTTTCCGCATCTGCACGATTTGCACCATTGGCCGCCATTGCCGCATCACGCGCCGCTGTAACCGCGGTCAGTGTTTCACGTTCATGCTTTGCTGCGCCCCGTACCGTTTCAATCAAGTTCGGAATTAAATCATATCGACGTTTTAACTGTGTATCGATTGTGGACCATGCTTCACGCACCTGGTTGCGACGTGATACCAGACCGTTGTACACCATTATAAAATACAATAATACGACGGCAATAATTGCAATTGTAACCCACATAGAAAACTCCTTTCGTTTTATGACAGGTTTATTTTATACGCGTACTGATTAAAATCAAAGTGTTTTTTCGTTAATGGTTGCCAGTTACTTGTTAACCTAACAATAAAAAAATCCCACCAATCGGCGGGATTTTTTATAGAACAAAATTCAAACGATTTAGTTCAAAGCATCTTTCAAAGCCTTGCCCGGTTTGAATTTCGGCTGAGTAGAAGCCGGGATTTTGATTGCAGCACCCGTTTGTGGGTTGCGACCGGTTGTGGCCTTGCGCTTTGCGGTTGTAAATGTACCGAAACCGACCAAGCGAACTTCGCCCTTCTTTTTCAGAACTTTTGTAACCGTGTTGATGAATGCATCCAGGCATGCAGCGGCTGTTGCCTTGGTTACTTCTACTTCGTTTGCGATTGCTTCTATCAATTGCTGTTTGTTCATTTGTTTCTCCTTTCTATAAATTTATATAAGGTGTCCGGCAGTCCCAAGGCAATGTCTGTGGAATTAATATTGCGTGGATATGCGCCACTTTTTAACAACACAATGGTGCAACATGTTATATTCCACGGACATTGCCTGTGCTGCTTGTACGAATCGTAGAGAATTCGGGCCTTTAAGTCAAGAGCATATTTAATTTTTGCAATTTTTTGTAAAAGTTGACAAAAACCGAAAATTAATTGTGAACCGCATCAGAACGCACCGCACGCGCGCCAGGCGTATCACTTTCACACAAAACGTATTGCCCAGGCAGACCATCCACCGTTACTGAACGAAAATAATTCGGCGTCATAACAAACAGCGTTACTATCACCGCAACCCAAAATGTGAACTTGGTCATTTGCCAAGGTTTCTGGAAACTGTCACGTTTGAAAGAATCCGCCAATAAATTTTGATACAATGCCCAACCCCAACTGAACATCAATAACATAATCGTCGCAAACAACGCGATTATCAGGTATTTGTGAAATGGCTGTAATGCAGTGGCAAAACCATCCCAAAATGTACTGGTCGTGGGGCATATATATAATGCATATGCGGCCGATTCTGGCGATAACGCAACCGGCGCATTCGGTGCCAATTGCAATCCGAATGAAACAACAACAACAATCGCCACCAGGCATACTATCGCAAACAGCATCAACGGTTTCATTTGTTTGATTCCTTGAAATCTTTGTTATATATTATATCACAAACAATTGATTTTTTATAAACTTTTATTTACAATCATCGTCATGATGCACAGAAAAAATAACATCGTTGTCGGATTAACAACATTCAATAATGAAATGTTGCGAATTTCTGTGCCTGTGTTGGGAAAAATACGCCAAAAATTTATGCTGGTTGTGTATAACGACAACCCAATGACAAATGTTACGCGGCGACAAATCAGGCGTATGGGGTACTGTGGCGATTTACAGGTAATAAATGCCAATGAAAACGTTGGTGAATTACGTGCACGCATGGCGATTGTTGATGCAGTACGAACAATGAACCCAGATTGGATTATTTTTTGCGATGATGACGATTTGTTAACAAATATTGATATACCAAATGTATCACCTGATAATTTCGCAATCATGCAAAACGCAATTGTTATAAAGCATCGCGTTGGTGATTTGTTGCACGCAATTGACAACCCAAATGAAATTGAATGTGATGGCGAAAATATTGAATTACGTCGTCCAAATATGGCAATTGCAGGAACCCCCGTGCGGGCCAATGTTCTAATCGGCCTGGGGGATATTTTACGTAAAATTTCCGACACCATCAGTGACATAGATGACGGATTGGATTTCTGTCCACCCGTCGATGAAATAATGTGGAATTTTGTAAACATTTATGCACGCAGTATTAATCCTGATGCGGTTCCAATATATATGGACCAAACCAGTTATATAAAAAATGATATTGACACCGCACGTATAAAGTACGGCCGCTTGGCACGCCCAACCCGTAATGCCAACGATCAATATCACCGCATAATTGATAAATATAACGCAGTGTTACACAGTGCATTGGATGTGGCGGCCCTGCGGGGCTAGTATTAATATTTTTTCAATCGCTGAATTGTTGTTAAAACAAATATATAATTGAAACATCGGTACAATGTGTATAAAATTGAACCGATAAACCCAGGGAATTGTACAATGAAATATAATGACATTCGTAAAACTTTCTTAGACTTCTTTGAATCCAAGGGACACAAAATTGTGCCGTCTGCATCATTAATACCAAACGACCCAACATTGCTGTTCACGGTTGCCGGAATGGTTCCATGGAAGGGTATTTTACAGGGCACTGAACCTGCGTTTGCACCACGCGTTGCCGATGTGCAAAAATGCATTCGCGCGGGTGGTAAACATAATGATTTGGACGAAGTTGGTTTTGATGGACGCCATCATACATTCTTTGAAATGTTGGGCAATTGGTCTTTTGGCGATTATTTCAAGGCTTGCGCGATTGAAATGTCGTGGGAATTGTTGACCGATGTTTTAAAACTGGACCCCGCAAGACTGCGCGTAACAACCCACGTCAGCGATGATGAATCAACCGAAATCTGGCGACGTGTTGCCGGCAAGGAAGCAATCCGTTTGGGTGATAAAGACAACTGGTGGTCGGCGGGGGACACTGGTCCATGTGGCCCGTGCACGGAAATATTTTATGATTTCGGGGCAGATATTGAAAACGAAGACGACCGTTGGGTTGAAATCTGGAACGACGTATTTATGCAGTACGACCGCGATGCAAATGGAAATCTGACACCGTTGCCACAGCAAAACGTCGATACAGGCGCGGGACTGGAACGTTGGGCCGCACTGTTACAGGGCAAAATTGATAATTATGATACCGATTTGTTTTCAAATCTGATTAATGCAATTCAGGATGTTACAGGTGTTAAAAAAACACTTGAAAATACATCTTCGTTCAAAGTAATTGCAGACCATCTGCGCGCGGTTGGTTTCGCCATTGCTGACGGCGTCATCCCCAGCAATACCGATCGTGGATACGTCATTCGTCGCATATTACGTCGCGCAATGCGGCATGGGCAAATGTTGGGGCATCGTGGGGCATTGTTGTCAAAATTGTACCCTGCCCTGATTACAGAAATGGGTGCGGCATATCCAGAACTGGCCCGCGAAGAAAAACGCGTTGTTGAAATTATTCAAAATGAAGAAAATGCCTTTGCCGACATGTTGCAAAATGGAATCAAATTATTAGACGTTGAAATTCCTAAGGTGCAAAATGGCATATTGCCGGGTGCCGTTGCGTTTAAATTATTTGATACATACGGCTTTCCGTTGGATTTGACACAAATGATTCTGCGCGAAAAAAACATTGACGTCGATGTGGACGCATTTGAACGCGAAATGGCCGAACAAAAGGAACGCAGTCGCGCCAATACCAAGGGTACGCGCACATTGTGGGAATCCCAAACCCAGTTACCCGCAACAGACGATGTAACAAAATATTCCCCCGATGATGCAATGGAATCCAAGGTGCTGTCAATTCTGCGCGACGGCGAATTTGTGCAAAGTGCGAACCCAGGTGATAATATAGAGGTCGCATTAGATAAAACAAATTTCTATGGTACCCAGGGTGGCCAGGTCGGCGATTCAGGCGAACTGATATCCGATGGAAAAACAGTTATGACCGTGACCGAAGCCGCCCGTGTCGATAATATCGTTATACACAAGGGAACCCTGGCCGCGCCATTGTCCATCGGTGACACAGTACAGACAAAAATAAACACCGCCACGCGTCAGCAAACGGCACGCGCACACACGGCAACACATCTGTTACAGGCGGCGTTACGTCATGTATTAAACGAAGACGTTGAACAACGCGGATCAAAGGTTTCGCCGGATTCAGTACGATTTGACTTTTCATTTGGGCGTGCAATGACCGCAGATGAAAAACAGGCGGTTGAAGATTTGGTCAACAAATGGATTTCGGCCGATATGCCCGTATCGCACGAAGAAATGTCACTGGACGATGCAAAGAAACGTGGCGCAATGGCATTGTTTGGTGAAAAATATGGCGACACGGTAAAGGTTATTACCGCGGGCGATGTATCATGCGAACTGTGTGGTGGAACACACGTTTATCACACCGGCGAAATAATACATGCACGTGTAAACAAAGAAAAATCCATCAGCAGTGGTATTCGACGTATAACAATGTCAGTTGGAACATTGGCCGAATAAAAAAACGGGGCATTTGGCCCCGTTTTTATTTTTGAACAAAATGCACACTGTATTGTGGCTTTTTATCTGCGCCCAATGACGCACGGACAACCTTGTTCGATGCGGATTGCACCGTACGTATCAGATTGTTTTTATCCTTGCGTTCGGCCTTGGTCAATTCGTCAATTGCACGTGTTATTTCAATCTGAATTTGACGTTTCATAAATCCTGTATCATCGGTTTCAAATATACCGACACTGGATACTTCGGGTGTGCCCTTCAGAAAGCCACGCTTGTCCACAGGCAATGTTACGAATATCGCACCATTGGATGCAATTTTTTTACGTGTTTTATATACTGGGTCGTCTGTGCTGCGTTCGGTTTCGCCCTCCATCACGACAAAGCCCGTTTCAATTGTTTCAGCAATATATGGTGCCTGGCCATCGGATAATGCGATCATTTCACCGTTATGCACAACCATCATATACTTTGCACCGCCACGTTCCATCGCCATTTTACCGTTCAGCATTTCATTTATATAATCGCCATGCATTGGAACAGAAACCTGGGGATGGACCATGTCATAAAAACGTTCAAATTCTGGACGTCCTGCGTGACCACTGGCATGCAAATGATCGGTGTCGTAAATAGTATGCGTTTTGATGCCCATGCGCGCCAATTTGTTATACAGGTATGAAACATCCTGTTCGCGCCCTGGAATAATTATTGAACTGAACAACACAGTATCCGTCGGTTGCAGTTTCATTTCCTTTACATGGCCACGACACAGACGTGTCAACATGGCGAACTGTTCACCCTGGGACCCGGTCAGGAATATAGCCTGCTTTTCAGCGGGCAAATCCTTGATTTCACTGTGCAGGTATACGTCATCCTTGGCCAAATAGCCAAATGCAATACCCATTTCACGGAATTCAGGCAACCCAACAAACGGCACAGGATTCGGATTACTGCGTTCCTTTATCGCGGCAACACGCCCCGCGGCATGTGCTGCGTCGGCGAACATTTTCATACGCGCAATGGAACGCGAATACCCAGTGACCAATACGCGCCCGGGGGCGTTTTTCATGATTTCAGTCAAAGTGTCGCGAACCTGAATTTCTGTTGTTTGTGGTTCTTGGCGTGATGCAGATGTCGAATCACACATACATGCCAACAAATGTGGGTCAGACCCAATTTCGCGCAAGCGCGCATAATCGGTCGGATCTTCGATTGGATTATCATCATTGAATGTCCAGTCACCTGTATGCAGCACTTTGCCTGCACCAGTTTTAATGATTAACATTTGCGCTTCGGGTACGGAATGGGAAACATGGAATGTTTCAACCTGAAACGGGGCCAAATCCAACGTCGCGCCATGATAATCAAATTCAATAATGTCTGTTTCCGGATTGAAATCTATTTCAACACCACGGAACGTTTGACGTAAAATTTCCGCAGGGAAACGCGTGCAATATATGGGCTTTCTAAATTTAGGCCATATAAATTTTAACGCGCCGATGTGATCTTCGTGTCCATGGGTCAGAACAAATCCGACAACATCTTTCTTGCGCTTTTCCAACCATGTGGTATCGCAATACTGAACGTCGCCGGCACCAATTTCTTCCTCTAAGAAACCCATACCGCAATCAACGACCAGATATTTACCCTTGTACTTGTATATATACATGTTCTGGCCGACGTGTTCCAACCCGCCCAGGGCCATAAAGTACAAATTTTCATCGTTTTTATCATTTTCATATTTATTCATACCAGTAATTTTTTCTGGCTTTTTTGGTGCTGGCCCGGCAACTGTTTCAGGCGCAGTCCGTTTTTCTTTTACCTTTACCATATATAATCCTTTTTAATAGTTTTATTTATGCGCCACCACAAAATCCATTGCCAATAAAGAACATGTCTTTATTTGTAGTGAATCCGTGGTGGCGCGGCACACTTCCCCGCACGATTAATCAAAAATATAATTAAAACAACAGGGATCGTTTTTTTCGGAACGAATGTATCCGAAAATCTCTCTTACCCCGTTAATATTATTACTTTTTTAAGTAATTGCAAGGAGAAATAAAAAATACCGCCCAAATGGGCGGTTTTATTATATATCAATAAAAATTTATTTTTTCCAGAAAGCAAAACCAGAACGACGTTCGCTTTTTTCTGCGCGCTGTTTGCGATCTTCGATTGCACGGCGACGTTCTGCACGGCGTTCCTGAAAACGGCGGGCCGATTCTTCATCACGCTGAATCAGCTTTATCGTGGTAACAGATAATTTACCGTTGCGGACCTCTTCTTCAAATTCAACTATATCATTTTCATTCAAGAATCTGATACCTGCGGCCTTTAACGCACTGGAATGAACAAAAACATCGTCCATATTGCCTTCGTCATTCGGTGCATCCGGCGCAATAAAGCCGAAACATTTTTTACCATTGTACCATTTTACTTTACCTTGACGCATAATGTGCCTTCCTTTCTTATGCTTGTTATACCATGAACCTGTAATAATTGTTACGAATAAAAATCCAGAAAGCAAGAAAAAACGCCCCAGAAAAAATTGTTTGTTTTCCTGGGGCATTCAGGCAATTATTTATTGGATTTTTTATAGTATCGTTGGACTTCGGTCATAACAAAGTTAAATAATTTACCGGCCATTGTTTCAGACGGAACCGTCCAATCATGCTGAAAATACGGCATCGCTGCAACCAAAATAAAGCGCGCCATAAAATGAAAAATCTGGCTTTCTTGGGCCTGGGTTAATTTTACAGGCGCATTTTCAATACGAAATACTTCGTTTTCAATGGCCCCGTCTAATTTATCAACAATTATATCCAATATTTTTGTTGGATAATACAATTTACACGGTTTTGGAAAACCGTCAAACATGGAAACGCCGTTGCCCTGGCTGTATAACAAATTCCAACCAACACGGTCAAATAAATCTTCCAGACATTGACAAATCATCAAGTTATATTCTTTGACCCCTAATTCGTGTTCGCGAACCCCAATGGCAATATTGTTTTCAGCGTTATTTACAGACTGCTTGCTTTCTGCGCGACGTAAAATTTCATAATTGCCATGTGTTTTGCGTTCAAATTCAAAAAATGTACGAACCTGGCATATAATTTCCATGGGGACGACATGGCCACCCTTGCCAATATCAATTATCAATTTTGCATCACGATAATTACGCGGGTTTTTCATATCATAAAAATTATCACGCACAGATAATATTCTGTCCGGCATCATGTCACATACACGTTCAATGAATGTGCGGGCCTGGGGTATCAGGTCAAACAAGCATTTTACACGCCAAACATCTTGCAGGCGCATGCGCGGACGACGAACCTTGTCCAATTCACGAACCAATTCAACCGCAATATTTTCGTGTCCTGAACCAATTATGGACAAAACGGTTTCTGCCGGTGTTGAAATGTATCTTTCATTTAATTTGGCACGTATTTTATCAGCAACGGCGCGTGCGGACGCTTCGCGTTCGTGGGCCGCGATAACACGGTATACTGTTTCGGCAACTTCATCCACATATGCAGCGTAATATTTACCAGTAACCTTGTCCAGGGCACGTTCCACATTTTTCTGGGCCCCGACAATAACCGTCACAATCGATGATACGGCCAAATCAATTTTATGCCCCGCACCACTGGTAAAAAACTGGTTACGCATGGGGTCCGCATCCAAACGATGATGCACAATATACGGCGACAATGGATTGATATCTGAAACCTTTATCGGTTCATCAATCGCACTGTCACTGGCATAATCATATCGCATAACGGGGGCCTTTGGCGCACCAAAACATTTGCCCAGGAAATAAAACACTTCACGAAACCATTGCATACTGTCTGAATATAATTCAGATAAATACTTAGCGGCTTCATCATTTATACGCCCAGATTTGCGTGCATCATCTATTATGCGCAAATTTTTACGGTCGTGTTCGGCGGTTAAATCAGCAACCAAGCCTTCGGAATATGGTGTAGACATATTTTCCCCACTATTTCATTATTGGGAACAATATAACATCGCGCAGGGTTGGTTGGTCAAATATTATGCTGGCCAAACGATCAACCCCCATTCCAACACCTGAAATCGGCGGAAATCCATGTTCCATGGCGCGCACGAAATCATTGTCGGGGTTAAAGGCCTCTTCATCACCATCGGCGATGTTTTTAGCCTGCTCTTCAAATGCGGCCAATTGCTGGATTGGGTTAACCAATTCAGAATATCCCTTGCACAATTCGGCACCACACACCAACAATTGATACATATCAATACGACGTACATCATCATCGTTTCTGCGCGCCAATGGTACCATATATGCCGGATAATTGTATAAGAACGTCGGATTGACGATGTTATCACGAATCTTGCGCTTGTACACATAATCCACCAATGCGGGCAATGATTTCAAATCAGCCAATTCAGACGCAGGGAACATGCCGGCATTAACTAATTTGTCGCGCAATTCATCAACACTTTCAAAATCCAATATATTACAGCCGAAAAATTCATTCATTTTAGCGGTGTAATCTATCATTTCATATTTTGAAAAGTCTAATTTAGTACCCTGATATTCTATTTGCAATGTGCCACGACACTTTTGCAACAGATATTGTATTAAATCCCATGTAAACTGAATATTTTTATGAAAATCCCAATATGCGGCATACCATTCAACCATGGTAAATTCCTGTAAGTGCATGGCATCCATACCCTCGTTCCGGAAATCTTTGGCCACTTCGTATACGCGGTCAAAACCAGCACCGATTGCCTGCTTTAAGAACAATTCTGGTGAAATGCGCAATTGAAAATCTGCATCCAATGCATTATGGTGTGTCGTAAACGGACGCGCAGCAGCACCACTGGCAATATTTTGCATAATTGGGGTTTCTATTTCTAAAAATCCATGATTGTTCATAAAATCGCGCCAATGTTGTGTCATTTGAAAACGACCCAACAACGCACGACGCGTTTCAGGATTGGAAATCACATCCAAATAACGTTGACGATAACGTGTTTCCGTGTCGGTCAGACCATGAAACTTTTCCGGCAGTGGGCGTAATGCCTTGGATAAAATATCGTATTTTGCAACGCGTACAGTCAATTCACCCGCGGTCGTATGATACAATTCACCATCTATGCCGATAAAATCACCCAAATCAACGTTGGCCTTCATAAACTTATAATCATCTTCGCCCAATTCTTCGCGGGACATAGAAAATTGAATTTCGCCGTTAATATCATAAATACGCCCAAACATCAATTTCCCCAACCAACGTAACGCCGTCACACGTCCCGCCAAACGCACATGCGCACCATCATTTAATTCCCTGGCATCAACAATTGTATGCGTGCGTTCATATTTATCTTTCCAAACAACGCCATCACGGGCACGAATGTTTTCAGCCTTTTGCAGGCGTGCCTGTAATTCATTTGTCGATATTTTCGTGGTGTTGTTTGTGTTTTCTGCCATTGTTTTTTCCTTTGGTATATATTAAAGATTAAAAAACGGACGCATGAAAAGTGCGTCCGTCAATTTTTCTGATGGTCGCACCGCGTTAATTAAAAAATTTTTTCATGTTAAACATATACGTCCCACTATTTATTGTACCCATATTGGCACCGACCAATTTGAAATGTATTATTATCAAAAAAATTAGAAAAGTAAAGCGATAAATAAAAAGCGGATTTCAAGCGGTGGATTTTTATCAAACCTTGGTTATGGCAAAGTACTTCGCCTGCGGCTCGCCTCGCAACCCTGCGGGTTCTCGCCCCCTTGCTTTAAATTCCGCAACAAAAAAAATCCACCATTCGGTGGATTTTTATCAAACCTTGGTGCGAGCAAAGGGGCTCGAACCCTCGACCTCAACCTTGGCAAGGTTGCGCTCTAGCCAACTGAGCTACGCTCGCACTGTGTCGCATATTCTGACATATCTTTTGTCGCAATGCAAGTAATTTTTTATCGTACGTTTTGCCGCCCAAAATATTTCAGTGAATCCAATGTGTACTGGCGTCGTTCCAATTCCAATCGTTGCCACTGAATATCAATTTCACTACGTTTCAGTTCGTTTGCCTCGTTTAATTCGTCCACGATACAATATGCCGCAAACATTGCCATCATTATCCCCAGTGCGATAAAAAAATACCGGCCCCCAGTCAATTTTACTTTGACTGGGGCACCGATATTATTTCCAGACACTTCACGTTGTTGCGACATATTTACAACCATTTCCACGGTTGCACAACTTTTAACAGGCTGTACGCGGTGCGTTTATCCGTAAACGTGTGGCCACATCGCGGACAAACAATAAACGGTGATATAACGGCCTTGGTCTTTTTGAATATGGAAATCCATATCAACAGCCCCAACAACCATACCGCTATGACCAATCCCCACGCAACATAGCCAAAGTACTGGTCAACAGTGCCGGTTATTGCAGTTATAACCTGGACATCTGATGCGGCCAAATCATCATATATCTTGGTCGCCACTGGCCAGGACGATGGACGCCACGGATAAACATGTTCAATGCCATAATTGGTCAACAATGTTGTACCCAGACCGCCAGTGTTTTTATCCAACTGGGTCTTTATAACATCATCAATCATATCGTCGATTTGAACCTGTAAAACACTGGTCAACTGGGTTTCTATTTCGTCCAGTTTTTCGTTCACCAGCGCAGCGGTATTATCAACCTTGGCAATTGTGTCGTTGGCCTTGTTAATGCCTTCGTTCACCTGGTCAACGCCCTTGTTCACTTCGCCCAGTGCTTTGTCCACACCACTGGTGTCAATTCCGAACATATTGGCCAGACCACTCAATTTACCAACTTTTTCGGTTGTTTCTGTAACCTTGCCTGTTGCTTCACTGGCCTGGGCGGTGACATCTTTGGCTTTATCGGTGGTATCAGTTACAACGTCAACCGCGTCTTCGACCATACGAACCTTGTCAACGGCAAATGCAACCGGCTTTTCCAGATTAATTGCGTCCTTTACCCCGTCCAGTAATTTTTCATACTGTTCAACAATGTTACGCTGTAAATCAAAGAACATTGATACAACAATTGATTTCTTTATCGGTTGTGAATAAGTGTTCTTTACATACAGTGGTGCCGCAATGACCAGCGCAATCCAAATAAGCGATACAACAGCAAATATGATTTTAATGCGCGTTACAAACGATTTCTTTTTCTTTACCGTTTTTGCGCCACCTTGGTCGATTATATCAACCTCTTTCTTTTTTCTTGGCATAACTATCTCCTTTACTTAATTGATATTTGCAGTTTAATAAATTATAGGATTTTATTTCAACCGTTTTTATCGTGTATTTTCTTTAAATCGCGCAATTTCATCAGTCATCATGTCGCGCATCATTTTCAGCCCAGGTATATTTTGCTGATACGCCATAACCTGATTTACCGTATTATGATATATCGCCGCATCATGCGCGTTATCAAACGCCGCAATTTCCGTTACAGGTAACATTTCATATTGTCTGTTCCCAGTGTTACGACATACCAACGAATATATAAACGTTAAATTTTTTACAGATTTTACCGCCGTCGCCAGATACAGCCGGTCTATGTTATTCAAAACTAACTTTGGCGCACCAGGCGTCGATTTGGTATTCATATTTATTGTTATCGTATTTCTATCGTCTGACTTCATTATTCTTCACCTGTATATTTTGCTATAAAATCTTTTTTAAATTGGGTGAAACAGCCCTGTTCTATGGAATTACGAATATCACGCATTAAATCCTGGTAAAACCACAGGTTATGCTGAGTCAACAATGTTGCGCCCAATATTTCATTACATTTTACCAAATGGTGAATATATGCGCGTGATAATTTACATGCCGGGCATCCGCATTTATCATCCAACGGGGACGCATCATCACGAAAACGGGCATTCCGCATATTCATTGTACCGTGCCTGGTAAATGCCTGGGCGGTGCGCCCCGCACGCGTTGGCATTACACAATCAAACATATCAATACCACGTTCAACCGCCCCCAATATGTCCAACGGCGTTCCAACCCCCATTAAATAGCGCGGCCGATTATCTGGCAGCAGCGGTGTTGTCGTTGCAATCATGTCAAACATAACATCCTGGGGTTCGCCCACGGCCAATCCGCCAACCGCATAACCATCAAATCCGATATCAGTCAGTTGTTTGGCCGATTTTTTACGTAAATCTGCGAAATCAGCCCCCTGGACAATGCCAAAGATACCATAACCCGGGCGGTCGATAAAGGCGTCACGACTGCGGCGCGCCCACCGTGCAACCATTTCCACATTTTTTTCAACACGATCGCGTGGTGCCGGCAAATGCAAACATTCATCCAACGCCATTGTTATATTTGAATCCAGTTGATGCTGAATATGAACGGAATCTTCGGGACGCAGAAAATGCTTTATTCCACCGTCTATGTGCGATGTAAATTCAACGCCCTCTTCCCGCATTTTAACCAGGTTGGACAATGACATAACCTGAAACCCGCCACTGTCGGTCAAAATTGGCCCGTGCCAACCGCTGAATTTATGCAGTCCGCCCATTTGTTCCACTAAATCCCCACCGGGGCGCATCATTAAATGATATGTATTGCCTAAAATAACCTGGGTTCCAGTGGCGGCAACCTGGTCCATGGTCAGTGCCTTTACCGTGGCGGCGGTTCCAACCGCCATAAATGCCGGCGTTTGAAATGTGCCGTGTGCTGTTTCCACCGCGCCACGACGCGCGTTACCGTCCGTTGCCAATAATGTAAATTTTAACGACATTTTTTTATTCCTACTTTATTTAAAATTTTCGCGCCAAACCGCGCCCAAATCAGCGGTAAAATCCGCACCCTGGGTTATAATAGAAATCGGCCCATCAAAATACCCACGTGAATATTTAATCACATCGTCCACCGTCGCCGCATCATACATTTTATTTATCGCATAAAAATCATACAGGCGGCCATATTGTCTGTAAAAAGAAATCAATTTATCACTGCGCCCACCCGCAGATTCCAGAAAATCCGCACGCGATAATTTGCTGATGCGGCACATGCGATCCAAATCATCCGCGTTTATTTTGTTTTCTGTATATATCCGATGGGCATTTTGTGCAATTAATGCGACACATTTTTCCACATTGGCGGCCGATGTTTCCGTGGCAAATCCATTAATCGTTAATTTTTCATTACCAAAACCAACGCATCCAAAACCATATACCAGTCCATTTTCATGACGAATGACACGATTTAATTCGCGTGTGATATAACGTTCAAAGTCCCCAACGCAATGATTTTGATATAAATCATCGTAACTGTTGCCACATTTGTCTGTAAACAGTATGCGAATTTTCACATTTGTGTTATCTGGTTTGGAATTGTGCGCGATTGCCGGGGTATATTCAATTGCGTCATTTTCAGGCACATCAATTGACGGCAAAAACGCAAAAGTTTTTTCAATATATTTTAACAGTTTGTCCGTGTCCTTTATTTTCCCAGATGCACAAATTATGCAATTTTTCGCAGACAGCCGACGCGATAAAAATTCAATTATTTGATCACGATTAAATGAATTTATCAATTCAACTGTCCCCAGACTGCGTATCGAAAAAGTGGCATAATTAAACAATGTTTTTGATAAAAAATCATCATATTGCCGAAATGGGTTATCCAATGCACGACGCAATTCGTCACAAACAACACCATGTTCAATATCTATCTTTTTCGGGTCAAATAATGAATTTTGCAATTGATCGCCGATGAAATCCACCAGTTTTTCGGTATTTTCCGCAATAATACGACCGTAAAAACTTAATCGTGCATTACCTGTGCACGCATTACGCGTAGCACTGTAATAATCCAAATATTCTTCGGCTGATTTTCTGTCTGGGAAACGTGGGGTGCCCTTGCACAGCATATGTTCGCAGAAGTGTGTCAAACCGTATTCATTCGGTTTTTCATCACGTGAACCCGTGCGGAACAATACTTTGAACGTCACCGTTTCCAAATCCATCGGATCCAGAATTACAGTTATACCATTTGGTAATTTATGTAATTGTGGTTCGAATTTCATTGCGCACCATCCTTTTTAAACAACAAACAACAATCCCCATACGAAAAAAATCTGTATTTTTCTGCAACGGCATGGGCATATGCGTTCTTCATTTCATCCAGTCCCGCAAACGCCGACACCAACATAAACAATGTTGATTTTGGTAAATGAAAATTCGTCAGCAACACATCAACCGCACGAAAATTATAGCCCGGTGTAATAAAAATATCCGTACTGCGACAAATTGGGACTATGCGCTTGCATTGCGCAGATTCCGCTAATTTACAGTTGTCAATTGCCGCACTTTCCAGCGTACGCATGGATGTTGTTCCAACCGCAATTACGCGTTTTGCGTTGTTTATTATGTCGGCCTGTTCAGGTGTGATACAGCACCATTCGCT
The DNA here is from genome assembly GCA_944393245.1 of uncultured Alphaproteobacteria bacterium. Taxonomy (GTDB): domain Bacteria; phylum Pseudomonadota; class Alphaproteobacteria; order Rs-D84; family Rs-D84; genus Enterousia. Next base: position 77,820 of record CALXZM010000005.1, read on the forward strand.
GTGCATTTTGTGTTCGTTCAGATTTTCGGTTTTAACCGGCATCCATGTACCCGCCCCAACATGCAGTGTTATCTTTACTATTTTTGCACCGCGGCGTTCGATTTCATCCATCAGTTCCGGCGTAAAATGCAGGCCGGCCGTCGGTGCCGCCATAGACCCCACCGGGTCGGCATAAACCGTTTGGTACCGTTCACGGTCAGCCGTTTCAGCCGCGCGTTTCATATACGGCGGCAGTGGCATTTTTCCCACCGCATCCAACACTGCAAAAACATTGTCGCACAAAAATTCCAGTTTCAGTCCGCTGTCGTCGTTTTTGTCCAATACGCGCGCGGTTGTTTTACCGTCATCCATTGTCAATATTTCGCCAACCGGTATTTTATTGAACTTTTTGCACAATCCCCACCAAACTTTATCATTTACCGCGGTATGCAGTGTTATTTCGTGCACCGCCCCACGTGAATCCGTCGCATCAAAGCGCGCCGGTATCACGCGTGAGTTATTAAAAACAACGACATCGCCCGGTTGCAGATAATCCACAAAGTCGCGAATATGCGCATCAGATAAACTGGTTCCATTTACCACCAGCATACGTGACGCATCGCGCGCGGCCAACGGGTGCGACGCAATTAATTCAGCGGGCAGTTCAAAATCAAAATCAGATGTATGTAACATTATTATTTCTTAAATTCCAGGCCCTGGTCGGTATAATTTTCAGCCGTGTTTTCCCAATTGGGTTCAACCCGCACAAACAGATGCAATCGTGCGTTCACGCCCCACTGATTCTGTATATCGTGACGTGCGGCCGTACCTATTTTTTTCAACTGGGCCCCACCGCGGCCGATAACAATCTTTTTATGGGCATCATTTTGCACGGCGATTTTCTGGTATATATCCAAAACACCGTCGCTGTCCACATCAACGCGTTCCGTTACAACATTTATATGATAAGGCAATTCCTGGTGAATATACTTATAAATCTTTTCCCGCGTCAGTTCCGACAGGTATAAATTATCCGGCACGTCCGACGCATCGTGTGCATCAAACAAATATGGACCGGCCGGCATTACGGCGGACAACGCGTCCAGCATTTGATTCACCCCGTCATTTTTCAGCGCTGATATCATAAATATTTCACGTGGATGCGCCAATTCGTTTATTTCCGCAGTCAGCGGTAATAAATCTGGTTTGGATACGGCGTCAACCTTGTTCAATGCAACAAACAGATTTTTATGTTCGCCTATTTTTTCAACCATTTGGCGCACTGTTTCGGTCACGCCCTTTTGCGCGTCAATAACCAGCAATATGGCGTCCGCGTCCGATGTCGCGGAAAACGCCGCACCAACCATGGCACGATCCAAACGTCGCGCCGGACGAAATATGCCGGGTGTATCAACAAATATCAGTTGACGATTACCCACCATTTTCACCGCCCGCAGATTTGTCCGCGTGGTTTGAACCTTGTGCGAAACGATTGATACTTTGCGCCCCATAATTTGATTTATCAGGGTGCTTTTACCGGCATTTGTTGGCCCGATAATTGCAATAAATCCAGAATATGTATCAGTCATGTACAAAACCATAGCATATCAAAAATAAAAGTGAATAAAAATCTTGCAAACAGGCAATCGTATTGTAAAATCCGTGTCGGAGAGGAATCAGTTATACAAAGGATTAATTATGCAACTGACCGGACCCGAAATTTTGCGACGTATGCAAATAAAAAATAAAAACAACCCTGATGCCAAACCTGATATTATTATCAAACCATTTAATGAAAAATGTCTGGGCAGTAACAGTTATGATCTGCATCTGGGGAATTTATTAAAAATATATCGGAAAACATTGCCACGTGGAATGAACCCGATTATTCCATACTGTCCCGGGAAAATGTATTCTATGCGCGATTGGTTCAATAATTATGATTCATATCTTGATTTTATTGCGCGCCCATGGGAATTTGATATACGTAATCCACAATATATTTTGGATCCGTGTGATACCACATCACATGAAACAATTGATATAGAAATTCCAAAAAACGGCGGAATTTTATCGCCAATGATTGGCTATTTGGGACATACGGTGGAATATACCGAAACATATAATTTAGTCCCATATATTGATGGAAAATCATCGGTTGGGCGCAATTTTATATTAAATCATCATACGGCCGGCCGCGGTGACGACGGATTTTGTGGACAATGGACGTTGGAAATCAAAACAATGTATCCGACCGTTGTATACCCCAATATGCGCATTGGCCAGATTTATTACGAAGAATTTTCTGGGGCCCGCAAACCGTATAATGAAAACCATGCCAGCCACTATAACGGACAAATGGGGCCAACCCCGGCGGCCGTTATACCAATTGAAGACGTATTGCAAAAACAACGCTAAAAAAAATGGGGCAAACGCCCCATTTTTAAATGCTGTCGGCGTTTATCCAACGTCCGTTACGCAACAGACCTGGGGCCATGCCTTCGTTATTACGCAGGGCATCAATTACACTGCGTGCCTGGGTCGCATCCAGATTAACAATGCGAACCTTGTACATGTCGCCCTCTTGCACTACAACGGCATTGCCGTATTTTGCCATACGGGCCGCCAATGAATCCGCACTGTCCTGGGCATAAAATGCCGCAATTTGCACACTGTATTCGCCAGCCGTTGCCGGTGCAGTTGTTGTAACAACCGTTCCAGGTACCTGGGTCGTTGTAACAACAGTTGTTGTTTCAACTGTTTGGGCCGGTTGAACCGGGGTCGCAGGCGTTGTTGCCAGTGTCGTTGCACCGATTGTTGCATTCTTTACCGCAACTGATTCGTTTGCCATAACCTGAACCTGGACCTTGGTCTGGCCATTCATGCCAATTTTCTGGGCCGCGGCCGGTGACAAGTCCATAATACGGGTGTTAACAAATGGACCACGATTATTTACGCGCACAACAACAGATTGTCCATTGTCCAAATTGGTTACACGGGCAATTGTTGGCAATGGTAATGTTTTGCTGGTTGCGACCATCTGATTCATATCAAAAACTTCACCATTGCTGGTTTTTGTGCCATTTAATTCAGCCGGTATAATTCCCGCAATACCAGTTTGATTGTATGTCAAATCTTCTACTGGTATATATTGAACATCTTCGACCTTGTACGCACTGCCAACATAATATTTCGGCGCAGGTGCCAATAAATACGTATTGTTCAATGATTCATCAGTTGTGATTAATGTTTCTTCACCGAAACCGTCGGCCGCATAGCCGTTCATTGTGCTGGTATCAGTCGTGCTTAAATCCGTACAACCGGCCAACACCGCTGTCAGCACAGCCAAAGATATTACTTTTTTCATTATGGGACTCCTTACATTCTTTATGATTAAATTTTATCATATAAAAAGTCCGCTTTCAACTTTATTTTGACTATATTTTTTTATCAACCAAATATGCAATTGGCAAATAAATTACTGCAAATCCACCAATCGCCGCAAACAAAACAAATATGTTCGGTATCGGCACAAACCACAACATTGCCCCCAATACAACCGCAATAACACCAAACGCAACAATTGCGCGCGTTGTACGACCGTCCAGACGAATTAATTCACGGCGCATGCATGCCCGACGCAACAGATAATTTTTTAAATAACCACTGACCACCACGCCAACAGGTATTGCCAAATATCCAATAAAATGAAATGCAGATAAATAAATTACAATTGCCACAATCAATGATGTTATACTGGTTTTTACAGGAGTACGAACATCCTGGGACGCATATAATGTTTTGCTGTAAATTTGACTTATCATCATGGCCGGCAAAACCAAAACCTGAATCATTATTGCCATTGCCACCGCATGTGTTGATTCGGGTGTCCATGCCCCATATTCAAACAAATATTTTATTATTGGTTCCGCCAATACAAACAATCCAACAACGCACGGCATTATCAGCATCATTGATTTCCGCATGGAAATATTTTGTTGACTATAAACACTGGCCATGTTTTTGTCGGCCATTGCATTTGACATCGATGATATCAAAACCGTTCCAACGGCCAATCCAATCAATGCGAATGGTAACTGAATCATTCTGTCTGAATAATACAGCCATGATACCGCCCCACTTTGAAAACTGGCCACCAATGTACCGATTATTATCGTTATCTGGTAAAAACCGTTACCAATTATACTGATGCCCAAACGTTTGAACATGCTTTTAATCGCAGGTGTCCACCGTGGCCAAACCAGACGCAACCCAAAATAATGCCGACGTATACGCCCCCATAAAATACCAAACTGTATTATACCAGACAAAACAACAGTGAATGCCATGATATATAAAACTGTTTCAGGGGCAAACCACGCCGCAGCCAGCAACGCAAATATCAGCATAATGTTCAATAACACCGGCATAAATGCAACCAATAAAAATCGCGAAAATGCGTTTAATATTGCAGATAAAAATGCGGAACTGCAAATAAATATCACGTACCAAAACATAATGCGCGATATGGTGACAGTTAACTGCATCTTGCCCGGGTCATCCGCAAATCCGGGTGCCAATATCCATACAACCAATGGCATAAATATTTCAAACAGCAACGTTATAAACAGCAATATGACCATCAGCCATGAAAATACGTTTTTGGCGAAATTTTCATCCTTGTTTTTATCCGTATACATCGGAATAAATATTGATGACAACGCGCCTTCGCCCAACAGGTCACGGAATAAATTCGGCAATTTAAATGCCGCCAAAAATACGTCTGACAGTCGCCCCGCCCCGAAAACGTGCGCAATTAACAAGTCACGCAGGAATCCAAACACACGGCTGATTCCTGTCATAACACTTACCCCGAAAATATGTTTGCCTAGTCCCATGGTTTGGATTATACTCTCGTTTAAGAAACAAAATCAAGGCAGGAATATGCACATATATAAAATTTTTATTTTAACGGGCGTGGCCATTATTATGGCCGGCTGTGCGGGAAATAACGAAATTGTCGCAGACCGCAGTTTACCTGAAATATACGAAACTGCGTATGCTGAATTTAACGACGAAGATTATGAACAGGCCGCCACAGAATTTTTACACGCAGAAACACAATATCCGTCCAGTCAATGGGCCGCAGATGCGTTGGTAATGGCGGCATATTCACAATACATGGATGGTGATTTTGCAGGCGCAATTATGACCGTCGACAGATTTATGCGATTCCACCCAGGACATCGTGATGTACCATATATGTTGTATCTGCGTGGGATGTGTTATTATCGCCAGGTCAGCGATGTTCGCCGCGAACCAGGCATGTCTGCATACGCATTACAGCAATTTCAACAATTGGTTGATCGGTTTCCAAAATCAAAATATGCAGAAAATGCAAAAAACAAAATTAATATCTTGAAAAACTATATCGCGGGCAAGGCCATGTATTCAGCACGCACGGATATGGCACGCGAAAACTGGCCCAGCGCAATTTCACGTCTGCAATTAATTGTGCAAACCGCCCAGGAAACCGTCATGACACCAGAGGCATTATATCGTTTGACCGAATGCTATACCGCAATTGGGTTGCCGGAACAGGCGTACGGATATGCAGAAATGTTAAAACTGAATTTCCCAGACGATAAATGGACTAAAAAATTAGACAAGCGACCCGCTGATTTTGAATCTGGTCAAAATATAAATACAGATGACAAAAAATGAAAAAATTGTCTGATTCTGATATAGAAAATATGGGCGGGGTGGATTTTATTCCAAACGACCGTGAAATTCGTAAAAGCGTACGTGCTGAATTAAAAATTCAACCAATGGTCGCGGAACAAAATCCACCGATGTCCCGGCATGTTGTCCTGGATTTACATCATCATACAGAAGAACAAGCATGGGCAAAAATTATGGATTTGGCCACATCAGGCGCGCGTCGCGCCACCATAATTACCGGTGCCAGTGGCATTTTGCGCCAAAAATTTCCGCAATGGGTATGCGACAGCATTTTAACACCATATGTTATATCGGCAACCCCGATAAATAACGGCAGTTTTGATGTGCTGTTTCACAAACAGAAAAACTAATTCTGGTTTACCCAGTTTGTTGGATTAATATATTCACCATTATATTTTATGGCATAATGCAAATGTGGCCCGGTGGTAATACCACTGTCACCAGTTTTGGCCACAACACAACCAGCACCAACGGCATCACCCTGCTTTGCCAATACACTGTCCAAATGGCAATATACTGTTTCGTATCCATTTGAATGCGATATCTTTAACCCATTACCACATGAATTATCAGTCCATACAGATTCCACCGTACCAATTGCTGGCGAATACACAGGTGTACCAACGGCCGCCGAAAAATCAATTCCACGATGAACGGACGGTTTCCCAGTTACTGGATGTGTACGCGCACCATATGGCGATGTAATATGCGTCGTCCCAACCAACGGCACCCCCAATGGGATTTCCTGATTTGCCGGTGTATTTGGATTGTTTGGTCGACAACGCGGGGTATATTGGGCGATTATACCAGATAAATTTTCCAATTGATTCTGATTATTTTGTGTCGTGTTATTTGTTTGATTTTGGGGATGCGGAATTTGATTCAGATATTGTGTCAAATTTGCATTTGCAACATTTGTATTATTTTCCAGAATTTGTAATTCGTCCTGGATTGTTATGCCACCATATACGCACCCAGATATGCACCGCCCAGATGCGTCATATTCGGCCTGCCACGGTTCATAACCATCTGTCAGTAAACTAACCCGTTGGGTAAAAGATAAGTCTGCAACAGTTCCAGGAAATGGTTGCGGTTGTAATAAACTGGCCCCAACAGACGGGTCGCCCACAATAATTAACAGCAAAAAAACATATATTCCCACACACCGCATATCTGGGTAATTATACCAGATTTTGTGCCAGATTAAAATGCTATCTTTATATTTGCCATTATTGTATGTGCCGTGTACCCAGACCGTATGTTCAATTTATAATCCAATGCGGCATTAAAGTAATTATTTATTAATTCTATGTTTAACCCGCCATAAAACATTGCACGACGTGGCGCATCAACGGGTATATCATAAAATTGATTATCTATTAACTGAACATGTATATTGTCTGTACCGTTGCTGATAACATCATACCCACCGCCCAGACTAAATGTCGGCCTAACAATAAAATCATTACCGGTAAAATCAAAACTAAAATCAACCCCACCAGACGTGGTTAATGTATTATACCACCAATCATCAAATGCCTGGGCCGTTGCATCCAGATATTTATCAGCAAAAAAACGTATATAACGCACAGATACCATTGGCGTCACTGCAATGCGACCACGCATCATACGTATTCCTGTATTCATTTGCCCAGCATAAAAGTTTGTATCGTATACACTGTTGTCTGGGATTCCGGCAATATTTTTGTCTGATGTCCATCCAGCATCACCAATATTGGCACCAACATTCACAAAGAAACCACTGCGCGCCATATATTTTACAAATGTCGATATACTGTTTCCAGTTGCATCGGTATATACCCTGTTATCGTGCGTGTCCGTCATTGTACGTGTATATTCAACCCCCAACATCAATCCATTGGTCACATAACCGTGCGCACCAACACTGAACCCCGTACTGCGTGTATTAAAATTCCCATTATAATCAGAATCATAATCAGCAAACGCACCAAAAACACGCCCATCTAAAACTATTTTTTTATTACCCATATTACAGTTGATAAAATTCGCGGGACATGTGTCACGACGTGCAGTTATTGGCGTTTCCAGAATACCCAATGCCTGTGAAACATGATGTGTCATTTCAAACAGTGCCATGGCTGTGCTGTTAAAACCTAGTATTGATATAGTATTTAAATATCGTTCAACATCACTGGATTGTATTTGATTTATATATGACGCTATGTCTGCGCTGGGGCCAAATTCAGAATATATGCCCGCCCACGCGTGTGCCGTGTCAATTAAATATTCCGGCATGCCCGCAAAAACATTATCGTTAATTTGGGCCCCCACAGCATTTGCCCCAAATATCAATGAAAATACAGGAAATAAAATAATTACATTTTTCATAATGACGCGCCCCGTTTTTTGTTTATAATATGGGGCGAAATAAGAAAATTTAACAGGAACCATTTGCTATGAACAAAGTCAAAACAGTATATGACCATATTCGCAGTAACAATATTAAAACCATATTGCTGGTGATTTGCTTTCCATTGATTTTTATCGCGCTGATATTCCTGTTCACGTGGATTGTCGCGCCGGCGCAAACCGCGATGGAAACGGCAGTACGCGTTGCAATACCAACATTTATTGCGTGCGCGGTGTGGCTGCTGATATCGTGGGCGTTTGGCGATTCTATGATGCTGAATTCGGCACACGCGCATGAAATTTTTGATACCGATGCCCAAAACCGTGAAATTTTCCGCAGCGTTGAAAATGTAGCAATTGCAGCCGGACTGCCGCGACCACGTGTATATATCATAGATGATGATTCTATGAACGCATTTGCAACCGGGCGCACACCGCGTGACGCGTCGGTGGCGTTGACCCGGGGAATTATCAAAAAATTGGACAAATTAGAACTGGAAGGCGTAATCGCACACGAAATGGCGCATATTGGTAATCGCGATATTCGACTGGATATGATGCTGATTACAGGCGTCGGGGTAACAGTGTTTGCCGCGGATATGATTTTGCGTATGGCAATGGTCAGTGGAAATGACAGTGACAATAAAAACAACGGTGCCGCAATTCTGATTATGGTATGGTTGGCGTTTATGGTATTTAATTGGATAATAACGCCTATTTTGCGTATGGCCGTGTCACGCAACCGCGAATATGCGGCCGATGCCACCGGTGCGCAAATTACACACAATCCAATGGCACTGGCAAACGCACTGCGTAAAATCACAACTGATTCACGTGTTGAATGCCTGGACAAAGTTAAATCTATGTCGGCGGTATGCATCGCAAATCCGGGCGGGCCGCGCGAATTTGTCAGTTCACTGATGGCAACGCACCCGCCGGTGGAAAAACGTATCGAACGATTGGAATCAATGGCATCTTAAATAATCGGGGGACATTATGGCAAACTTGCACTTTCATTATGGCACAATGGGTTGCAGCAAATCAGCGCAACTGGTCATAAATGCGTACAACCAGAATAAAAACGGAAACAAAACGGAAATCATAAAGCCAAAAATCGATAACCGTTTCAGCGAAAATAAAGTAAATTCACGCATTGGAATATCGGCGGACGCAACAGTTTTGGCATCATTACGTGGCTGGTCGCCGGCGCCAGATACCAAAATGGTTTTAATTGATGAAATTCAGTTTTTTAGCCCGGACGATATTGATATACTGGTTCGAATTGCCGACAGCACACCGGTTATAATTATGTGCTATGGATTGATGATAGACAGTAACGAACAAATATTTCCGGCATCACGTCGCCTGATAGAGGTTGGCGCAAAATTGCACCGTATGGAATCGACGTGTCAAATACCGGGCTGTATGCATCTGGCGACGCATCACCTGCGATATGATGCGGCGGGTAATGTGGTTCGCGCGGGCGCACAAATTGCCGTCGGGGACAGTAATTATAAATCTGTTTGTCGCCAGCATTTTAATATGCTGTATCACGGCACCGGTCGCGACGGCAAGGGCAGCAGATAAAAAACAATATATTTTTGCTTGCAATCCGAATAAAAAGTTATAAAATATACGAACGTTGCGCCCATGGCTCAATTGGATAGAGCATCTGACTACGGATCAGAAGGTTGAGGGTTCGAATCCTTCTGGGCGCGCCAGAATAAATAACAACGTCACGTTTTCGTGACGTTGTTTTTATTATGTGCAAGCCCCAGGATTTGAACCCGAACAAAAGGGTTCGACAATGAGTAGATTTGGCAAGCCACGCGCAGCCAAATCGTCACGAATGCCCCACAGCCGGCACATATGTGCCGTGCGAGGGAATCCTTCTGGGCGCGCCAGAATAAATAACAACGTCACGTTTTCGTGGCGTTGTTATTTATTATGTGCAAGCCCCAGGATTTGAACCCGAACAAAAGGGTTCGACAATGAGTAGATTTGGCAAGCCACGCGCAGCCAAATCGTCACGAATGCCCCACAGCCGGCACATATGTACATAGCATGTATATAAAATATATCAATAATTCAAACAACGCTTTACATTATGCTGTTGCCGTCATCATCAATATCATTCATGGAATCCATCAGCGTTTGTAAAATCGCTGCATATTCCATAAAACTGGTATCTGACGATTTTAAAATCTTGAATAGTGTTTCCATGGACAGCCATCGCGGTTGACCATATTTTGATTGACGCTTGCTTTTATTAAATGTTGTTGCATTCAGGCCGCCACTTAACGCCAAACCAGAACATGATTTTTTCATTTTTCTGGCCAGATAATCCATACTGCGCCACATTACTAAGTTCAATTTTTTCACTGTTCCCTCTCCTTTGTTTTATCGATAACGGAATAAGAATATATTGATACTTTATTCAACCTATTGATATGAGAACGTTTTCCTGTGCTTGATACCATCAAAACAAACGCTTATAATACTGTCATGACAATAACAGATTCAGATATAGACAAGTTACCCGGAACACCATTTCAACATGATGTATGGCGCGCCCTGTTGCGTATCCCGCGGGGCCAGGTACGAACATATACCGAACTGGCAAAAATGGCGGGGCACCCAAACGCGGTACGCGCAGTTGCAAATGCCGTGGGTAAAAATCCACTGCCGCCACATATACCGTGTCATCGCGTTATACGCAGTGACGGCAAATTGGGCGGGTATTCCGCGCCAGGTGGTATTGCAGAAAAAATACGATTATTACAATCTGAACAAAATTAAAAACGGGCCATGTGGGCCCGTTTTATTCCACTGTATTATAATTGGATAAACCAATCAGGATGTTGCGATAATTGTTCTATGCCGGCATCCAATGTTTTACGATATTCCAGGAATTTTTCTTTATCCGCCTGGCCCAGGTTACTGATTGCCGGTAATTTTACAGTCATGGGGTTTACATGTTTGCCATCCTTGATTATTTCATAATGCAAATGTGGCCCAGTGGACAGCCCCGTTGAACCGACGTATCCGATTGTCTGGCCCTGTTTTACGGTTGTGCCGACAACAACACCCTTGGCAAAGCGGGACATATGGGCATACAACGTTTCAAACGATGAATTATGGCGTAATTTAATATAATTGCCATGGCCACTGTTATACCCACGTGCAACAACGCGCCCCGCCCCAGCCGCAGGTATTGGTGTGCCAGTGGACGCACGGAAATCAACGCCCTTGTGCGCACGCGTATATCCCAATACAGGATGTTTACGTCTGTTAGAAAAACTGCTGGTGATTTTGGCATTATTTATTGGTGTACGTTTTAATGATTTTATCGCACCATTACCATTTTCGTCATAATATCCTGTTTTGCCGTCTGATTTTTTAAAGCGGTACATTTTAACATTACCACGTAATGCTTCGAATTGAACGGCCAAAACATTACCATTATCAACCTTTTTACCATTTGCAAAGTTTTCTTCGTATAAAACATAAAACTTTTGACCGGCACGAACATCACGTTCAAAGTCCATTTCAAATGCCAATAAATCATAAACCTCGGCCAGGATGGCGTCCGGAATTCCAGCACGGGCCCCAGCCAGATAAAAACTGTCCCCGTCCAAAATTTCACCAGAACGATATACAGCACGCTTGTCCGGTTGGATTTCAACTGTTTTACATTGCCATCCACCGTCAGTGGTACTGGTAACCTCTATCTGACGCCATGGCGATGGAATTATAACTATCTTGGACACGGGCGATTGACTGTCTGTGCGAACGAATTCAATTTTATCACTGTCCGCACGCAGACCAGTTATATCTGCATCTGATTTTAAAACCTGGGCAATTTCCAGAACCTGGGCATCGGAAAAACCCTGGTCTGTTAACAGTTTTGACAATGTATCGCCACTGGATACGACGACAATTGAACGACGATCTTCGTCCGTCGTTATTTCCCCACTAGTATTGGCACCATGGCGCGTAAAAATTAAAATCAGGGCCACTATCATCAATATTATCGCCAGGCCCAAAACACACCACGCAACATTGTTTGTGGTCAGAATATTTTTTGCTTTTTTCATATCGGCGATTATAATTGTTTTATGACAATAAATCAAGCGTTTGAAATTCTTAAATCTGCTGGCGGTATACGTGCAGCACGAATAATAACTGAAAATACGAAACATTTTTCAAAAATAACCGTATGGCGTATGGCGCGGGCGTTGCGTCGCGGTGTGCCAGTGGCAAAAATAATACATCAAAAATGGTTTTATGGGCTGAAATTCTATACCAATCATCATACATTGGACCCACGCCCAGATACAGAAACGTTGGTCGCAGCGGTGATTTCCGATTGCAACAATAACGCACAACCAAACATTTTGGATTTAGGCACTGGCACTGGGTGCATTATTGCGTCGCTGGTTAAAAATATTTCTGGGGCACAGGGCGTTGGTATTGATGTATCGCGTGGCGCACTGCGTGTGGCGCGCAAAAACATACGTCAATTAAACTTGACTGATAAAATCCGTATAGTTAGAAAGAATTTCAATGCCCCAAATGCGTTCGACAAAAACACTTTTGATATAATCGTTTCAAATCCGCCATATATTGCGGTGGGGGATATGCGCGTTGATACCGGCGCACAGCACGACCCAAAACGCGCCCTGTACGCACGGGGCAATGGGTATGCGGCATATGAATCAATTGCAAAAAATGCACGTAATTGGATTCGTGGGGGCGGTAAAATTTATTTGGAAATCGGGATTGATATGGGTACACATGTCCGCGAAATATTTGAAAAACACGGTTGGCACTTTGACCGCATTGAAACAGATTTATCCGGTATTGAACGGGTTATTGTTTTTTCCGCCTAAACTTACTTAAAATATGGATTTTCACGTTTCAGAATTTCTATTGTTGAATCAACACCGTGACCGTGAACAACATATGTTTCATCGGGCAAATTCATTTCATATATTTTTGAAATTGACTGCCATAATGCATTTGCATCACCACCCGGCAAATCATACCGGCCAACCCCATCGCGAAACAATGTGTCACCAGTCAACAAAATACCAAAATCAGTGAAATAATACATAACACCGCCCGGGCTGTGGCCGGGGGATTCAATCACATCAACCGTCACACCGGGTAATACATCAATCGTTCCAGCCCCAATATCAATTGGACGACGATAATTATTTTCGATTGGCGGTAACCCAAAATAATTTAACAAATTATCAGACCAAGAAATTAAATCCGTATCTTCACTGTTCAAATACCACGGCACATCATATTTTTCCGCCAACGTTGGCGCGGCAGAAATATGGTCGCCATGTCCGTGCGTTGAATATATTGCCCGCAATCGCAAACCACGCGATTCCAACAATCGTTCCCAATCGGTCGCATTACCCCACGCATCAAAAATCACCGCATCACCACCGCGCGTCACCAACAATGAATTAGTGTTTTCCGGTGGCATATGCAGAATTTCAAAATTTGGCGCATCGTTATTTTGTGGCATTTTTTTGCGTCTTTTTGGTTGTGGTCTTCACCGTTTTTTTGCCCGCTTTGCCGGAAACAATTTCCTTTATTTCGTCACCAGTCAGGGTTTCACGCGCCAATAACTCTTCGGCCAGTTTGCGAACCGTTTCCTTGTTTTTGGACAACAATTTTGTTGCATCCGCGTGCGCGGAATCCAACCAGGCGCGAACTTCGGCATCAACCAGTTCGGCGGTTTTTTCAGATGCATTTTCCAACGCGCTGCGCGTGCCAAAGGTATTAACCTGGTTTATTGCGGCCAAACCAATCTTTGGCGACAATCCCGCCGTCGTTATGGAATATCGCGCCAGGCGTGTTGCCATTGCAATATCACTTTCCGCGCCAGTGGTTATTTTATCCGCACCGAAAAAGATTTCTTCGGCGGCACGACCCGCCAATGCAATGGCCAGATTGGCCCGAACTTCGGCAACCGTCATGGAAACTTTGTCATCAATGGGCAGGTGCTGGACCATACCCAATGCACGGCCACGTGGGATAATGGTCGCCTTGTGTATTGGGTCAGTAATATCAGCGTACATTATGCTGACGAACGCATGGCCGGCTTCGTGATAGGCGGTCAATTTTATATCTTCGGGGCGCATTTTGCGAACTTTGCGCGGGCCCATCAAGATTTTATCACGTGCCTCTTCCACATCAACCTGGGAAATTTCAACACGACCATTACGGACAGCATGCAGGGCGGCTTCGTTCAACAGATTTTCCAAATCTGCCCCAGAAAAACCAGTTGTACCACGCGCTAAATCCTGTAAATTAACATCACTGCTGACCTTTACCTTTTTGGCATATAAATCCAAAATTTCGCGACGTCCAGATAAGTCGGGTAATTCTATATAAACCTGGCGGTCAAAGCGACCAGGACGCAATAATGCAGGATCCAACATATCCGCACGGTTTGTGGCACCAATAACTATAATGCCGGTATCATTTGCAAAACCGTCCATTTCAATCAATAACTGATTCAATGTTTGTTCGCGGTCCTGGTCATTATAAGAATGAGTACTGCGACGTTGGCCAATGGCATCTATTTCATCAATAAATAATATGCACGGCGCGTTGCGTTTGGCCATTTCAAAAATCTCTTTTATCTTGGCAACACCCAATCCAACGATAATGCCGGAAAAATCACTGCCCGATGCGGCAAAAAACGGAACGTTTGCTTCGCCCGCAATGGCACGTGCCAACAATGTTTTACCAGTACCCGGTTCACCCGACAGTAATATTCCGCGTGGTACGCGCGCACCAACATCGCGGAATTTTTTCCCGTCTTTCAGAAAATCAACTATTTCCATTAATTCCTGTTTTTCAGAATCTATGCCGGCAACATCTTTGAACGTTGTTTTCGTTTTTCCAGTCGTAATTTTTGTGGGATTTGATTGGGTCAAACTGCGCCCCAATCCGCCGGCTGCACCCTTGAACCCGCGGAAAATCCACCAAATAAAAAACAACCCCATTAAAATTGGAACCCATGTCCCCAGGTAATCAACCCATGTTTTAGATGTATCAATTGATATTGTTGCACCGTTTTCCGCAATTTGGCTTAATAATTCTGGATCATATGTAATTGTTGCCGTATATGGCGTGCCGTCCGTCAATGTACCCGACGCATCATTGCCACGAATGTCCATTGTTTTGATTTCTGATGAACGACGCAGAACATCAGAAAATGTTAATTCAACCGGTTTGGGGGCCGGTTGGCCATTGGGTAACATTTGTGGTGTCGGGCCCATAACAAATGACCGAACAATCATTCCAACGAACAACGCCGCAAATATGACCAATACCCATGTGGTACCATCACCACGACGCACAAATTTATTTTTCTGATTTTTTTTCTGTAACTGCTGATTTTGGTTTTCCATATCTTGTCCTAAAACTTGTTTTTGCCCCTTCGGGCACGATTAAAATTTTATTGTTCAGACGACGTAATGTACAATGTCCCAACGTAAATTTACAATCGTGCTGCAATTTATCTAGTGCATTCGACAACGAATTCAAGCGTGGCTGATATTCATCCCCCCCTATTTCCTGAATCAATGTCCCCAGCAACTTTAAACCAACATCATGCGGTTGGTCAAATAGAAAAGAATCAATAAATAATGCCCGGCCATTATTTACCACAGATGAAATCATTTCTGCAATTTTGTTATCCAACACATCGCGTATACGCCCCAGGTTTTGTGTGGCCAATAAAATACGCGCATCGCTGATTCCCAACAGTTCAGACAATACATGCCTGTTTTGACGGATACGTACACGCGTATATTGCGGGTCGTTATTCATTTCATCCATAAAATATTTTATGTTGTTATCATCACAATACTGTTTTAACTCAGCGCGTGGCACGTACAATAACGGACGAATAATTTTTATACCATCACGCATTGACACACGCCGCATGGCGGCCAAACCATATAACCCACTGCCCCGCCCCAAATTCATTAAAAAAGTTTCAATCTGGTCATCAGCCTGATGTGCGGTCAACAGTGTATCAATGCCGTTTTCGTGGCAATAATCCGTCATAAATTTATACCGCGCAGTACGGGCCGCTGCTTCCAGACCAGCATGTGGTTTATCATCAGTCCAATAAAAAATTTGACACGGAATATTTAACCGTTTGCACAAATCGCGCACATATTGTGTTTCTGTTTCCGCGTTTGGGCGCAACCCATGATTTACATGCAGACAAACGATATCGGCACCAATCTGCGCCAACCAACATAATAAACATACAGAATCCACCCCGCCACTGACCGCGACCGCCATCCGTGTGTGGGCGTAATTACGCATAAAATCTAAAAAGTTTTGATTCATAATTATGTCATTTTATGATATAATTCGCAAAAATAAAGGAAAAAGAAATCATGTCAGGAAAATTAAAGTCTGTTGCGGTTTACTGTGGGCATCAATTTGGGACAAACCCGCAATTTAAAAGTGATGCGGTGGCAATTGGTACGGCATTGGGAAAAAGCAAAATTAACATGGTGTTTGGTGGTGGAAATGTCGGATTAATGGGAACCGTCGCAACCGCTGCATTGGATGCGGGGGGGCACGTCGTTGGGGTATCCACAAATAATGTAATAGAAAAACAGGAACCCGTTCATGCGGGCGTGGACATTACAATTGTTGACGGGGTTAATGAACGCAAACAAAAAATGTTTGAATTATCTGATGCATTTATAATTTTACCGGGTGGCATTGGTACACTGAACGAATTAACCGACATTATGACAATGCAACAAATTGGCGAATCAAAAAAGCCACTGTTTTTTCTGAATACGGCCGGTTTTTGGGTGCCATTTGTACGGTTGTTTATACACATGAAAGATTGCGGTTTTATTGAAAGCATTCATGATTACAATATTCATGGTGCTGAAACCGCAAATGATTTAATAAAATTGGTAATGGAATACTAATTAATACGTATAACTTTATTACGATTGGTTTGACCACGTATAATTTCAACGCTGGTTTTTGGAACATTAAAATGTTCGGCCAGCATTTTTATTACAGCCACATTCGCCGCACCATCGGTTGGTGCGGCGGTTGTGTGAACACGTAACGTGCCGTCATTATCAACAGTTATTGCATTTTTACGCGCACGTGGTATTACCCGAACATTAAAAATCTGATTTGAATCGTTCATCACTCATTATATGCAAATGGAAATGAAAAACACTTTGTCCCGCACCAGCACCCGTATTTGCAACAGTACGGAAATTATCGCGCAATCCCAACGTATCAACCGTTTTTCGCACCGCCGCCCAGAACCCAGACTGTAATTCCGCCGGCGCATTGGCCGTAAAATCATAAATGTCGGTGTAATCACCCTTTGGTATAATCAAGATATGTGTTTTTGCGCGCGGTGCGATGTTTTGAAATACCAGTGCATAATCGTCTTCATATATTTTGGTCGATGGCGATTCACCACGCAGAATTTTTGCAAAAACATTATTTTTATCGTACATGTTATCCCCTTTGATTCCCATTGTTTGATTGAATTTAACATACTACACTGTTGGTATAAAATCAAGCACTTGAAATCAACCAGATACGCACTATATCCATACCCAGAAACAAGTGAACATAAGGAGAAACAAATATGTTTAAGCCACTGCATAACTATGTTCTGTTGGAACGTATCGAAGAAGAAAATAAAACGGCCGGTGGAATCATTATCCCCGATAATGCCAAGGAAAAACCATCACATGGACGCGTTATCGCGGTTGGTGACGGCGCATTTGACGGCGACGACAGAATCCCCATGTCGGTAAAGGTGGGTGATGTCGTATTGTTTGCTAAATGGGCTGCATCCGCGAACGAGGTTAAAATTGACGGCAAAGATTATGTATTGGTCAAAGAAACTGATATATTGGGTATTTTAGAATAATAACGAAAGGATTTTATAATGGCAAAAGAGATTGTATTTGATACAGACAAACTGGCGGCCGGTGTTGATAAACTGGCCAACGCGGTAAAAATCACCATGGGTCCAAAGGGTCGCACCGTCGTCATTGATAAATCATATGGCGCGCCAGTTGCAACCAAGGACGGTGTCACCGTGGCCAAGGCGGTATCGTTAAAAGACCCCCAGGAAAATATTGGTGCACGTATGGTACAGGAAGTTGCAAAAAAAGCCGGTGATGATGCCGGCGACGGGACAACAACTGCAACCGTTTTGGCACAAAAAATTATTCGCGAAGGTCGCCGTGTTATCGCCGCAGGTATGAACCCGATGGATGTAAAACGCGGTATTGATATGGCAACCGCCGCGGTTGTTACCGATATAGAAAAGCACGCCCGTCCAGTCAAAGACAGTTCTGAAATTGCCCAGGTTGCAACGATTTCAGCCAATTCTGATGCCGAAATCGGTGAAAAAATCGCCGGCGCAATGGAAAAAGTCGGCAAGGAAGGTGTTATCACCGTCGAAGAAGCCAAAGGTTTGGAAACAGAAATCGACGTTGTCGAAGGTATGCAGTTTGACCAGGGATTTATGTCACCCTATTTCGTTACAAACAGTGAAAAAATGTTGGCAGAATTAGATGGCGCACAAATTTTGGTTTCTGAAAAGAAAATTACAGGCCTGCAAGCATTATTACCAATACTGGAACCTGTGGCACAGTCCGGCCGCCCATTGTTAATCATTGCCGAAGATGTTGAATCAGAAGCATTGGCAACATTGGTATTGAACAAACTGCGTGGCGGGTTAAAAGTTTGCGCGGTTAAGGCCCCAGGCTTTGGTGACAGACGCAAAGAAATGCTGAAAGATATTGCGGCGGTTACCGGTGCAACAGTTGTGTCCGACGATATGGGTATGACGTTTGAAAATATCACGACTGATGTTCTGGGCACAGCCAAGAAAATCGTTGTAACCAAGGATTCAACACTGTTGGCCCAGGGTGGTGGCGATAAAAAGGCAATCGATGCCCGTGCAGACGAAATACGTAAACTGATGTCCACATCAACCAGTGACTATGACAAAGAAAAACTGGCCGAACGTTTGGCTAAATTGGTCGGTGGTGTCGCAGTTATCAAGGTTGGCGGTATGACCGAAGTTGAAGTCAAAGAAAAGAAAGACCGTGTTGATGATGCATTGGCGGCAACCCGTGCGGCCGTGGCCGACGGTATTGTGGCTGGTGGCGGTATCGCATTGGTGCGCGCGACAGCGGCATTGGATAAACTGAGTGGCGCAAACCAAGACCAAAATGTCGGTATTGATATTGTTCGTCGTGCGTTGGTTGCACCATGTGCACAAATTGCCGAAAACGCGGGCGTATCCGGCGAAATTGTCGTCGGCAAGGTTATGGAAGCCAAGGATTATAACTTTGGTTATAACGCGCAAACTGGCGAATATGTCGACATGATGAAGGCGGGTATTATCGACCCAGCCAAGGTTGTAAAAACAGCCATCCAGGCCGCAGCCAGCACCGCGGGTGTATTACTGACAACCGGTGCGGTTATGTCGGAAATACCCGAAGAAAAACCCGCCCCGCAAATGGGCGGTGGTATGCCGGGCATGATGTAAAAAACGGGGCAAACGCCCCGTTTTTTTATTATCTGCTTAGAAATAAACTGCGGTCATTTGCCAGAAAATAACGATGTCCCGGCAATGCACACATGAATTTATGCAAATACCGTAATGAATTATGAATCATTGTTGTTTCCAATGTTTGGGTATTTTCAACATCCATTCTTAGTTTTTGCAAACGTTTTAAGTTAAACACATTGTCGCCGGCCGTATCAGCATTATTATTATACTTTATTTCAACCAAAAAGTTCGGAAAATTAGTATTAATAAACTTTAACCTGGATACCTGTTCATCCAATGGCATATAATGCAAAATTCCCATGGCTGTTATAGTATTTAACTGCTTTTCATTTGCCAAATGTTTCGCATCATTCCATGAAATACTGGTTGGTGCACGACCAAAAACCTTTTCTGATGCCATGCTGTATATATCTATGATTGCAGGTTCGGTATCAATACAATAAACATCTGGTATGTTATATCGGGCCTGAATCATCGGGGCCAATGGTGAAAAACCACACCCCAAATCAACAAATTTTATATCAGAATTATTCTTTATTTTATTATCCAAAAAATTCATACTTTCTGAAAAACGTATTGCATAATGCAATGAATGCAATGGTACATTTTTTGCTGTTTCAACACATTTTACTGGAAAAGTTTTCATTCTGATTGTGCGCGACAACAATTTGCGCCCCATGGTTCCCAGGTGTACGCTGTATTGCGATTTTTTCAAAATATCCATTAATGCCAAATTCCATTCATGAATAAACCTGTTTGTTTCGTTCGTCATTGGCACAATGTTATGGGCATACTTTTTAAGTGCTGGTTCCAAAAACACACTGCACGATAATGGAATATCTATTGGGCCAAAATTTGTATTCTGTTCACTGATCATGTTATCTAATATTTTCCTGGTTTTGTCTGATACTTTTTAATTTGTCTACTTCCCTTTTCAATCTTTTTGCTATTAATTCCGCCGGCTGGTGCGCTGCAATATACGTTTTTGCATTGTTAACGCCCAATACGTATCCCTGGACCTGGGATGCGGCATCAACATATACAAACATCGGTTTATGGTGCCGGTTTACATGGGACGCATCAAATGTCATACCATATTGCTGGGATATTTTTGAACATGATGTATGCATGCCACGTGTTAATTTAAATACCGGCGCAGTTGCACATCTGGCACGCATTTGAAAAGTGATATCTTTGATATAATGATTACCACCATGTGAAACAGGCTTGTAATCATGATGTTCATAAAACTTTTGCGCACGCGGTAATGATACTAAATCCAGCGAACTGGCCGCAAATGATCCGGCCTGTTCCGCAGCCCTTAATAATCGTTGGCCGATATGTTGCGACATGTATTCTGGCCGAACGTACAAACTGCGAATGGTGGCGGTGTTTTCTATACAATCACCCTGGACAAACCCTATCATGGTGGCGCCATCATATGCACCAAAAGCAAAATTAAATCCGCGCTTTACCCAGCCCTGGGTCATTTCGTCCATTGCAAATTCATAATCGGCTGTACTCATTTGATAACCACATGAATGTCGCATGGCAGCACTGCGAATACTTAAAAAAGTTTTCCACACCTGGGGCGCGGACTGATTAAAAATCGGAACAATAACAATATTTGACATGACTTTATATTGTATAGTACAAAAATATATTTTTGTCAAATTATTTTTTGTGATACTATTTCCTTTATTTGGGTTTGGTTGTTATTTGTATTGAAACATGAAATTGATTTTCAGATTTCCAAAATCATTATGTGTCGCATTCGGAACAATAATCAATTTTTTGCCATCGGTCCATTTCTGGGTCAAAGAAACAGGAACAACATTATCATGTTCCGCCGCATAATGTAACTGATGCACATGCGGCAATGCATTCAGGGTCATTGAACGTGTCAGCGGGCTGTCACCAAAATATTCCGTCCAATCAGCATGATTCAAAACCCCTGCAATGGTAATCCATTGTTCTATATCCAATTCCGGATAATTTTGTATAATCAGTCCACTTAACATTGCGCCACCAGAATATCCAATTAATACAATGGGGCGCGACGCCGCAATGCGCTTAACCGCCATTGCCATCGATTCCACAATCCGTTCAGAAAAACGACCGTCGGTCCAATCAGACTGTGTACACGTTGGCGACATTATGTACTGACATGGACGCGCCATATATACAACATTCGCCCCTGTATCAGATGTGGCCATATCACGTAAAAAAGTATCATGTGGCGTTGGGTCATTCGTCGGCATACCACGCCCATTAAATGCATGACCGTCGCCCTCTATATAAATATGCACAGGTGACGTATCATCAGTAATTTTTTGCATTGTTACAATTTCGTAACCGTTGGAATTGATTGTGTCATATATAAAATCATCTGGCATGCGCCAATTTGACATCGACGAACACCCAAACAAAAACAAAAGCAACAATAACCTGTCATACGACATAGTATAATTTACTATACCCTAAATTACCAATGTAGTCAAACTGCACTGCAAAATATATATTTTGACAAAATTTGTTGACAAAATACTTGACAAATATATTTTTAAGTACATAATAATTACATGTAAAATATAATCAAAGGGGCAAAAGCCATGTTCAAAACACTGAAAATGAAAATCGCGGCACGGCGCATGGAACGCAGGGGCGCGGCAAAAAAATCATCAAAACGTGTACGCAAAAATTCATTTTGGGCGCGCGTATGGAACGCAATTTGCACACCTTTTCGTGCAATGGGCCGTTGGTTGCGCGCATTTTGGGCATGGGTTCGCAGTATCGATTTAATCGGATTGGTTAATATTACCCTGTTGTCTGCGATAATTGTGTTATTTTCCATGCTGATTATGGACATTATCGGGTATAATAAAAAGCCCGTTGTAATAATTGCAAAAAACAAACCTGAACAAATTAACGTGGCGGCAATTGAAAAACCAACCACAATTGTACGCAACCGCAATGAAAACGAAGTAAAACAAATTGCCAGTTTGCCATTAAAAAAAGATTGTGCACGTCAATTTATTAGCAACACCATAAATGTTGCACACGTTCAACCAGACACAACCGCAATCAAACAAACCGCCCGCGTTCGCAATGTCATGTATGGCGACGTTATTATCGACAGTCGTGGTGCTGCAACAATGCTGAAACAGGGCGACGTTGTAAAGGGTAATTTATATCTGCAAAACATGCGCAAATATATATTACCGCGCGGTATTAGAATAGAAGGCAACTTGTTCCTGCGCGACATGGGCATGTTACAATTTGCAGGCGAATTCACAGTTACAGGCAATATATACGTAACCCCAACATCTTCGTTCGGGCCGATTCCAGGCACGGCACGAATTGGCGGGCAAGTGATTTTATAATATATAAACAGTTTCCCCTGTTAACGGTTGCGATTTTGCAACCGTTTTTTGTGGATTTTTTATGCAAAATGTGATATAATTCAACCGTCCAAACGAAAGGAATTAAATATGAGCACTTTTGAAAAAATTATGAACGTTTTCGGCAAGAATTTGGGATACACAATCGTTCTGATTGTTGCGGTTATATTCTTTGCATATTTTTCTGATGGTCTGATTCCGGGATTACTGACGGCGGTCAGCGCATTGGTTGTGTACATTTGTGGTGCGGGTCTGTATCGCGCATTTCGTGATGCATTTTCCAACAAAAAAACTGTTTCCGCCACAGTAAAATCAGAAACAGCGAAACCCGCGGCCAAAAAAACCACCACGAAAAAGAAAAACACAAAGAAATAAATTAAATTTATTAAAAAATCCCGCAATTGCGGGATTTTTTAACAATATATAATCAAAATAAAATGTCCCAAAATGGGACATTTTATTGTGCATTATCTGATACCGCGTCCGCACTTTCAGCATCGGGCACACTTTCCGTGTCAGCCACCGCACCCGGAATTGCCGATTGGGTCGGGGCGTCGCCCTGGATAATCAATTCATTACGCAAATCACTTTGTTGGGATGCAATATTGGATTTTGCCGACACCAACGCCAATAATGCACACAATACAAAAAATATTGTCGCCAACCACGCCGTCATACGTGTCAAAAAATTACCCGCCGCCGCACCAGTCAATGCCCCACCAAACATAGACGCAGCCGACGAACCGGACATACCACTGCCCTCGGATTTCTGTAATAAAATAATTCCAATCATTAAAACGGCAACGATTATCAATAAAACCAATAAAAATGTAAACATGCGTATTATCCTTTGCTTTGCGCTAATTTTATATTCACATTCCTTAAAATGCAAGGATTTTCAACAACTCTTCGGCGGCAGCAATACTGGCATTCTTTTTAGACGTCCCACTGCCCGTGGCGGTATGCCCCATTGCAGAAACCCGAACATTAAACACAGGCTTGTGCGATACACCAGTGGCCGGTAAGTATTCATACACCGGCAATGCACCACCGTCTGCCTTTTGCACCAATTCCTGTAATCTGGTTTTGGCGTCTTTTGGTGCAACAACATCAGCCGCCGCCAAATCGCGCCAAATATCCATTATTATTTTTTGCACAACATCAAAACCACCGTCCAGAAAAATGGCACCAAATACAGCCTCCATCGCGTCAGCGTACATATGCTGGCTGCGCCCAGCCGTCATATGTCCATGGCGAATATGTTTATCTATGCCCAAAATGCACGCAACATGCGCCAGTGTTTCAGTTGATACCAACATGGCATGACGACGCGCTAATTCGCCCTCTTGTTCAGACGGGAACATTTCATACAACAATGCCGCCACAGACAATCCAACAACCCTGTCGCCAATGAATTCCAACCGTTCGTTATTGTGCACCGCATCCGCACCACTTTGCGTCAGGGCCAAATTCAATAAATCCGGATTATTAAAAGTATATTGCAGTTTTATCAATTTAATCTATCCCCATACCAAATCTGTCCCAGCGCATTTTATTGCCCCAATTCCATACCGCCAACATCGGGGAATAATAATTATGCGAATACCATATAAACCAAACAGGCCCCAAAACGTTATCACGCGGAACATAACCTATGTCTGCACGACTGTCGCCACTGTTATCACGGTTATCACCCATAAAGAAATAATGGTTTTCCGGAACCGTAAACATCATTGTATTATCAAAATGCGCATCATCCGACATTTCAACAATGCTGTGCCGAACGCCGTTTGGCAATATTTCCGTGTATTCTGTTCCTTCGAACACGCCACAGGCCCATTCGTTCGCACGACAGAATTTATCGTCCTTGTATTCAATAGTATAATTAAATTCAGCGGGTTTGTTATCAACCCAAATCTTGTTACCCTTTATCATTATATTCTTTTCCGGGATATGGTAACCGGCACTGCGTAATGCCTTTGGCAGGGTGGCAATTATATACGGGCGTGGATTTTCACGTGGCACAATTTCGCCGTTTATATACAGACGCCCATCTATCATTTGTATTGTATCACCGGGTTTTCCAATCAGGCGTTTAACATAATCCTGGGATTCGTTTATCGGATTGCGAAAAACAATCACATCACCAATTTCAGGTTCATGTCCACCAAAGCGACCATCCCACAAATGCCATGATCCAAATGGAAACGAATAACGCGAATACCCATACGGCCATTTTTCCACAAATATATGATCACCAACATTTAATGTCGGTATCATTGACCCAGATGGTATATTAAATGGTTCCAATAAAAAACTGCGGAACGCAATCGCAATCAGCACACCATAAAAAATGGTGTTAAACCAATCGCGCGCAACATTAGATTTCTTTTTGACTGGCATAATTTCATCGTCCTTTTCGGGCACCATTTTATAACTTGAATTGATTTTGCGCAAGTTTTAATATGCGAATATGATATCTTTGAATTCAATCATATTTAACGGCATGGATGCAACACGCATTGATGTTCAAGTACAACTGTCCACTGGATTGGCAAAACCTGAATTTAATATAATTGGGCTGGCCGACCGTGCCGTCAAAGAATCCGCGGAAAGAATCAGAAACGTGTTATCTGCGTTAAATCTGTCTTTGCCGCCAAAGCGATTAACTGTAAATTTGTCACCGGCGGACGTTGAAAAGACGGGTTCGCATTTTGACCTGCCGATTTTATGCGGAATATTATGTGCAATTGGCGTATTGCCTGAAAACGAATTATCAAAATATCTGATTATTGGCGAAGTTGGATTAAATGGCACAATTGTCAAAACTGACGGTATTTTACCGGCCAGTGTTTGGGCAAATCAAAATTCAATGGGAATTATATGCCCCGGCCCCCAGGGGGCCGAAGCACGCTGGGCGGGACATACCAATATATTGGCACCGTTTCATGTTTTGGAATTAATCAATCATTTCAAGGGTACGCAAATCTTGCCAGTGCCAGCAACAGAAAACATTTCAAATCAAAATAATTCATCATTAGACATGGCAGAGGTTCACGGTCAATCTGCGGCAAAACGTGCATTGGAAATTGCCGCCGCTGGTGGACACGCAATGTTAATGGTTGGCCCACCGGGATCGGGAAAAACAATGCTGGCATCACGATTACCAACAATTCTGCCAGAAATGACACCCGATGAAATTTTGGAAACATCGATAATTTATTCTATTGCGGGTCAATTAAATGACAAATCATTAATAACGACGCGGCCGTTTCGCAGCGTTCACCATACCGCCAGTGCGATTTCGTTGGCAGGTGGCGGGGCAGACGCACGCCCAGGTGAAATATCATTGGCGCATAATGGCGTATTGTTTTTGGATGAATTACCTGAATTCAACCGAACAACGTTGGAAATTCTGCGTCAACCGATGGAGGCCGGCAAAATAATGATTGCCCGTGCAAAGCGCACTGCAACATATCCAGCCCGCTTTCAATTGATTGCGGCGATGAACCCATGCCCATGCGGGCATTTGGGAAATGCGGCACTGTCGTGTTCACGCGCCCCCAGATGTGCCGAAGCATATCAAAATAAAATTTCTGGGCCATTACTGGACAGAATTGATTTACATGTCGATGTTGACGCGGTAAACCCGTGGGAAATGAACAATGATACCGTTCCCGCCGAAACATCCGCGCAAATTCGCGCCCGCGTGGTTGCCGCGCGTAATCGCCAAATTGAACGCCAGGGAAAACCAAACGCATACCTGGACGGTGCCGATTTGGATATGGCGGCAAAATTATCAGACGAATTAACACAATTTTTAAATTCTGCGGCTGAAAAAATGGGCATGTCGGCCCGCGGGTATAATCGTATTCGACGCATAGCGCGCACAATTGCAGATTTACGCGGCGCGGAAAATATTGAAATGTCCGACCTGGCCGAAGCGTTATCGTACCGCCCAATAAACCGGGGAAAATACGGCGTAAAATAAAGGATCGCATTTGCGACCCCGATATTTTACTAAAATTCAAACCGTAAACTTAGCATAATATTGGCATATATTACATTTTTTGCACTGAACCAATCACGGTGTTGACTGCCGTCTTCGTTACTTAATGCCCAACGTATGCGCGGGATATATGTAACGCGTGCGCCAATATCAAAAAACATGTTTTCTGTTATCCCGTACGATAAACCCAACGACAATAACCCAGCAACATTGGCAGTACTTAATTCAGAACGATAAAACTGTATCACCGAATCATTTTGTTCCTTGATTCCGTATGGTAATAATTCATATATTCCAGACAAATCACCATATGGGTCAGATAGTTGCAACGTTGTTTTAACATCTGCGTACCCAACACCAAAACCGATATATGGAATAACCTGGCGTACAGGCTTTTGCAGGCCGTCAAAGAAATCATAAAACGCCATTATGCTGAATATATCATTTGTAACCTTGGACTGAACGGCACCACTGGAAACAGTCGCAATTGCCCCGGCGGCATCACCACTAAATAATGGGGCGTCGCCCTCTATAAACGGGGATGCGTTATATTCACTTTCGGCGATATGGTCCCAACCAAATTCAATTCGCCATTGGGGATTGTACGGAATTGTCCATCCAATACTGGCCCCCGCAGCAAATCCAAATGATTCAAAATCCTTTACCGGTGGCAAATCACCCAAATTGACATACCCCGCCGGTATATAGTCCACACACCCACCACCGTCGGTACATTGATAATACCCCAATTCTGACAGGATGGTACTGCCATCGGGACTCATATAATACAACGGCGTTAATTCACCGATTTCATTTTTAATTTTTCCAATACCAACAGATGCGCCCCCACGTACGGACACGGTAAATCGACTGCCGTCATCGGTATATGCCCCATCGCCCACATAATATCCAGCATATTCCCAATTTGCGCGCGCCGCACCAGTTATTAAAGCACCAGCAACAATCGGCAAAAGCAGCAAGTTCCTACTTCTCATGCCTGATATTATATCATAAAAATTAATATAATAAAAACAGATTTTAATCTATTTCACAATATCATGAAAAATTGTGGCTGGAATTGTTCCCCCCGTGATTTTGGATGACATTGATGTAAAATCATCATTTCCCATCCACACACCAATTATTAAATCATGCCACGCACCAATAAACCATGCGTCACGGTTATCGTTACTGGTTCCAGTTTTCCCGCCCAATACCCCCGGTGCCATTGCGCGGTGACCCGTGCCCCCAACCTGAACCACATCTGCCAACAGGTCAGTCATATAATCAACCGTTTGTGGCATTAAAATTTGTAACGGTTCAGACGGATTGCGCTGATAAATTATATTGCCACTGGGATCTGTTATTTTTGTAATTGAATACGGACGAACGGAATATCCATCGTTCCATATCACCGCATAAATAGTCGTTAAATCCAACAACGACATTTCAGACGCACCCAAAACAGTCGAATATTCACGGCGCAATTTGTTTCCAACCCCCAAACGCCCCGCCATATTCAGAACATTATCAATACCAAATTCCTGGGTCAATTTCAGGGGTACAGAATTTACAGATTTGGCAAACGCCGTCGCCAACGTAATATCCCCATAATAACGTTTGTTGTAATTCTGGGGTGAATAGTCCCCTATGGAAAAAGGTGAATCATTTACATAACTGTCCGGTGTCATACCATTTTCCAACGCAACCAGATACACAACTGGCTTGAACGAACTGCCAGGTTGACGCAACGCCAATGCACGGTTAAATTGGCTTTCCTGATAATTGGTACCACCAACCATTGCGCGCACCGCACCATCGGTTTCCATGGCAACAACCGCCCCCTGGTGTTCACCAACACGTTGCGGTAAAATATCGGCAATACGTTCCTGTAATCCCATATCCATTGTGGTATACACATATACATCAGATTCCAATGTACCAATTGTGGATTCCACTTCGTCCAAAACAAAGTCCGTCCAATAACGATATATATTTGTGTTGGGGGCGGGCGTGGCCGGCTTTAATTGTCGCGCAGCAATACGCGCCTGGTTCAATGTGATATATCCCTGGCGAACCATTTCCTGTAATATAATGCGTGCACGTGCAATATTTTTATCAGGGTTTACCAACGGGCTGTATGTGGTTGGGGCCTTTAACATGGCGGCAATTTGTGCGGCCTGGGCAATGGACAAATTATTTGCGGACGTTTGGAACATTACGCGCGCCGCCGCGTCAATTCCACGCATTCCGCCAACCAATGACACCCTGTTCATATATAAATCCAAAACCTGGTTTTTGGTAAAACGATTTTCCAACCAATATGATAAAATTAATTCCTGGACTTTGCGTGAAATCTTTTTTTCGCGCGACAAAAATATGTTTTTTGCGGTCTGTTGTGTAATTGTCGAACCGCCCGCCGCCAACCGCCCATGCAGCAAATTTGAAAACATCGCACGTGCAATCGCACGAAATTCCACAGGACCATGTTCAAAAAAACGTTTGTCTTCTATTGCAACGATTGCCTGCCACACATGGGGGGGCAACGTTTCAACAGATACAGGCACACCCATTATACGATTTGACGAACGCAGTTCATTACCATCTTTGTCTAAAAACACAATGGCCGCAGGACGCGTTTCATGCAATATGGCATCCAACGACGGCATTTGCAAAAATATAATCACCACATATATCGCAACACCAACCAAACACAACATAAATAAATCAACACACCACACAAATACACGCAGCCCGCGTGATGTTTTGGGCGATTGCTGTTTTGAATTTACAGTACGTGTATCAGATTTTTTTCGAAACAAAGTCTATAATCCCCCTGGTGTTTATGGAATTATATCACAAACAACTTGCGTTACGCCATAAATTAAAACTATAATATGTCGCATACGAAATAAAGGATAGAGAGATATGAAAAAACTGGTCGTAATTATGTTTTGCATGGCCGCAATGCCGGCATTTGCCGATGATTACGGTTACGGATATGATACAACACCACGTCGTGATAACTATATCGGGGTCAGATTACACCAAAACGAACGCATTGCATTTGGTGTCGAATTTGATAATGGCGATGACACAAAACTGCGTGATGACAGTATGGGGTTCGGGTTGGCAATTGGCAACAGATTAACCGACCATATAAAAATAGAGTTTGAAACCGCATACACATATGGTGGCGAAGAAAAATACGGAAACGATTACGATTTTGACATATGGTCAAACATGTTGAACGTGTATTTGTATCAACAGTTTGGCGGCGCGGTTGAACCGTACGCGGGATTGGGCATTGGTGTTTCCGGCATTTGGGGTAACGTGTCTGGTAAAATGAACACATCTGATTCAACGGCGGATATGTCATGGTCTGCGATGGTCGGGGTGAATTTTGCATTGAACCAGCGCATAGATTTGAATTTGGGATTGAAATACCAAAACTATGGCGATATAGATATGACAAACGGTGACGGCACACATACCACAACCGAAATAGACGCCACGGAAATTTACATCGGTGCCGCGTACAAGTTTGGATTATAAAAACCGGGATTACCCCGGTTTTTTAGTTACTTGTTACCCGTATACTTTTGTCATTGCGAGCAACGCGAAGCAATCCAGTAAATATTGTCCGCGCGACGCGCGACATACTGCACCCCTGGATTGCCACGCCACCTGTGGTGGCTCGCAATGACAAGGTTGGGATGATTTCCATACTATGTCACCCCATGGTGTGTTGGTGTAACATTAATGGATTGCCGCGCCACTAACGTGGCTCGCAATGACAAGGTTTGTGCGTAATTGTATTATTATCACAGGTATTACACATTGTGTCATTGCGAGCGTAGCGAAGCAATCCCTTCTTTATCATCGTGTTACATAATGTGTCGCTCGGGTACTGCGTACCCTGTGCGTATCCTCGTATTTGTTCAAACTGCGCTGTCGCTTGTTTTCACATACTCGGATTCATTGCGGGTGCAGCGAAGCAATCCAGTAAATATGCGCGATTTTGATTAAATTGGATTGCCACGCCACTAACGTGGCTCGCAATGACACAATTCGTAATACTTGTGATAATAATACAATTATGCACCCAACAGTTTTTTGGTTTAATAAAAAACACCGCCGTGATAAAGGGCGGTTGGCGGTTAAGAAGTATCGTATAATAGTGTCGCTTATTCAATATATTCACACGCCCCACCCAGTGTTGTTTTTTTATTTGCCCCCCACACACATTGTTATTATGATTATCAAAATATTATTAATTAAATTATTTTCGGGATTCGTTTATCACACGTTCCAAATCTGATTCAGACCATATTGTTATGCCCAGTTGTTCGGCACGCGTCAATTTTGAACCCGCGTCCGCGCCGGCCAATACTATATCCGTTTTGGCGGATACACTGCCCTGCACTTTCGCGCCCAGGCGTTCCAAAATTTCGCGCGCAGCATCGCGTGTATAATTCGGCAACGTTCCAGTTAAAACAATTTTTTTGCCCGCCAACGGGCCGTCCGATGTGGTGGTGGCGACATCTGTTTCAGCAACGTGCACCTGGTGCAGTAATTCGTCCAAAACCGCCGCATTATGCGCATCGCCAAAAAACGATACTATTTCATCCGCCATAACATCGCCAATGCCGTCAATTTGCTTTAATTTCCATACCGGCGCGGCGCGCAGTGCGTCCAGGTTGCCAAATGCCCGCGCCAGGATTTTGGCCGTGACTTCGCCAACCTCTGGTATACCAATGGCGAATAAAAACCGATGCAGTTCTATATTCCGCGCGCGTTCAATTGCCACGTTCAGATTTGATACGGACTTTTCACCAAAACCGTCCAGTTTCTTGATATCGTCGCCGTGACGCGCAATCAGTGTAAATATGTCCGCCGCGTTTTTTATCCAACCGCGCGAAATAAACAATTCCAGTTGGCGCGTCCCCAGGCCGTCTATGTCAAATCCCTTGCGCGAAACAAAGTGTTCCAGTTCGCCAATACGCTGGGCCGGGCATCCCAATGTGTTCACACAACGACGCGCAACCTGGCCGGATTCCTGGATAACGGCGGCCCCACATACAGGGCATGTGTCTGGAAAGACAAACGGGGTGGCATCTGGTGCGTCTTCGGCGACGCCGACAATTTGCGGTATAACGTCACCGGCGCGTTGGACAATAACCTTGTCCCCGACATTTACCCCCAAACGTTCGATTTCATCGGCGTTATGCAGTGTCGCACGCGATACAACAACCCCGCCAATGTTTATTGGTTCTAGTTCTGCAACAGGCGTCAAAACACCAGTACGCCCAACCTGAACCGTTATGTCGCGCAGGGTTGTTATACCGCGCGCCGCGGGGAATTTATATGCAACCTCCCACCGGGGGCTGTTGGCGCGCGCGCCCATACGTTCCTGTAAATCGACATTATTTACTTTCAGCACCAGGCCGTCTATGTCAAATGGAATATCAGCACGCAATACCATTATATCGTTATAAACCTGTTGTATTTCATCAATGCTGTGCGCATGGTGCGACCACTTACGCGTCGTCTTGAATCCCCAGGATTCCAATTTATCAAAATATTCCGATTGGGTCGTCCAATCGCGCGATGACAATTCGCCATATGTATACGCAAACGCAGACAGACGACGCGACGCCGTAATTGCCGGGTTTAACTGGCGCAATGATCCGGCCGCCGCGTTGCGGGGGTTGGCAAAAACCTTGTCCCCGGATTCAGCCGCCGACGCATTTAATGCCAGAAAATCTGCACGGGACATGTAAACTTCACCGCGGATTTCTATGACATCTGGGTAATCGCCGCGCAATTGATGCGGGATATCCGCAATGGTTTTTAAATTTTCAGTTATATCTTCGCCGGCAACACCACTGCCCCGTGTCAAACCACGCACCAGGCGGCCATTTTCGTACCGCGCGGCATACGAAACACCGTCAACCTTTAATTCAATAAAAATGTCTTTGTCTGCCAATTTGTTGAACCAATCGGCAACATCGGCCTGGTCAAACACATCTGAAATAGAAAGCATCGGAACACTGTGCGGATATGATTTGAATTTTTCTGATACAGCCGCCCCAACACGTGTCGATGCGCCCCCCACCGCCAAAGCGGGATATTCGGCCTCGATTTCCAAGGCGCGACGTTTGGCCGCGTCATATGTCGCATCGTCAACAATCGGCGCATCATTTTGATGGTACGCGATGTCCCACGCGGCCAGTTTTTTCATCAAATCAGCGTGTTCCGCCAATATTAATAAATCGGGTGTTTTATTCATACCCCGATTATAAAAAAATCATAAATTTAATACAACGGAAATATAATCGTCACCCACGATTATGTTGTTCGCCAGGAAAATAGTCAGCAAATTCGCGCCATGTGGTATTTGTGGCATTCATTATTTTTACCAAACTGCCGACAGACATCCAATGTGGCTTGCCATCCGCACCAATACGCTTGCTTTTATTCAATGCAGTTATATCCATACCGCTGATTTGCGCCAAACGCGAACACGAAATATTATGTGCCGCCGCCAGGTTGTCTATTGCCCGCCAAAACATAGCATTGGTTAACATTTTACCCCCTTTGTATCCATTATAAATTAAGACTACATTCTAATTATGATTGTATTCATATATAAAATCAATTGTTTTTTACAGGAATAATTTCATAATAAAAAATCCCGCCGTAAATTCGACGGGATTAATTATATCAATAACGCATTTTATTGATTGTTTTGTTCGTCCAGACCCTTTAACAGAACTTCTTTCAGTTCGTTCGGAATCATACCAGTTGTGGAATATCCGCAATCGACGTGATGAACTTCACCAGTGACGGCACTGGACAGGTCGCTGAACAAATAAATCGCCGCGCCGGATACATCGTCCAATGTCATATTGCGACGCAATGGGGTTTGTTCCGCGTTCAGGCGTAACATTGATTTCATACCACCAACACCAGATGACGCCAGTGTCATAATCGGACCCGCACTGATTGCATTAATACGGATTTTGTCACGTCCCAGGTCGGATGCCAGATAGCGAACACTGCTGTCCAGGGCGGATTTTGCAACACCCATTACGTTGTAATTCGGAACGGATTTTTCCCCACCATAATATGTCAGGGTGACAATGCTGCCACCATCACGCATCAGTTTTGATGCACGACGTGTCAAATCAACCAATGAATAAACGGAAACATCCATTGTGTTTTTGAAATTCGCGCGTGTTGTGTCGGCATAGCGACCGGTCAATTCATTTTTATCAGAAAATGCAATCGCATGCAGCATACCATCCAATTTGCCCCATTCGCGTTCAATATTGTTAAACAGGGAATCCATTTGTTCATCATTCTGAACATTGCATTCCTGAACAAATTTTGCACCGATGGATTCAGCCAACGGGCGAACGCGCTTTTCCAGATTCGGCATAGCATACGGCATTGCGATTTCTGCACCTTCGTCATGCGCGCGTTTGGCGATGGCCCATGCCATAGACCAGTCATTTGCCACGCCAGTAATTAAAATCTTTTTTCCTTTTAATAACATTTTATTCCTCGTATTTGTTTTAATTGGACGGGTAAAAATATATCACTAAAATATATAAATCGCAATAAATAAAAAAACACTTGAAATTGGATAAAAAAGGTTATATGATATGCGGGCTGTTCGGGCATAGTTCAGTCGGTAGAACAACGGACTGTTAATCCGTATGTCACTGGTTCGAGTCCAGTTGCCCGAGCCACGAATTCCAAGGCTTTCAGACGAAAGCCTTTTTCTTTAAAAAGTTTTTGCTACCTATTTGCTACCGCAAACAAAAAATCCAAATTCAGCAAACGCCTTGCATTTCCGGCACTTTTTAGTATATTGCTTGTAAAAGGGGGAATTCATGAATATGCAACTTTTAAACCTATTAACTTATATTTTACCAGTTCAGCGTCAAAGAATAAAAGACAAGACAATCGCCATAACAACCAAGCATTTCAAAGCCCTATACGGCGATTTAATTAATAATCTGCTACAGCATTTAAATATCCTATCATCATCAAAACTCCAACTAAAAAAAGAAGAGCTACCAGCTGTTATTTCTACCATAAAAGAACTTATAGACTTATCAGATGACTACTGCCGCGTATGGAAGCAAGGCAACAATCTTACCATGATATCATCAAATCAAATGAAGTCCGACGGTGTAGCACTTTTTCTTTTGCAAAAATCTCAAGAGAATATAAAACCTCATGATTTTATGATAGAGAAAAAACAAGCTTCCGGCTTCAACGACAAATGTCTTGTTGCTATGACATTTCAATCTTTAATCATTTTATTTGATAAAGTTTTATTCCAAGTTCGGTCTATTGAAGAAGATGAATATTTCAATTTAAAAGTTACGCAACTCTTTAATATCATCGATGCAACAAATCAACTTAATATGTTCGCTGGTGCATTTTACAACAAACAGACACGCAGAAAAGGCGCACAAGAAAGGACAAAATTAAAAAGTGACGTAAAATACACAATTAACAAAATAGTAAAAGACCTGAATATTAAAAACCAAGATACAACAAAAAGATATATATCTGATACCAAGACACGTGTAAAAAACGCATACAAAGAAAAAACAAACAAAACCTTCCCATTTAACGACAAAACCCTGGAAAACTATATTCTTGACGCTCCCAAATCTTGATTTCTAGCTAGCTAGAAATTCAAAACATTTATTTTTTATCAAATATTATCTACCGTTATTTTGTAAGAAAAGGAAACTTATGAAAGACGGTATTTTTAAATCGGTTTTAATGACCCAACAAGAGGCAGCGGAATACCTTGGAACAACTGTGGGAACCCTAAACACATGGCGTCACCACGGCAAAAATCCAATTCCTTTTGTGCGTTGGGGCAACCGTATTAAGTACCTCAAGGAAGACTTAGAAAACTGGATAAAGGAGAACAAGCAACCCGCATCACAAAACATATAATTTACAAGTTGTCTCTGCGACAAACAACGCATATCGGAGCGATATACAGTTAGGTAACCAGGGTGGCGACTCTTTTATTTATGCCACTATCAATTCCCTATGCGTGCGACTGGTTGACCTGAACGATGTTGTGAGGCCTAAGCATATTATTTCTGCTCCGCCAATAATCAACCTGTTATTAAAATTACTTGCTGGGTTTCAGTTTTAATAACAGCCGACTGCCGACAAAGGAAAAAAAGTATAATAGTTGGGACGCAAGCCCGCAACTTCCAAACACAAAAGAGTCATAATGTTTGGTTTCAAGAAACTCAGGGTTGGACGATTCCTAACGGCTCATCCATGGGCACAAAAATACGCTAGACAGAGTCTTTTAAAATTCGCCAAACCAACTTCCTATGCAAAAGGTTAAAGGACACTACATGTCCGGATAGAATTTCAAACCTACGGTCTATCCTTAAGCATCTAACCTTTATTTATCTGGAAATAAAAAAAGAAAGGAGAAAAAAATGGCAAACAAGAACCCTGATACGTCCGGATTAGTATCTTTGGCAGACAGACCAAACAACGAAAGAACAAAGATACAATCAGCTGGAGGTATAGCATCAGGCATATCAAGACGAGAAAAAGTAAAAATGCGTCAAATTTTTATGGATGCGCTGGCTTTACCGCATGAAAATGGCCAAAACATGAAAGAAGCTATGGCCATTGCTATGATTACCAGAGCTCTCAAAGGTGATGTAAAAGCATTTGAATTAATTATGAGATTTATTGGCGAAAAACCAACTGAACTTCAAGAAGTGGCAACTGATGATGATTTTGACTTTTTGTTGTGATGCTTCAAACAAAAAACATTGATATTTGGCCTTTTGTATATATAATACTTTGTGTATCCATAATAGGATGCCAAGGCGTTGAAACCTTGCTATGTAGGGTGCCCTGGATATGCACCATAAAATTATATCCCTGCTAAACGCGGGGAGCCGTTGACCATACAATAGGATTTATCCGAAAATCAACGGGGTCATCTACATAGTGATTTTTCAAACTCCCCGCACCATCCTTTTGTGGACAAGATATAGCAAAAGGATGACATCGTGCAGAAAATTCTTGGAAAAATGAAATATGTACCAATCAGAGATGTATGGCCTAGCGAATCTTCTGATTTTACTCCTTGGTTGGCGAGACCAGAAATCTTGGACAAACTAGGCGACACAATCGGAATTTCCTTCGGTTCAGCGGTGCAAGAAGCTCAAGTTGGCACATACCGTGTTGATATCTTCGCGACAGAAAATAGCACAGAAGGTCGTAATATAATTATAGAAAATCAGTACGGACAAACCAATCATGACCATTTGGGCAAAATTATAACTTATGCTTCCGGCAAAAAAGCCAACGTTATTATATGGATAGCGGAAAAAGCCGACGACGAACACAAAAGCGCCATACAATGGTTAAACGAACACACTGATGAAGAAACTGCTTTCTTTTTGGTAAAAATAAAACTAATTCAAATTGATGACTCAAACCCTGCCCCCATATTTGAAATTATTGAGAGTCCA
This sequence comes from uncultured Alphaproteobacteria bacterium, assembly GCA_944393245.1. Taxonomy (GTDB): domain Bacteria; phylum Pseudomonadota; class Alphaproteobacteria; order Rs-D84; family Rs-D84; genus Enterousia. Next base: position 115,515 of record CALXZM010000005.1, read on the forward strand.
AATGATTGGGAACGCGCTATAAAATACAAAAATTCTATGAACGACTCTCAAAAAGAACATATGAGTTTCTGGGAGCGTTTTATAGAATATTCTTCTAAAAACAAAAAATTTGTCGATATATTCGGCAAACGCAGACCTACGTCTAAATCTTATTTAGACCTAACGATACATGACAGTAGGTACCATTTTTATTTATCTAACCTGAAACAAAAAGGCAGAAAAGGATACAGCATAACCACATATATGATAAACCAAAAAGACTTATACAATCACCTAAAAGAAAATGCTGAAGAAATTGAATCTGCCATAGGGGGTAAAGTGAAATGGAAAGAATTCAACAATACATGTACTATTCGATGGGAAGTCCCAGAAGAGACGTTACAATCTGAAAAAGAAGTTTTTGATTGGTATATAAATGCAGCATTTAAGTTTAACGAAGTGTTTGCAAAATATACAAAGCGATAGAAATGGCAACGAACAGTGAACGAGAAAAAACATGAAGAGCATTGCTAAAAAAAATAAATACGCCCACAGCAAACAAATTCTATCAGAAATATATGATGGGGAAATTTATGAACAAAGATGCGACAATTCATCAATCATGACAACAAATTATAATTTATTGGAAATAGACAACTGGTATACAATAACCCCAAAAGAACTGAAAAAACATATAAATAATGGCAATATAGTTAATTGGGTTGATGGGCACGATGTTGGTCCGTCTCCACTAACAAACGCTTTACAACAAGGCGCTTCTTGTAAAATAATCTCTATCTTAGTTGCAAACGGTGCTGATGTTGACGCACCTACTGTTTTACCAAGCGGAACAAAAATCACACCTTTAGAAATAATTAGACTACAACCCGCAACTCATGATAATTTGCAAAAAGAATTAATATTGCTTCGTGCTGGTGCGAAAGATGATGCCATATCATTCTTAAAAAAGCACAAAACTGACAAAGAAATCGAATGGATGTTTAAAAGAAGAAAAACTCTACAAAAGCAGCTGCAATACATGGGTATTCATAAAGGCGAAAAAGTATTTCAGTGCGACAATTCATACACATACATTAAAGAATCCGCCGGCAAAATGTGGATTGAAGATGACTTAGAACTATACGACAAAGTTGAGAAATTTCGTCCATATAACGAACATATACCAGATTGGTTAACAAATGAATTAGGACCCAAACTGGCAAAAAAATTCTTTTTAGAATGTGAAAATTTGTCGATTAATGAGGCTATATACAGGTACTATATGTACTTGGCACATGTGCATAAAAAAGATAAAGCCAGATACAATCGAATATGTACCGCCGCAGAGTATTTTCGAAAATCATTTCTTCATAAACGCCGGGAATAAGCTTATACTACCCTCTATACATATATTTTCCCAATCAAATTTAGGTTTGCTTGTTTTACCGTACGAATAAATTCGGAATTGCGAAAATAATAAAAACTGTTATCATTGAAACGAAATGTTCTTTTATTAAATGGAGTAAGTCATGCCAGGAAGATTAATAACTAATGATGAAAATCTGACTTTAGGTAATTTGATAGAAACCACCCTTAATAAAAGCAAAAATATAGATTTCTTGGTAGGATATTTCTATTTTTCTGGTTTTGCCGAAATTTATAAAAATATCGGCGATAGACAAATGCGTATATTGGTAGGTTTAGATATAGATGTCGATATTCATAATGTGATTAGAGAATACGAAAGGATTAGTCAAAATTCTACAAAATCACGTCAAAAAGATAGAAATTCTTATTATGAACAATTGGTTAAATTATTTAGAACTGATTTTTTTGATTCAGAAGAAAAGCAAGAAGCTTTTCGTATTTTTTACCAAAAAATTATAAATGGGACCCTTGAAATTCGTAAAACAGCATCCCCAAACCACTCGAAACTATATCTTTTCCAAGCTGCAACGCAAGATGACCCAACCTTGCCTGGGCATATGATTATAGGCTCTAGCAACCTTTCTATTTCAGGGTTAAAAAGTAGGAATGAATTAAATGTAATTTTCCATGATTGTGATTATAATGAAGGGAAAAAATTATTTGACTTGTTGTGGGTATCTGCAACTCCAATCGTCGATTCAAATACTGTAGAAGAATTTAAGCAAAAAGTCATTGAACATATATGGCTTGATAAACAACCAAGTCCTTATTCTGTTTACTTGCGAGTCTTGCATGAATATTTTGCAAGCTACGAGCCAGACGATACTTTCAGAACTCCTAAAGAAATCGCTGGGTATATGAACTTAGAATACCAGATTGACGCGATTAAAGCGGCTTTAGGCATCATAAAACGGCATAATGGTGTAATTATTGCTGACGTTGTTGGTTTGGGAAAGAGTATCATTGCTTCTGCGATAGCCGCTAATTTAAATCTACCTGTAATTATTATCACACCACCCCATTTGGAAAATCAATGGATTGATTACAGCAAGGATTTTGGTTTTTTACATCATGCCCATATATTTACCAGCGGGAAAATTCAAGATGCTGTTGATAAGTTTTGTGATTCTGACCAGCAATATTTAGTTATAATTGACGAAGCCCACAGATACCGTAATGATACAAATGCTGACTATGAGCGTTTGGAACAACTTTGTACAAATAATAAGGTGGTATTATTAACAGCCACTCCTTATAACAACAAACCCAAAGATATTTATAATCTTGTCAAATTGTTTCAAATTCCTGGGAAAACCACATTAAAAAACGTTGATAATTTTGGTCGTCATTTTGAAGATTTGATTGCCAGATACAACAAAGCATACAATGCGGCAAGAAATTCGAAATCTGAAAAGTCTGAGGAAATCTTTTTGCAAGAATCAAAAAAAATTGCTCGGGCCATTCAAAATCTGATTGCACCTTTAGTTATCAGACGTTCTAGAACTGATTTACAATCAATAAAACGCTATAAACGCGATTTAGCCGCGCAACATATCGAATTTGCAGATTTCCAAGACCCAAAAATATTGGAATATAACATTGACGATATAAAAGATATATACCTTTCTACATTGGATAGAATTTGTCCTTTGCACGTTTTTGAAGATGAAGAATATGAAAAGCAGCCATTGGAAAATACCTATAAGGCCGCTAGATACAAACCTCTTTTATACATAAAAAAAGAATCCGAAGATAAAGTTATACGAAAATTACAAGAAGAAGGTTTTGAAGACACTGAATTCATGATGCGCGCACAAAAGCAACTGGCTAAATTTATGCGTCAGATGTTGGTGCAACGTTTTGAAAGTTCTATGTTTGCTTTTAAATCTTCTTTAGATAAGATGATTGAAAATTCTGAAAATATATTGCGCTGGATAGAACACAGACATAAAGTACCTGTATTTAAGAGGGGAAATTTACCAAATATTGAAAGCTTAAAAGAAACATCTAACGACTCTCTATTTTCGGCAGATGAAGAATTAGAGAAACAAGTGGCTGCTTTAAAGGAAAAGGGGTTATTTGAAATAGACTATGACTTCATTAGTCCTGAGTTTGAAAAAGACGTGCAAACAGATATTCACATATTAAAACAAATCAGATATGATTGGTTTGAGAGTGGAAAAATACGAGTAGACCCTAAATTAAGGTCACTTATAAGCAACTTAAAGCAACAGTTAACAGACGAGCCAAAAAGAAAGATAGTTATATTTACTGGTTATAGTGATACAGCAACTTATCTTGAAAAAGAATTAAAAAAGGCCGGTCTTCCTGTATTTTGTTATACTTCTGGCATCGCAACGGAGACTAATAAGAAAATTATTCGTCAAAACTTTGATGCAGGATACCCTAAGCAAGAGCAACGAGATGATTACAGCATTTTAATTGCGACAGATGCTATTTCCGAAGGCTATAACTTACATAGGGCTGGGACAATTTTTAATTATGATATTCCGTACAATCCTACACGTGTAATTCAACGTGTTGGTCGTATAAATCGTATTAATAAAAAAATGTTTAATGAACTTTACATATACAATTTTTTCCCGTCCTATATAGGTGAAAAGAATATAAACGTAAAGCGCATTTCAACAATAAAAATGAGAATGATTAACATGATTATGGGCAATGATGAAAAAATACTTACAGAGGATGAAGAAAAGTTCATGTCAGCCTATAATGATAAATTGCATAAAATAGAACATGAAAATGAACAAAAATCTTGGGATACAGACTTTTATAATGAATTAGATGAAGCCCGCATAAATAATACCCCCGAATACCAAGAAGCACTAGCTATTAATCCTAGAACAAGGATACAGCGTACATGCAAAAAATATAAAGGAGTTATTGTTTTCGGCAAGCATGGTGAAGAATGTATATTCAAACAAGCTTTTGACGATAAAACTATGCCAGAAATTGTAGCTGCAGAAGACGCACTACCGATTTTTAAGGTAAAAAAGACAGAAGAATCAAAAGCTGTGTCTAAGGCTTTTGAAAGCATTTACCAAAATATTAAACGCAGTCTGTTTACATCAGTACCAGGGAATACTAATGCATTACAAGGCAAAGCCAGGAACAAAGTTATAGCATGGCGTAATGACCCTCAAAATAAAGACTTTGAAGAATATCTTAGATTGTTAGAGAAAACTATAGAACTGAACGCTTTGCCTAATTACCGTACTATTTCTAAAGCCAAAAACCCGATGGAATTATCTAAAAAAATTTCACAGAAGTATTTAGAAAAAAAAGAACGTGTAATAGACCAGATTGATTCAGAACCTGAGAGTGTAATTTTGGCGGAGGAGTTAGTATGATAGATTTTAAAGCCCCATATAACCGAGAAAATTTTTCTAGTTTCTTAGATGATTTTTTACCTTACTCTACTGTGTTTAATGAACATGATGTTGTATTTGCTAGAAACACAGCATCTAAAATAACAAATATTACATCTGTTGGCACCTGTTCTGAACTTGGACTGCAATTATTAGAAGTGAAACATTCATCAACTAATGATGCGAGAGTAGGCATATCAAAAGAATTTTTTAAGATTATGCGCGACAACAGTTGGCAAAACGCGTTGGTTGCATTTGTTCCAAATGATAGTTCGAATATTTGGCGGTTATCATTTGTAAAAATGTCTTATAAACTTAAAGACGGAAAATTGGATTATGAAACGTCTAATCCGCGCCGCTATTCTTTTTTACTAGGGCTAAATCAACACACCAAAACCCCTGAGCAATATTTATCAAAGCGTGTTAATAATCTTGAAGACCTTGAGAAATGCTTCTCTGTAGAAACACTTACAAAAGAATTCTATACTGAATTGTACAATTGGTATCTATGGGCTAAATCGAAAGCCATAAATGTACATTTCCCAAATGATTCTTGTGATGAAAGCGATGATAGAAGCCATCTATCAGAACATATAATTCGTTTAATTACTAGGTTGATGTTCGTATGGTTTATAAAGCAAAAAGACTTTGTCCCATCCTCCTTATTTGACCCGGACATATTGAAAGACAAAATTTTAACCAATTTTGATGCCACCAGCACAACATCTGGAAATTATTATAATGCTATATTACAGAATTTGTTTTTCGCTTCTCTTAATAAGAAAATAACAGAACGAAAATTTGCAGTTGGAGCCCAAGAATTTGGAATAAAATCATTATTTAGAGATAATGACGGTCGAAAAAATCAAAAAACTTGGTTCAAAATATCTCACGAAGATGTATTAAAATTATTTGAACCTGTTCCGTTCCTAAACGGTGGCTTATTTGAATGCCTAGATAAAATAAAAGAGGAAATCGAGGAAGAAGAAGCCGCAGGCAAACGCCCAACCATAATTTATTCAGATGGTTTTAGTCGTGACGACATGGCAAAAAAACGCGCCTTTATACCTAATGCATTATTTTTTGCGCCTGAACATAACGAACAGATTGATACAGACACGAAAAATGTATCTGGTATTATAACCATATTTAATAAATATAATTTTACAGTGGAAGAAAATACCCCAAGCGATGTTATTGTAGCATTGGACCCAGAATTATTGGGGAAGGTTTTTGAAAACCTCTTAGCTTCTTACAATCCGGAAACAGGAGAAAGCGCCCGTAAAAGCTCTGGAAGTTTTTATACGCCTAGAGAGGTTGTAAATTATATGGTTGATAACTCCATTAACGAATATTTGAAAACGGTTATTGGCGATGATTATGTTACAAAGCCAGATGACATAAAAACTGCTTTATATTCAATAAAAATCATAGACCCTGCTTGTGGTTCTGGTGCTTTTCCAATGGGTATTTTAAATAATATTTTTGATAGGATACAAGAAATAGACCCTTCTATTGACCCATATAAAACAAAATTACAATTAATTGAAAATTGCATTTATGGCGTAGACATCCAGCCCATTGCTGTGCAAATCAGCAAATTACGTTTCTTTATCTCCTTAATTTGTGAACAAAAAGAAAAAAATTCCGACCCAGAATGTAATTATGGAATTGCCCAGTTGCCTAACTTGGAAACAAAATTTGTAGCCGCTAATACGTTAATAAAGTGTAAGATGCCCAGAAATAGGTCATTGTTTTGTGATACGGACATAGAAAACATAAAAGAAAAACTTACACGAGTTAGACACATGCACTTTAACGCACGTACTTGGCGAGAGAAACAAGACTGCCGTGACCGCGACAAGGATTTGCGAAAAGAACTTCTTAATGTACTACAAGAATGTGGCATGGATGCTACTCCAGAATTACGAGAAATGGCACAAATGATAGCTGCATGGAATCCATACAATCAAAATCAAAGTGCAGGATTTTTTGACCCTGAATGGATGTTTGGTATAAGTGATGGTTTTGATATTGTAATCGGGAACCCGCCATATGTATCAAACAAAAAAACAGACCCTATTTATGGGACAATATACGGCTTCAATGACGACTTATATAATTATTTCTTTATACGCTCTATGGATTTGTGTAAAAAAGGCACAGGAATTCTAGCTTTTATTACATCTAATACTTTTTTAACACTGGAATCCAAACATAATATAAGGGATTTGTTGCAAAACAATCGGATAATATTACTAAATGATTTAGGCGCAGGTGTATTTTTAGGCGCTGTTGTAAATACTGTAATATCTATAGTTCAACATCTTCCTTCAAAGTCCATTAATTATGATATGTCATACATAGATTCTAGGGAGAACTTTAATTCGCCAAAAGTTTATAAGCCTAATATAACTATTTTTAGGGAAACCATTAACAACGTTTTCTTTTCTCCAAATGAGAATAACATGAAAATGTTCAACTTATATGGCCGCAAATTAAAAGAATTATACGACCATTTTTGGCCAATAATATCTACAAGTAAAAACATAGAAAAAAATTTACCTATAATAGATTCATATAGAAAAACTCTTAAACCTGGAGACATCACATTGCTTGGATTACTTACTGATGGCGGGCAAGGATTAGCAACTGCCAATAATGGTAAGTATATAGCCGTTATGCAGGGAACAAAATTTGCAGAAAACATAAAAAATTCCAGACCAAAAAAATTAAAAGAGGCATGCAAGAAATACAAAATCACCGAATTAAATGGTATATCGAATTTTTCAGATTACCTAAGCACAAAGACAGAAGCCGAAATAGCAGAGCTTTTTGATTCTCTGAAAGAAAAATATGGAAGAGATATTTTTGGCCAAGGATATTTATTTAAAATAATAACATCAGAGCAAGTGGCTAATGTAGATACTTTGTCTCAAGAAGAAAAGGAAAACGGTATAAAAGATAACTCTAAATGTTATGTCGTGTACGATAAAGGTGACAAAGATGGCAATAGATGGTACTTAGAAAGTCCCTATTATATAGCCTGGTCCGAAGAAAACGTCCGTTTTCTTAAAACCGACCCAAAAGCGCGCTGGCAAGGCTATATGTTCTATTTTAACGAGGGTTTTTGTTGGTCCAATGTGCTTATGCCAACAAATGAAGAAAGCAAATATATAAAATGCA
>CALXZM010000006.1 GCA_944393245.1 uncultured Alphaproteobacteria bacterium
ATAATAAAGTATCAAATGATAAAAAGCAAGGAAAAATAAAAATGTTTACGATAAAGGGCAAAACAACAGATTGGGAATTGGTCATCGGCCTGGAAACACACATAGAAGTATTATCTAACAGTAAACTGTTCAGTGGTGCATCTGCCGACTATAATCCGACCATTGCCCCCAATACTCAGGTTTCCATGATTGATGTCGCCATGCCTGGCATGTTACCGGTACTTAATGAATACTGCGTTGAACAGGCGATAAAAATGGGATTGGGGCTAAATGCCGAAATATCCCGTCGCAGTAAATTTGCCCGCAAACAATATTTTTACCCTGACCTGCCCCAGGGATATCAAATTTCCCAACCGGTCGAAGAACCACCAATTGTTGGCCGCGGCTGGGTTGAAATTATGGGCGATGATGGCAATCCAAAAAAGATTTTAATCGAACGCGCACACCTGGAACAAGACGCAGCAAAATTAAAACACGATATCCATCCAACAAAATCATTCGTAGATTTTAATCGTACAGGGGTTGCATTATTAGAAATTATAACTTACCTGGATACAAAGAACCCAGATAACAGATCTTATATATCGTCTCCAGATGAAATGGAACGCTATCTGCGTGAAATTCGTGAAATAGCGCGCGCCCTGGGTGTGTCCAAGGCAAATATGGAGGAAGGATCCATGCGTTCTGACGTTAATGTATCAGTACGCCCAGTTGGCAGCAAAGAATTTCGTACAAAAACTGAAACAAAGAATATGGTTTCCTTCAAGTTTATACGTACAGCTATCGAATACGAAGCCCGCCGTCAAATCGAAATATATGAAAATGGTGGCACTGTGTCCCAAGATACGATGCACTATAATCAAGAAGACGGAACAACTTCTGTGGCTCGTAAAAAAGAAGACGCCCTGGATTATCGCTATTTCCCGGATCCTGATTTATTACCATTGGAAATCAGTGACGATATGATCGAACGCATTCGCGCAACAATGCCTGAATTACCGGCCGCGACACGCGCACGTTATATTCGTGATTATGGTCTGACGGAATATGATGCGGCCCGATTAACCGAATCGACCGATATATCCAAATGGTTTGACACGGCCGTTGGGGACAAACAATCACGTGCCAAACCGATTGCTAATTGGATGATATCAGAACTGTTTGCACATCCTGAAAATTGGGATGTAAAAAACGCGCTGGATACATCTGAGCACGGCACAGCGCGGATTATCACACCGTCTGATTTGGCCGAATTAGTTGATATGATTTCAGCAAATGAAATCAATGGCAAACAGGCCAAAGAAATATTTATTAAAATGTTGGACGGCGAATCGGGAACGCCACGCGAAATTGCCGAAAAATTCGGTATGCAGCAAATTACCGATACCGCCGCAATCGAATCGGTTGTTGATGATGTAATTGCCCAAAACGCGCCCCAGGTTGAACAATATAAATCCGGCAAAACGGGATTGCTGGGATTCTTTGTTGGTGCGGTTATGAAATCAACCGGTGGCAAAGCGAATCCGGCCGTTGTAAATGAAATACTGCGTAAAAAATTATCATAAAAATAATGGTGAATAAAAAATGTCAGACGAACAAACTTTTTCCATTGTAACAATCGTCAAAGACGATCCAATAACCGGTGTTGAATATGGCACAGCCAATGTTCCGTATAAAACACTGCCCCCCACTGAAATTGACACGTATCAAAAACGCTTGCATGCGATAAAATCAAAACGCATACGCGCCGAAAAACAAAAGCAAAAATAAAATACCCATTATGAAAAAATTTTTTATTCATACATTTGGTTGTCAAATGAACGTATATGACGGGCAACGCATTGCATCCATGCTGCGTGGCCGTGGATACACCCAGACCGACGATTACACCGATGCAGACATAATTATATTAAACACTTGCGCCGTACGTGCAAAGGCAACCGACAAAGTATTCAGTGCATTGGGGCGTATTCGCACAGAAAAAAAGCCCGATGCAATTATGGGTATTGTCGGATGCGTTGCACGCGAATCTGGGGCGGACGCATTCAAACGCGTGCCTGAATTAAATTTTGTTTTGGGCCCGCAAAGTTATCACAAATTACCAGAAATTCTGGATAACCCGGATATAAAACTGTTAAACATAGATTTAGGCGGACTGGAAAAATTTGATGAAATGCCACAAATGGATGCATCGCCCGCGGTTGCATACATACCAATCCAGGAAGGATGTAATCATTGCTGTACGTACTGTATCGTGCCATACACGCGTGGTCGTGAAATATCGCGCCCATTTGATGATGTTGTGCGCGACACTGTACATGCCGCCAACACGGGCGCAATTGAAATCTGCTTTCTGGGGCAAAATGTAAATGGGTATAAATACACCGATGACAGTGGAAAAATATATCGCCTGTCGGATTTAATTGACGCGGCCGCCAAACTGGATGCAATCAAACGCATTCGTTTTACATCCAGTTACCCAACCGAAATGACCGATGATTTAATAGACATGTTTCGCACAGAACCAAAACTGTTGCCGTTTTTAAACATGCCTATACAAAGCGGGTCGCCCGATGTATTGACAAGGATGAACCGTCCTTACTCTTTGGATCTATATATAGATATAGTTGACAAATTAAGGGTGGCCCGTCCAGATGTTCAAATATCCAGCGACTTTATTGTTGGCTTTCCGGGTGAAACAGATTCTGATTTTGAACAAACATTGGCGATTGCAAAACGAATAAAATATATAAATTCGTTTTCATTTAAATATTCACCGCGCCCACATACAGCGGCGGCCCTTATGCCAAATCAAATACCGGAAAAGACAAAATCCGAACGGCTGTATAAATTGGATGAATTATTAAACGAAATCCAACGTGAATTTAACGAATCGTGTGTTGGTAAAATTATGCCCTGCCTGTACGAAGGTCCCGACAAAACCGGTCGTCATGCAGTATATCGCACCCCGTACATGCAACAATGCATTGTCGCCACACTGGACCCAAATTCACCACAAATGGCAAATATTGAAATTACGGCTGCGAACAAAGCATCTTTGCGTGGGAAAATAATCTAAAATACTAAATTTGCACCAATTTGTATTTTATACCCCGCCCCAAATGTGTCATCATAAACGGCCCCGACACTAAACGTGCCACCCGCATTATCCGCCACAGATAATATATTTGCACGAACCGCGGCATAGATTTGGCCGCACGTATCCACACTTGCCCGAAATCCATAATCATATTTTACGTCATACCCACCGGTGGCCAATATTATATCTGTGCCAATTGCTGCAATTGCGCGTGTGTCGGTAAATCCCAAAATATTTGCATAATCAAACGCCAATCGCACAAATGGCGAAACAGAAAAATCATCACCATAATTTAATACAATTCCTGTATCCACCCCGCCATACGCCGATACCCCATTTGGTTGTTCCACAACATTTGTACCATCAAACACCATATCAGTATTAAATGCCGCAACCGTTGCACCGGCAATTGTACGTACGAATAAATTATTATAAAAATAGTCTATGTGCACATTTCCGCCGTACAGCGCGATTTTATATTCATCATAATCATTTGAAAAATCGGTATACCCAACATACGCATTTGCCCCAACAAATAAATTTTCAGATATAATCCCCATTCCCCCGGCAGATATTGAATAAGTATAAAAATCACCCATTGAAACAAATTCAGGTGCAACATAAATATTGTCGTTATTATTTGCAAATTTATTTAATTCAAACATATTAAACATTCGCACGGAATCCATTAATCGTATCGGCGTTAACCGCCCAGACATATTTACGATTGAATTTATTTCATCAAAATTTGTTGCCGCATCCATTTTCGCCAACAATTTATCGTTTGGATTTTGTACGCGTAACGAATCCAAAAACACACCCAATTTATTATCCAGTATTTTCGTATAATTTGTATCGCGAACAACATTTACATACAACGCATCATCTTTTACCATTGATTCAAACCTGTACAGCGGGCTAATTTTATCAGAATACACAACAATGGTTCCGTCGCCATGCACATTTGATAAAACAGGCCCGTTGGAAACATTGGTCATGTCATCAACAACCAATGTAACAGTCCCACGTAATTCAACATCAGGCATTATGCCAAACGCACGTGCATAAATAGAATCCAATAATAATTCAGAATCAGATATAACAACCCTGTCTGCGCCAATTGCCATATTACGCAATCCAGACATCGACACCCCATCCGCCCCAGATAACAATATTTCATATTTACCGTCAACACCGATTGGACGTAAATCAGAATTATCATACACCATTTGTACCACACTGGCCCCATCTGGCGCATAAAAAGTGGCATTTATTAATCCGGCATTTTCAATATACACATCACATCCCGGACATATATTAACAGCCCCGTTTATTATGCCACTGTTTTTCATTCGTATTGACCGGATAATATTTATATCATCAACATTAACTGTAACATCGTCGTATATTATCGTATCGTTTTTTATATTCCATACCGAATCGATAACATCTGAATCAATAACCGTCACGGACGCCACAACATCAAGTGGCACCAATGCCACCAAAAACACATATATCAAAACACCCCATCTTATCCCCATACGGGAAATAATAGCGCATAAGAAAAAAATCTTAAAGTATTTTATAAAAAATCCCCCGGACAATAATTACCGGGGGTAATGGCGTATACCTGTAACGCCGGACAACTTATAACATCATACCTTTTTCCAATGTTCCCCATGCGGCTTTATACCCACCGTCACGTTCCAGATATATTCTGGCATTATTCAGTTGTTCCGCCGTCAGTCCACGAATAATGAACGATTCCTTTAAGCGGCCAGCATTTTGTATACTTAACGTCGGCAGATTTACAGACATTGGGGTTTTATCACAACACATGCTGTTGTTATTGCAACTGCCGCACTGGTGGATACGGATGTTATAGACTTTACCCGGGCGCAAATCCTTTAAGTCCACTTCCATTTTCAATCCTGCATCTGTTTCAAAGAATTTGATATATCCCATTCTGGATTTACCACCACGACTGCTGTGGGTGTACATTTTAGCATGGACATTGCTTACATCGGATTCTTCATAAGTTTGATAGAACACAACCGTTTCAGTTGGCTGTACAGGTTTTGGTTGCGGCTTCATTTTCTTTTGTCCACATCCGGCGCACCCAGACAGCAATACTATCACCCCCAAAATAGATGACAGGGTTAACATTTTTTTGACTAAGTTTTTCATAAAGGTCTCCTTTTTTTCCTTATGGTTACAACAGACATTGTATAATATTTTTTTGCACTTTGCGTCAGGTTTGAATTCCTGGGAATCCCAGCAAACACTGCACACAGCGCGTTTTGGAATCAAGTCCTGTAACGACATAAAAAAATACATGATATGATTATCACCACATTAACCACAGGAGTAAAAAATGTACGAATTATTACAACATTTAATCGCTTTCAAATACGCATGCAAAATAAATCACTGGTCATCAGATAAATATGCCGAACACCTGTTATTTGACAGATTAAGTGAAGATATAGACAATTGGGTTGACAGCATATCTGAATGTTACTTTATGGCCACGGATAACAAAAATGTATTCCAGGCAAATATATTAAACCCTAAAATGGTAAACACCAATTTGGTCAAAATGTGTGAATTGATAATATCACATCTGGAAGAATTGCAAAACGACGACGAACTGAACGCCGGCATGTGTTCATTGCTAAGTGCCATAGAAGAAGGTTTCTTAAACAAAATAGCATTGGCAAAACTGGCATAAAAAAACGCCCAATTGGGCGTTTTTTTTAACTGTGCAATTTTAAAAAAGATTTTAACAACGTCCGCGGTGAATACTGATGTTTTGAAATTGGGGTTAAATCTTTATCTATACCCATCAGATAATACACCGCCCGTTGTGCCGCACGCACAGAATATTCCATTGTAAACACGACATCATCTGGGACCTCTGCGAACTGGCTGACAAAGGCAAAATTTTCATATCCATTTGGTATTACCAACGGTCTGTCCCCAATCTTGCGCGGTTGAAATTGTGATGTTATATACGGCATAATCGATGTTCTGCATATAACGCCGCGCATCATTTGCGCTTGCATTCGTTTTGGCACATGTAAATGCCCCATCAATTCAGTCATAATTTCACGTCCAGTGCAACGATACATCGGCTTTTTAACATAATCACCATCGGTAAACATGTTTAATGCATATCCCCAAAAAATCTGAGTATTCATTGGTTGATTTTTAAAATGCGGTTGCCGTGCAACAACAACAGATAACAGCCATGCAGAATCTTTGAATGTCATTAATGCACCGCCCCCTGGGTGATTGTGGCTGAACCGCTGAATATAATCCAACAGCATTGGATTATTATTTATCGTAACGGTAAAAGACATCCACATCGATTCGTCTGGCCGTGCACAGAACACGTCTGGGTCACCGAATTCCGGACGCCCATTTGCAATTTTTTTCCATAATTCAAATGATGGTGCAGTTTCAGATTTATTATATTTTGCCACGGTATCCATACCCGCCTGATTTGAATTATCTGTCATACAACCATTTGTAAATAACACGATATCTGTTGGCAAAACTTTTACAGTATGGTTTCTGCCCTGCTTGGAATACTTTATTTGACTGGCGACGTTATCACCCTTGGTATTTTGATCAAACAAAATATCGGTAACGGTTGCACTGCGAATAATTTTAACACCATGTTGACGCAACCATTCCACCATCGGTAACACTATGGAATCGTGTTGATTAAATGCAGTACGCGCAACACCCGCCAACGTATGTATACGCGGGAATTCATGCATAAAGCGTATCATATACCTGCGCAATTCTGCGGCACTGGACCACGGCTGAAATGCAAATGTCGTTTGCCACATTAACCAAAAATTAGTCTTAAAAAAGTGCGGTCCAAAAACTTCATCGATTCGTTTATTACCCAATGACTTTTCCGTTTCCATCAAAATCAGTTTTTCCATATCCATGCGATCATCTGCGGAAAAGCCCATTTGCGTAACATCCACCCTGTTGCCGTTTTTATCAACCAATCGTGCATTTGAATGTGTTTTAAATTCCTGGTTATAATCCAAAAATTCTTGTTCCAACGAAATACCATCGAATTCAATTGATGGTATTGCGGTCATAATATCCTGTAAACATTCATATGTCGGTATATTCAGCATTCGTCCCCCGCGTATCATATACCCCCGTTTGGCGTCGCCGGCCCCATCCAAACTGCCGCCATCAACATCCAACGTTTCAAAAATTGTTATATTTTTTCCCGGCACCCCGGCATCGCGAATCAAATATACCGCTGCCGCCAAAGAACCTATGCCCGCCCCAATCATATAAACATTTGTACTTGCAGGTCTTCTTTTAATTTTGCTTTTTCCCACCATAACCATGTATATCCTCCTTTGTCACAGTATTAATAATATCAACAAATACCGCCAACCCGCCACAGGACTAAATACACAAAAAACCCAGAAATCATGTATCCAGCGCGTTTTATACACACGTATAAACCACCATTAATAATAAAAAAGCCGCCGATAAGAACCGGCGGTTTTTGTATCCTGAACCAACATGGCCCTTAGAACATAAATCTGATACCAATATCGCCACCAAAATTATGCAGCCCAGAATTGATATCAACATAGTTATAACGTGCCGCAATATCAACCGCGAAACGTTCCATATCAAACGTCACGCCCAATGTGCCCATCGCTGAAAAGCGTGTTTTGCTTTCGCTGTGGTGGCCGACATTCGGAATATCGCGCTTAACATCTGTGAACGCGACACCGGCACCAACCCCAAAGAACGGACGTACAATGTGGTATCCGCCGAATTCCCAATACATATTCCACAACAAAGTCTGCATTTTGGTTTCTACATTAACATCACCAATTGTGCCAAAATTAGCCGAATCTTTTGCCTTGCTGAATATAGACCATTCTATTTCAGTACGAACCGTATCACAAATTTCCAAACCCAACGCAGCCCGTCCCTGAAATACTGTATCAGAAACACTTTCCTTGTGGTCATTAAAGTTATAATTTAAATTACTGTAACTGGCCCCGCCATGCAAACCGATATATGGATCCAGTCCGAACAGCTGCCACGAACTTTCGTTCGGATTACGTCCCGCTGCAAACGCCGGGCACGCAATCAGCACAGCCAGTGTTGATATAACTATTTTTTTCATTTTCTCTCTCCTTTTGTATGTTGTTAAGTATAAAATGTTTTCATGTCAACACTGTAATTGTATCAAAGCAACATTAAACTTTACATAGGTATGGCTGCCTATTATTTATCGTTCCATTCATAACTATATAAAACATAAAACAATAAATACCCTTGCATTTAATGAAAAAAGGGCTATAATCGCGTAAGTCAAAGATGGACCCGGGCGCGTAGCTCAGTTGGTAGAGCAACTGACTCTTAATCAGTGGGTCCAGGGTTCGAGTCCCTGCGCGCCCACCACAAAATTTCGTTAACGAACGCAGTGAGTTTAAGAAATTTTAGTGCCACACGAAGCCTTGTGCGAAGTGTGGCTTTTTTATTGCTGTATAACAGTAAAATTTCCCAAATAAAGTGTGGCTTTTATTCACACAAAAAAGCTGTATGTGCAGAACTTCATACACATACATCATTTTTATTATTTTAAATAAGACGATGGATTATATGCCTTGGTCCCCTTGCGAATTTCAAAATGTAATTGCGGTTCATCAACCTTGCCGGTTTCACCAACGGTTCCTATCTTTTGTCCCACAGATACCTTGGCACCACGGCGCACCGACATAGAATCCAAATGCGCATATACCGTCATCCACCCACCAGAATGCTGAATAATTATCAAATTTCCCATTCCCTTTACTTCATTACCGGCATATGCCACCACGCCATTTTCAGCGGCCTTGACCACTGTACCACGCGTTGCCGCAATATTTATTCCATCGTTAAACAAACCATCTGACTTTGCCCCATATCCAGACAATATTCTGCCCTGAACTGGCCATGAAAATTTAGAAGCAGACCGTGCACTGATTTTCGGTAATTTCTGTGTCGGATCAGACGATATTTTTTGCTTTTGCTGTGCAGTATTGGCCGTAACCTGCCCCGCCCCAGAATCTGTCTTTACCGTCCCAACAGTGCGAACTGGGGCCCCACTTAAATCCGGCACTTTTAACTTTTGCCCAACAGACAGCGTAAACGGTGCCGTTAAATTATTCATAACCGCCAAATCGTTAACTGGCACAGAATACCTGCGCGATAAAGAATACAATGTATCCCCGGCAGAAACGGTTATTTCCTGTAAATCCACACGCGTGGTTGTATTTGATGCATTATCAGTACGCCTTGGCACAGAAATAGCCTGAACGGTTGTGGTTTCGGTCTGAACAGGAACTTTTAATTTTTGCCCAACACTTAAAGAATACGGTGCCACCAGTTTGTTTTCATTTATCAATTCATCAACCGTTGTCCCATACATTTGGGCCAACGAATACAACGTATCCCCGGCAGAAACGGTTATTTCTGATGTTGTCTGGACAGTTTTTGTTCCGCCGTACATTGGCACGCGCAGAAAATCATACCCATCGGTTTGTGTATCTGCCCCAATTGTACCATCTGCGATAATTGGTTCCCCCGCATCCACGGTGTCCTGTGTCGGCACATCACCATACAACGATGTCACAGACGGCGGCACGATATAATCATCAACACTGGCATATTCCACATAATCTGCATTTTCAACGGAACCATACAAATTCGGCGATGCATATACCCCATAATCCGTCGACGCAGCATTATAAATTTCAGGCTGTGTTTCCGGATCAGCCAACAATGCCGGGTACCTGGACGCGATAAATTCACCAACCGTATCCGGCAACGCCAGTATTTTAGGCTGTAAATCACATGCCGCAATTACCAGCGCAAATATCCCTGCAAAATATAAACTGAAATTTTTCACACGCTAATTATATCACAAAAAAGAAAATAAATCTTATCTATTTTCATTATCGCGCATAAACATCAAACTTACTTCAAACAATAACCACATGGGTAAAGCCAACACAATTTGTGACACAACATCTGGTGGGGTCAACACCGCCGCCACAATCACAATAAGAATAATTGCATATCTGCGCATTTTGACTGCACGCGCACGCGATAAAATTCCAACCCTGTTCAGCAATACCAACACCAACGGCAATTGAAATGCAATTCCGAAAACTTTCAGCAACCCTATTGAAAAAGACAAATAATCTGTTGCCGCGGGCAACATTACCGATGGCACTGGGGCGGCCTGATTTAATTCTATGAAAAAACCAAACACAAACGGAAATAAAACATAGAAAGCAAATGCAGCCCCCGCCAAAAATAACAATGGTGACGCAATCAATACAGGCCATATTACACTGCGTTCATTTTTATGCAACCCCGGCGCAACATATGCCCAAATTTGCCACAACGCAAACGGCGTTGTAATAAACAACCCAAACAGCACGGACAAAGACAACCGTATCATTAGCCCATCAGACAATCCCGTATACAACAACGCCCCATCTGGCCAAATTCGCAACAAAGGTTGGGTTAAAATTGCCTGAATCCATGGTGCCAAATACCAACCTGCTATTAATGCGATTAAAAACACAGCCAACGTCCATAATATACGCCGACGCAATTCTGCAAAATGTTGCCCCAGTGTCATGCGCGTCATTTTTTCCCCCGCTGTGTTTTAGTGCCAACATTTTTTCCAGCACTTGGCCGCGCACGTCGCCCCACTTGCTTTTTTACCGTCCGCAATGGTTCAGATATTTCATCCAACATATCCGACGTTGTTGTACGGATTAAATCATCAATCGGCTTTTCCAAATCAATTTGCTGTTTTATTTGTTCTGATGCATCGGTTATTTTCCAAATTATTTTGCGAACAAACGTTACAACATTTGCCAAAAACCGTGCAACATCAGGCCACATACGCGCAGGTATCACCAACACGCCCACCAATAATATAACCAAAAATTCGGCCCAACTGATTCCAAACATTTTTAATCGTAAAAATCATCACCGCCACTGGTACTGACCGTTCTGTGACGCTGAATTTGAAAATAATCCGACGGAAAATCAGTTTTTGTTTTTAATCCACTGAATGCAACATCTGTTTTTGCCCCTGTCGCATCAACGACAGTCCATGCATCCAATTTAACAGGATTTTTATCAAACACGACCGTCATGTTACCAATGCCCTCTTGGCCGCGCAAATTCATTTTCAACGAAAAAGTATTTCCCAAATCAGATGTTTCAACAACATTTATATCTGCATTTTGTAAATCTATATTATCCCGAATCAGAATACCTGCCGGCGTACTGGTTAATGGCACGGTTGTAATCTGGTCCAATGATTTATCAAAAAAGTACAAATCGCGCCCATCTGAAATCAATTGAACCGGCATATTATCATAATCCAATCGCACACGCCCGGGCCGCAGCATGGAAAAAGTTCCCTGTTCACGTTTACCATTTGCAACCTGAACAAATACACCATTCAACCCAGTTATCGAATTCAAGTATTGTTCGGCCGCCACAACCAACGACGAATCAACCGCCGCATTTGCACATGCACAAAACATAAAAACACCAATCAAAGCGGTAAAAAACTTTCTCACTTTATCCCCCTGAATAATTCCAGAACGCGGGCGCGCACATTATCCAACGTATCGTGTACAACCGCACCTGCGGCATATGTATGTCCACCACCACCCAACGATTCGGCAATTCCGTTTACAGGGTGCGTTTTACTGCGTAACGACACCCCTGTTTGTTGTTCTTTCTGGCGTTTCAATAACACAATATATTCAACACCTTTGATTTGTCCCAACAAGGATAAAACTATTTCACCGCGCCCGTCCAGGTTTTTATAATCCTTGGCATCTATTGTTGCCAACGCCAACCGTCCACGGTAAAAAAATTCTGTGCGTGATGTAACGGCGGCTTCGGTTAATACGGTTTTTCGCGGTTTGTTATTTAATAAATTAGAAACGCGTTCTATACTAACCCCACCATCAACCAATTGGGCCATTATACGCAATATATCACCACGACGCGCATATTTAAAATTACCGGTATCAGTCAATACAGATATTGCAATCAGTTCATTAACATCCGAATCGCGAACCCATTGCAATTGTTCCGCAATATTGAACAAGATTTCACCAACTGCCGCCGCATTGACGTCATTCAAGCACAAATCCCCAACGGTATCATCGTTTTTATGATGATCAATTTCTATCACGAATCCAGCATTTTCCACGGCCGGCATTATTCCGCCAATATGCGCCTTGTTTCCATAATCCAACAACAGCACCAAATCAAACGCCTGGGTTAAATCCACCCGGCCATAAAAATGCATTTTTTTTCGCAACGGTATATTATCCAACATATCTGGAACATTACCGTCATAAACACATAACGCATCTTTGCCAAAATTTAACTTTATCAGTTGCCCCAACGCCAATACGGAACACATTGCGTCACCATCCGGATTTTTATGTCCGGCAATCAGTATTGATTTAGCCCCCCGTATTTTATCAATTAAAATATCTAATTCTTCTGTTTTCATTTACAGCCAAATATTTATACCGCTATATCTTCCAGGAAAAACTGGGCACTGACATGACCGTTGTATTCATTTTCCTTTAATTTACCCAACATCATTATTTTAGTGTTTGCATTTGCGTCGTCCAGTAAAAAATCACCAACTGGCGTTCCGACCAAATTAAATCCGACAAAAGCCAACTGTGTACCACTGCTGGTTGCGACCGCCCCCCGCAAATGGGCACCATGCCCCATCGTGGTTGCGAATCGCAATGTCGCCCCGTCTAAAATTAACACAGGTTCTGGATTTCCCTGGCCAAATGGTTCCAACGCACTTAATTTATTTACCAATTTCAATGTGGCCCCACCGGCATCAATTTCAGCATCTGCAATAATCTGACGATGCGGGATATGCCCATTTAACTGTTCACGCACGGCCTGTTCCAGAAATTCACAAAAACGGTCCTCGTTTTCTGTGGACAATGAAAAGCCCGCCGCCGCGGCATGACCACCGCCCTCTGTAATAATTCCGCGTGCCAAAGCATCATGTATTATACGTCCTAAATCCACACCTGGTATGGAACGCCCTGACCCGTTTATAACACCGTCACAGCGCGTTGCAACACATGACGGCAAATTATATTTATCCTTTAACCGACCTGCAATAATACCCATTACCCCGCCGTGCCAGTTATCACCACAAACGAATAAACTGCAATGCCCCGCATCACAACATTTTTGCGCCATATCACCCGCAGATACCATAATCGCATTTTGAATATCAATTCTGTCCTGGTTCATCTGGTGCAACTTGTTTGCCAAATCATTTGCAATCAATGGGTTATCAGTCAACAGTAAATCCAACGCAGGTGCCGCCGAATCCAACCGCCCTGCGGCATTCAACCGTGGTCCCAACGCAAATCCAGCCGCATACACAGACGGCTTTTTTATTCCAGCAACATCCATCAGCGTACGCAGCCCCAGGCTATTTCGCAATCCCAAAACTTTCAGCCCCGTTGCCACAAACGCGCGATTTAATCCGATCAATGGCATCGTGTCACAAATTGTTCCCAACGCAACCAAATCCAAATAATTCATTGGGTTTGTTTCAGCAATTTTATTCGCCATATCAGGTGTCAAATTACGCGTTTTCAATTCACGCCGCAACGCCACCAATGTCAAAAATGCAACCCCCACCCCCGCCAGGTACGCCAATCCAGACGTATCATCTGTGCGTTTTGGATTTACAACAGCATCAGCCCCCGGCAAAACACTGTCTGGCGAATGATGGTCTGTTACCACAACCCGTAACCCCATGCTTTTTGCATGTTCGACCTCTGCTATACCACTGATTCCGCAATCCACAGTTATTATCAATTTTGCGCCATCGGCCACAATTTCATCAATTGCCGCAATATTTAATCCATACCCTTCGCCTTCACGGGTTGGTAAATGCCACATAACATCAACGCCCAATGCACGCAAATATTTTACAAATATGGCGGTTGCTGTTATTCCATCAACGTCATAATCACCATAAACAGCAATTTTTTCATTATTTAATATACAATCCGCAATTATTTCCGCCGCCCTATCCATATCACGCAACACAGATGGGTTTGGCATATATTCCTTGATACTGGGATTTAAAAACTTTTCCATCGCAGCCATATCGGTAATACCGCGACTGATTAAAATTTTCTGTAATAAATTATCAACCGAACTTGGACCGTCATCTTCGCCCGGATACGTCGCCACCGCCCATGCCTGGCCCAGCATGGACTTATCTACAACTGTTCTCACACTATACTCTTTTATTTATTATCGGAATAATTATAATCAAAAATTATTCAAATAGCAACGGCAGTATACTATCAAGAATTTTTCCCGTTGTTGGCACCGCATTCCATGCAGCCGTACGCAGGCCAAAGGATTCTTTTGTTCCCCGTGGTTCGTCCAGTATCACCAATATAGTATACTGTGGTGCCGACACAGGAAATATTCCTGCGAATGCAGTTAAATTCTTTTTATGATTTATCTTTCCATTTTCATATTTTTCCGCAGTTGCAGTTTTGCCCCCGATTTGAATTCCCGCGACACGCGCCTGTCGGCCACTGGTCTGTTCAGCAATATTAAACATAACATCCCGCAGACGTGCTGAAATTTCATCATCCAACACACGTTCACCATGAATTGGCCCCACCCCTCGCTTTAATAATGTTGGATAAATATATATTCCACCATTTGTCATTGCATTTACCCCCAACAGCAAATGCATCGGTGTAACCGAAATACCATGTCCAAAAGAAATTGTTGCACGTTCCAACAATCCCCATTTTGGTGGCAACAATGGCCGTTCAGTTGTACCAAATTCCAAATCCAGCGCATGATCCATATGCAAACGATGCAAAAATTCCTGTTGTGTCCCATCGGGTAAATCCAGCGCAATTTGCGCACTGCCCGCATTACATGAATACAGCATTATTTCTTCTATGGTTAATTCAGGACGTGGCGGTTTAAAACTGCGTACATCGCCAATTTCCTTGATTAAGCGTCCCCTGGAATCCCTGACCGGATAAGGTTCTGCAACATAATACTCTTTATCTATGCCATTTTCCATTGCCATGGCAGTATTAAATATTTTAAATATAGACCCCATTTCAAACACGCCCCGCAATGGCAAAAACAATCGATTCGATGCTGGGTCTAAACTTATATTTTCAGGATCATAATCTGGCAATGACACCATGGCAATCATTTCACCTGTTCGTGAATTCATCAATAAACCCATTGCGGCCTTGGCCTGATAACGTTGCATTGCCATTGATAACTGTTCATAAAAAATTGCCTGAATTCGTGCATCCAGCGACAATTGCAACGGGTCGGTATTTTCACGCAGATAATCATCATAAATGCGTTCTACGCCCTCTAACCCATATCCATCACGCCCAACGAAGCCAATTATATGTGAAAACAGTCTGCGTTTTGGATAACGCCGCTTTTGTTCGGCCTCTATTTCCAACCCGGTCAATTTTGCCTGTTCCACGACATCACGCTGGGCATCAGACGCATACTTTTTCACATAAATAAATCGTTTACCTGAATTTATCAAATCCAGTGCCTGGGCCAAAGTATATTCATATGGCAATATTTGATGAATCGTTTGTGCGACTGCATCCGCATCCTTTACCGATGGTGGCCGCAACGTTATATGCCCAGACATAATATTTTTAGCCAAAATATCACCATTTCTGTCAATTATATCTGCACGTTGCGCCGTCCATTCGCCATCTGCACCCGCACGTCTGGCCCGGTCTGTACCCTCTATACCCAATTGCAGTGTACGTACAACAAATACAGCAAATGCCGCCACAAACACATAGTATATAAACCGCATGCGTCGCCGACCGGTTCGGTTATCCGATACCCCTAAAAATCCATGCTTAAAAACATCCTTGCCTATTTCAAACATTATTGTTGCGACGCGCTTTCTTTTCTGTCTGGCAAATCATAAACAGAAACATTTTTGTGAAAACTAATTACTTCTGATTCAGGATACACACTGGTAACCAAATTGCGTAAAATTTCAGGTCGCACGAACGATGCAAAATCAGCCTGGGCAATGGCAATATCCTGCTGTGTTTGGACAATTGCATTTCGTACCCTGTTACGCATTCTGTTTTGTGTACGATAACATACTTGCAGTATTGCGGATAACATCAGCACCAGACAAACCGCCCAAAATCCAATATGTAACATTTTTTTTGCTTCGCCCATGCCTTTGCGCCCAATTTATAATATACAAACCCATAGTAATATTATCACAAATTCTGTAAAAAACTAATCATAGAATTAACACCACCCAAACGCCCCGTCCCCAGGTTTAAATTCAGTGCTGCAAATTCCCCTGCTAAATCCATTTTTTTTATTTCATCTGGTGCCTTGCCATCCACCATTGCCGTAATTATTGCAACAATACCACGCACCAACCCCGAATCGGCACGTCCATAAAAACGATTACCATCCCGGCAAATTTGCGCCCACGACGCGCAACCAACAATATCACTGCACACGGCGGAATCCGGCACCGGCGGCATATGTGCCCCAAAATCCATAACTAATTCCAGCTTTTCAACTGGGTCATCAACAGTCGCCAAAATATTTTTCATTTCTGTATATGTCATACCGAATTACCATCCCTGTTCAGTCAAATCTAATTCCAACCGCGCCGCATCAGACATACGCGACAAATCCCATGGTGGGTCCCAAACCAAATCAACCACAACATTTCGCCCACCGGCAATTGCCGCAACGGTATCATGTACCTGCTGTAACAAATCTTCCATCATGGGGCACGTTGGACTGGTAAAAGTCATTTTTATATTAACATTATCATCTGTAATTGTAATATCGTATATCAATCCTAAATCCCATATATTTACTGGAATTTCAGGATCATATACAGACTGTAAAACCTCTATCACATTTTCTTTGTTCAACGGTACCATATCTTTACCCGACTATGTTTTCTATTATATCAGCGGCCCGCACAACATCATCCATTGTATTCCACGCCCCAACAGAAATACGCGCCGTCCCATTTAATCCCAACGCCCTGTGAATCCAACTGGCGCACATATTGCCAACACGCAAACATACCCCACGCGCACCAACAGATGCCCCAAAATCCAATATATGCATATCTGGGACATAAAAAGTCAACAACGTTGAATCCCGCGGGGTTATAATTTTAATTCTATGATTTTCTGACAATCTGTCATACAAATATTTAATTAAATTCAAATCTGGTCGATTCGCAGACAAATAATCTATGGCAACTGGCAATCCTATAATTTGCGTTAACGGCAACGTACCCGCTTCAAACTTAGCTGGCGCATTTTCCCATTGAAAACAGGCATCATGTTCAGTTGCACTGCCCGTTATTTTTGAAATCATTCCGCCACCAAACTTATCGGGGCTTATCCACCGTTCTGGATTTTTTATATACATAATTCCCAAACCTGTGTCTGCCCCAATTTTATGCGCCGAAAAGCACATAAAATCACAATCCCATTTTTGGACATCAATTTCGCTATGTACAACATATTGCGCCGCATCCACAACTGTTATAACATCAGGATTTTTTTTACGTGCCGCCGCAACCAATCCGGCAACATCTTGGGGGATTCCCATAACATTTGACATAGCAGTTATAACAAAGACATCTGCATACGGCATATCCGAACACATCAAATTATACTGCGCATCCATTGGACACAGAACGATATTGCACGAATCAGAATCATATAACAGCTCGAACGGCAAACGCGCACTGTGATGATCCAAATCGGACACCATCACAGTTTTATTTTTTAATCCCGCACCACACACTTTATCATTTATTATACGAGTGATTCTGTTCATACCATCTGTTGTTCCAGCGGTAAAAACGACCTGTTCTGGTTTTGCATTTATAAATTTCGCAACATGCGCACGCGCATTTGCAATCATATTATCAACATTACTGGCACGTGCACAAATTCCCCGCCCCGCATTAGCGTATGATTCGCGCAGAAATTTTGTTTCCGCATTTATTACCACCTCTGGTTTCAGCGCACTGGCCGCAGCATCTAAGTATATGATATTATTCATTTTATGTTTTCTCTTGCATTTTGCGATGATTATAATACACTCGTGTGAAATATCAACAACGAAGGAGAAAAAGATGGCTTTGGAACACGCAAATGACGCAACGTTTGAATCGTTAACCGGTTCTGGTTTATCGTTGGTCGATTTCTGGGCACCATGGTGCGGTCCATGCCGTATGTTTGGTCCAATATTTGAATCAGTATCGGACCAGGTACCAGATGTAAAATTTATCAAATTTGAAATCGACGAATCAAACAGACGCACACCTGCAAAATACGGAATTCGCAGCATCCCCAGCATTCTGGCATTCCGCGATGGCGAAGTGATAGAGGCCCGCACCGGCCTGATGGATGCAGAAACTCTTATGGATTGGATACGTGAACTAAAAGGATCCTAAAGATGGCAGAAAAAAACTATAAAAACATTGAATTACCACCAAAATACGTTCCCAAAAAATCGGAACCATACATGTGCCCACAACAATTGGCATACTTTTATCAATTGTTATCCGCACAAAAAGAAGAACTGTTGCATGATTCAGCATCGACCTTGAACGCGGTTCGCATGGCGGAACAAACTGATGCAGCAGGCGTTGGTGACGAATCTGACAATGCAACATTTGAACAAGAAATCACCATGAATCTGCGCATGTCGGAACGTGATAATAACCTGTTAAAAAAAATAAACGCTGCATTGGACCGAATCGAAAATGGCACATACGGATACAGTGTTGTATCTGGTGATGAAATCGGCCTGTCGCGTATGTTGGCGCGTCCATTGGCAACAATGACCGTTGACGAACAGGAAGAACACGAAAAACGTGGCCTGTAATATAAAACATGTATAAATAAAAACGTGCCTGCAAATGCGGGCATGTTTTTATTTACCGTCACCCACATAATTTATTAATACATTTCCAACCGCCCCGCCAACAACACCGGCACCACCAACAATGCCACCGGTTTGAACTT
>CALXZM010000007.1 GCA_944393245.1 uncultured Alphaproteobacteria bacterium
GCCAGATACGCCGCCATATCACGTTCAGCGTCCGCATCCGCGCGTTGTTCCGCAATACCAGACGCCAACATCATTCCGCCAATACCACCCGCACCAATTGCCGCCGCACCCAACATACGATTTGCCAATGACTGTTCCCGCGCAACAGCAGAATTATATTTTTGTTCCATGGCGACAATTTTGTCATATGTATCAATAATTACCACAGAATCTGTTTTTTTATACGCCACCATATACGGATTATCGCCTAAATCCAAATCATACAAACCTGCCGCAAATACAGATTCTATAAAACACCCAATAAACAACAATGACATCAATTTTTTCATTTATTGAAACAACCCTATTGTGTCAGTGCCAATTCCCCATACCTCCAAACCCGGCATATAGTTATCAATTTCACCATTTATATACGCCTGGTTATACTGTTTTATAAACTCTTTTCTTTCTCTATCACTCATGCCGTTCAAAGTGTTATTCAGTCGCCTTGTACGATTATCATATTCTATCCATTCGGTTAAATTCCCAGCACTGTATTGTATATCCAAAGAAATATTCGTTTCTTGTTCAATTTTCAAAATATTATAAAAAGTAAACGTATTATCTGCGGCATCGCCCTTGACAACAAATATTTCATCCGGTTGGATTAACAATGTATATTCTTCGAAATCCAACGCATATTCACATATTTCTTCTTCACGAAATCCATCCTTGGTAAAACATTCAGTTGTGTCATACTTTCCACGATCCAGCCAAAATTGACACATGAAAGCGTCACCAACGCAATTTTCAGAAATATATTTATCTAATTCGTCATCACTTAAAAAAACACGGTCTATATTTTGTGATTCGATTATTTTTATATGCCGCCCTGTGTTTTTACTTTTTAATTTCAAATCTGCAATTAAACGATTTCTGTACCAATCAAACGCCTGTACCGCTAACCACGAACGATACGCATAAAATTGTTCCATTTTTGACTTGGGTTGCATTTGATAATATAAATCAGGGTTCAGTTGTCGCACCGTTTCCGCAATTTCATCCAATTCAGAATTTATTAATTCCATTTGTAATTTAGCAACCGCCTGATATTCATCAGTATTCATGTCTTGGTTTGCACCCGCTAAATCTGATACAAATGGCGAACTTGCCTCATCTGCAAACGCCCCCATACACACCAATGCACACCCAAATATAGCCAAAAAATATTTCATAATCCCCCCACACACAAACACAACAAAAAACCACCGAAAACATCAGGTGGTTGGAGGTTCGAAACTATAATCTGGTATAGTGGGCTTATTTTTTATATTCGCCCCCTCCAACCCAATTTGGTTGGAGTTGTTTTATGTCACACAGACACCAGATTCAGGGGTTTCGAATCCCCAGTATGACAACCCGTCATACCGTTCGATATTATACCATTAAAACAAATATAAAAGAAATAAAAAGTGCGTGATTTTACACAAATCACGCACCCCAAAAAACGAATCGCACAATTTATTTATTTGTATTTTTCGCAGTTGATTTTTTACCCGCCTTTGTACCAGATTTTTCCCCGGCCTTTACCGGCTTTTTCGCGTTATTTTTAACATTTTTTGTTTTTTCTGCCGCCGTGTTTTTTACGGTCTCGGTCTTTCCGGCTTTTGCCGGCTTATTCGTATCTTTTTTTGACGAATTTTTAATTTCTTTTTTAAAAGTATTTATCCCATCCGCCAAATTTTTCATCATGCCTGGAATTTTATTATGCCCGAACAAAATAATCGCCAGAACAACAATTACCAGTATTTCAGTCCATCCAAAATTTCCCATTATTCATTCCCCTGTTATTATTTTGTTACATAACATTCCAGACCATCGGCCTTGGCATTACGACAGAAATTATTGGCATCCCCAGACGTATTAAACCCAACACGTAATCTGTATGTTGTTGTTCCATTTGGCAATACAGCGGCCAAAATCACAAACTGATGTCCATTAAACAAATTCTGATGCGATGCCTGTAATTGCTTTTGCCCGGATTCCGCCAACGCACGCGTACTGTACGATCCAATCTGTGCATACCACGAATATGTACGTGGTGTATTTTGTGCGCGCTGGGCCGGTTGTGTTGCGCGACGCGCGGGCTGTTTTTTTGCGGCCGGTTGTGACGCGGGCTTTGCCACTGGTTTA
This sequence comes from uncultured Alphaproteobacteria bacterium, assembly GCA_944393245.1. Lineage (GTDB taxonomy): Bacteria > Pseudomonadota > Alphaproteobacteria > Rs-D84 > Rs-D84 > Enterousia. The sequence continues at coordinate 2,173 of CALXZM010000007.1, forward strand.
GTATCCTGGGCATCTGGATTAAACGTAACTTCTTTTCTATCCTCTATCACACGCACAGGAACCCCAGGCGCAGTATTTTGAACATCTGGTTGTGGTCTGGGCTGTTGTTCCACTGGCCCGGGCTTATTTGCCGGTTGCTGTACCGGTTGGGGTTGTGGTGCCTGTTTTGGTGCCGGTGCAACATTTGTCGGTTGCGGTTCCACATTTCCAACAACCAATGGCGCATTTTGGTCAACACCGTCAACAATAACCGCCGGCGCATCCAAATCAACTTCCATCGTGGATGACGAATCATCCCCAACGATGCGAATAATGACGTACGTCGCCAATATGATAATCAACACCCCCACCGCCATCAGCAACCATGGTTTTTTCGGACGTGGCGCAGTTAACGGTGCCGCATCTGGCAAAGCATCCGTTGTATCGGCATCATCATTCAAATCCAATAAATCCAAATTGTCGTCATTATTCATCAGGATTCCCCCATATTTACTTACGATTTATTATATCATAAAAAACCGCATTTTCCAAAGACTAAGTAATTTTATTTACTTTGGCATTTGTCCAAAATTTGGTGGCACAATCAGTTTATGATTTTCTTCAACAATCGGTTCTGTTTCACACTTTGTTGCACACGCAGATAAAATCACAGGCGTCACACAAATCGCCAACAAAAACAGTGCTTTTTTCATATATCCTTCCTTTGTGTTTCATACATATTATAATGGCGCGGAACGTCCGCGCCATATTTTTTTTATTATACTTACGCTGGCATTTTTACCGCATCGCGCATTTGTGCGACAAAATCGTCCAATGGCATGGTTTCTTGTTTTTCCACACCCAAACGACGCAACGTTACACTGCGGTCTGCGCTTTCTTTTTCGCCCACAACGGCAATGATTGGCGTTTTTGCCAACGACAATTCGCGGATTTTATAATTAACCTTTTCATCACGCAAATCCGCACGCGCATACACACCCGCATCACGCAGACGGTCTGCGATTTCAACGGCATATTCGCGGAATTTTTCCGAAATCGGTGTCACAACAACTGGTTCCGGTGACAACCACAACGGTAAATTACCACCCGTTGATCCCAGCAATATCCCCATAAAGCGTTCAATTGATCCCAACATAGCACGATGCAACATAATCGGGCGATGTTTTTCACCGTCTTCACCGATATAGGACAAATCAAACCGTTCCGGCAAATTCATATCCAGTTGCACTGTACCACATTGCCATGTACGCCCCAGCGCATCTTTCAAATAATTATCAATTTTCGGTCCATAAAACGCGGCATCACCCGGGGCAATTTCATATTCGATACCATTGGCATCCAACGCATGTTTTAATGCCCCTTCGGCCTTGTCCCAAATTTCATCGGAACCGATGCGAAATTCAGAATCCTTGCGCGTGGCCAATTTCATTGAAATCTTGTCAAATCCGAATTTCGCATAAATATCCTTGATAAAGCGCAGGATTTTTACAACCTCGTCCTCCAATTGTTCTTCGGTACAGAAAATATGCGCATCGTCCTGGGTAAATTCGCGCACACGCAGCAACCCAGACAGACCGCCAGCGGCCTCGTACCGATTAACCTTGCCAAATTCGGCCAGATACAACGGCAAATCCTTGTACGATTTAATACCCTGGCCAAACACCAACATCCCACCCGGGCATGACATCGGCTTTACACAAAATGTTTTTCCATCCTGGGTTTTTCCAGAATAATTGTGTTCACCGTATTTCGCCCAATGCCCACTGCGTTCCCACAATGATCTGTCCATAACGGACGGGGTTGATATTTCCTGGTACCCGGCGCGTTCCTGGCGATGACGAATATATTCAATCAGTTTGCGATAAATTTTATACCCCTTGTCATGCCAAAACACCGC